>PAKP01000044.1 GCA_002706985.1 Sneathiella sp. | reverse complement strand
CCAAAAGCGATGGAGAGGCGACGCTGTGGCTTCTGGATATAGACCATGTCGCGGATGTAGACATTCAACGCGGTGAAAATACAGGCAAGATCATCACCTATCACAATATTGTCCGCAAAATCCGTTCCCTCGGTGATTGGGACGGATCCGCCCGGGAAATCTCGCTGGATCTTGCGGAAATGCGCGCGGAGGGACGTGACGGCTGCGCGTTGATAATTCAGCAAAGCATATATGGCCCCATCCTCGGTGCACTTGAAATCGAGCTTTAGGAAGCATTTTGTTGATCCCCTCCCAACTCTCGGGCACAATGCTCCAAAAAATAACAAGAATGGTGCCAAATGACCGAGAAAGAAGTACCCCTTAAACCTGCCGCAACCGTTTTACTTATCCGCGACAGGGTTGGCAAATCCGACAAGATCGAAGTTTTCATGGTGGTTCGCCATCATCAGATTGATTTTGCCTCCGGCGCGCTTGTATTTCCGGGCGGCAAGGTGGATGAGGGTGATACGGACCCCGCCCTTATTGACTTTCTTCCTGAAAGCGAACGCGGCGACGATCCACTCCGCAGCTTCAAGATAGCCTCTATCCGAGAAAGTTTTGAGGAAGCCAATATCCTCCTCGCCCGTAATCGGGAGACAAACGAGTTGGTGACGCATGAGCGGCTGGAAAAACTTGCGGCAAAATACAGGGTCCCGCTCCAGAATGACGAAATCCCCATCCTAGACATGGTCAGAGAAGAAAATTTGGAATTGGCGACCGACCTGTTAGGCCATTTCGCTCATTGGCTTACACCGACGCATATGCCCAAACGCTTCAATACTCATTTTTTTGTTGCAAAGGCTCCCCCTCACCAGCTCGCAGTACATGATGGGGGAGAATCCGTGGATTCCGTTTGGATTGGTCCAAACGAAGTATTGGAAGAGGCCGATAACGGGAAATATACCGTCATATTCCCTACCCGTATGAACGTTGAAGTCCTAGGACGGTTTTCTTCCAGCGATGAGGTCGTCGCGAATGCCAAGGCAACAGGTACCTTTTCAGTTATGCCTAAAATGGAAGTGACGGATGAAGGCAAGTTCCTGCTGATCCCGAAGGAGGCAGGGTACAGCGTCACCCGCCGCCCGATTGACCGGATTATGGATAAGTCGTCAAGCAAGTAGGGACAGGGCAAGGCTCACGCCTTTCGAGAGAATGGAAAATATGGCCTGATCCCTCTGTTTGCGCTCCGCTATCCAGTTTGATAAATTCATTAGCTCTGATTTGGCGTTTTTAAACTCCGTTGTCAGCGTCGTGTAGTCTGCGTCACGTTCATCCATTTGCATCACTTGCAACGCCTGAATTTCTGCATAAAGAGCCGCTTTTCCTTTTTCAAGATTAGCAAGCTGTGAGGACGGCAAGTCCGACACAGATTGTGAGTTCAACGCGTTCAACGCGTCCTGTAATTTCTTGAGGGCTGCTTCATTGCTGGTCGACATTTTTATTTCCGGTGTTCTGGGACATAAGGGTGGTTGTCCGGACGCTCTTCGTTGCAGGGAAGCTATTGACGAGACTTGAAAGTTCCTCCCTGACCGCAGATAACAATTTTACGAGATCTCTTAGCTTTTCCTTGAAGACAACGCCCTTTAAGGTCGCAGAGAGCGATACTGTCTTCATACCTTCGGCAGCTTCAAGCGTTTCGCTGATTGATTTGTGAGCAGCAACCATTGCGATTAAAGTCATCTGTGTTTCATTAAGAAGTTTATCGAATTCCAATCCGAACTTCTGGATGTTCACAACCCGCTTGATTGCATCTCTGCGCACCGATGAGATCTCGACGCTGCTTTTTGATGTCTGTGCCAGCTTGTCATTCCAAATGTTCGCATCGAAATCGATGGCGTTCTTGACAATGGCCCGAAGCCCACCCTTACATAAGCGCAGGCTGGTCATATCGGCATCAAGATCGTTTTTTGGGACCGTATAGCTACATTTATTCGATTGGTCCGCCGGGGCTCCAATGTCAAAATACAGAAGAACTGCAGCTTTCTTTAGAGTTTCATCTCCCTGCTGCACAATAGGAAGCAAGCGCTTGTCGCGATCAGGTAGAATCAAAAGCTCATCAAACAGACTTAAGCCTACCACCAGTTGGTTCGAGTTCAGAAGTGATAGTGAATGATCGATATTGAAATTATCGGAACTCATAGATTTCAAATTTCCGACCGCCCCTGAGAGACTCGTATACACAGACGAGATTGACTGACCCGAAGTAACGGCCTCTAGCATCTCTGCATAGCCATCAAGCGCCGCCAGAACGCTTTTTCTAGCTGCAATATCCTTAGCCTGAAACAATGGTTTATAGGAGGTTTCAGGATGTCCCCCGAGTTCCAATTGGAACTGCAAGTTATCCATGAAACCAAGCGTATTGAGCTCCTCCGCCAATCCAAACTCACTTTCGATCACTGCAGACAGCTCGACCACGCCACGCGAAAAGTCACTTACCTCCTCCATCAGCAACGTATCATTGATAACGCTGCAGGCGGAAAGGCCGAACAGGGCAAAAATGAGAACTGGGATTTTCCGCAACTGTTGCATATAGTAAAAAAGAGCCGTTGTTAATTCTACTCAGACTATTTGGCGTTGATTGTAAAATTTACAATTTAAAATATAATAAGTTGTATTTCTAATTGACCGGATCGATCGAATGCGGGGGATAGACGATAGTAACAGGCGTTGGTGGGTTCTCGCCGCTATGGGCGGCGTACTTGCCCTTATAGTGCTTGATGAAACGATCCTGGGTGTCGCCCTGCCGACTTTGCGTGAAGAACTAGGCATGTCTGAGATTGCGTCACACTGGGTTGTGAATGCCTACCTCCTTGTATTTGCCGGGCTTGTTGCGGCAGGTGGACGATTGGGCGATATTCTCGGCCTTAGAAACCTGTTTCTAATCGGCATTTCTATCTTCGGTATCGCCTCCCTGCTTTGCGGGTTCATGAACGATGGAACGATGCTCATCATCATGCGGGGCGTTCAGGGTATCGGTGCCGCCATTATACTTCCGGCCTCCATGGCCATGCTCACGATCGTATTTCCGGAAAATGAAAGGGGAATGGCCCTTGGAGCGTATGGCGCCATAGGCACGATCGGCCTGATTTCGGGACCACTTGCCGGTGGCGCTCTTGTCGAAACGCTCTCCTGGCGATGGATTTTCTGGATCAATCCGGCCATCGTGATTGCCGTTGCTCTGGTGGTAATGAAAGCCTGGATTAATCCCCCCCGTATAGCTGAGGCTGCGCGTTTCGATTTCGGCGGACTGATCAGCCTGATCGCCGGGCTCGGCCTGATTGTTTTTGCCCTGATGCAAGGCCCTGACTGGGGTTGGCTAAACCCGACTATCTGGATCCCGTTCGCTGTGGGCATTGTTGCCGCGATACTATTCGTTCGGATCGAACTACGTACAAAGCAGCCGCTGATCGAAGTTGATCTTTTTGCAAATGCGAGTTTTGCCGTCTGTAATTTCGTCGTTTTCGCAGCTCAGTTCAGCAAGATCAGCATCTTTATTTTCGGTGCCCTTTATCTGCAGCATGAGTTGAACTTCACAGCAATCGAGGCCGGTATCGCGCTCTTGCCCGCCGTCATACCGGCCCCCCTCAGTGCGCCAATGGCCGGACATTTCGCGGATCGTCTCGGCGCGCGAAAGCCGATATTCTTTGGCATCGCCCTCTCAATAATCTCTTTTTTCTGGATCGCGGTTGCGGCAGAGATGGGCAGCTATCTCTATTTCTTCCCCGCATTGATCGTCTGGGGGATCGGTCTCGGGTTTCTGTTCGTACCCCCGATGCGGGCCGTCATGAACGAGGTGCCCTTGGAAAATCAGGGACTTGCCGGCGGTATCGTGCTTTCCGCGCAGATGCTTGGCGGAACCGTCGGTATGGCGATCAGCAGCGTCCTTTTTTCTACCTTCCGCGATTACCAGGTGGTTTTCCTGGCAGCGGCAATACTTTTCTTGATTCTTCTGCCGCTCGCCATAAAAACGATACGTCCGGACGAGGAAATGGTCATCGCGGAAAAAGGATATAGGCCCTAGACCGAAATGCTGCCTGCCATGAAGTCGGCCATTCGCTTGGAAAAGGCAACGGGGTCGTCGACCGGATCACCTTCAACGATATGCGCCTGATCCAGCAGCAAGAGGGCCGCGTCTTTCAAGGCATCGGAGGCACCATTTTTCTTGCTGCTTGCGGCCAGTTTCTTGATCAACGCATGTTTCGGGTTCAACTCCAGAATGCGCAGGCTTTCTCCCGCGCCAAACTGTTTATGAGCCTTGAGCAGCTTTTCAAGATGGATATCCATATCCCCGTCATCTGCGACAAGGCAAACCGGACTTCCGGTCAGGCGGACAGAGGACCGAACGTCCTTGACCTTGCCTTCCAGCGCTGTCTTGAACAAAACTATCAGGCTATCCATTTCGCCATCTTCCGGCTTTGACTCTTCCTCTGCTTCCGCCTCAGTATCGGTGAATTTATCCAGTTCTGCCGCACCGCGCGTTACTGACTTAAACGGCTTGCCGTCAAATTCATGTATCCGGCTCAGCCAGAAACTATCAACGGCATCCGCCAGAAGCAGAACTTCAATTCCCTTTGCCGCAAAGCCTTCCAACTGGGGGCTGGACTTCAGAGCGCCGAGATCTTCACCGGTTATATAGTAGATAGCGTCCTGCCCATCCTTCATGCGGGATACATAGTCAGCGAGATTTGTCTTGGCTTCGCCCGCCGTATTGTTGAACAGCGATATTTTCAGAATGCGCTCCCCATTCACGGCGTCTTCGTAAATCCCTTCTTTGAGGACCGCCCCGAAATTATCCCAGAATTTTGCGTAATTCTCGGAATCCTTGGACGCTTTCTTTTCAAGCTCTCCCAGAACTTTCTTGATCAGGCCACTCCGGATTTTCTGCAGTACAGGGTTATGCTGCAGCATCTCACGACTGACGTTGAGCGGAAGGTCTTCGGAATCGACAACCCCTCTCAGGAACCGGAGGTAGGCCGGGATAAGCTCCTCACAGTCATCGGTAATGAAGACCCGTTTTACATAAAGCTTCAGTTGGGATTTGCGTTCCGGATTGAACAGATCGAATGGTGGCTGCTCGGGCACGAACAGCAACATGGTATACTCAATCCGCCCTTCCGCACGGCTGTGCAGCGTCAGCCAAGGAGTATCGAACGCCTGCCCCACATGATGATAGAATTCAGTATATTGCTCTTTCGTGATTTCATTCTTTGGCCGGGTCCAAAGGGCGCTGGCGCTGTTCAGCGTTTCATCCTCCTCGCCTTCCCTGGATGCTTTCAGGATAACCGGCAGCGCAATATGATCCGCATAGGTCTTTACAATCTGGCGAAGGCGTGCCGGTTCAAGAAACTCTTTTGCCTCTTTACGCATATGCAGGACAATCGTCGTGCCGCGCGACTTCCGTGTGCCAGGTTCAATCTTGAACGTGCCGCGCCCTTCAGAGGACCAAACCGCCGCATCTGTCTCTCCTGCTCTCAGGCTCGTAACCGTAACTTTGTCTGCGACCATGAAGGCGGAGTAGAAACCAACGCCAAACTGGCCGATCAGCTTGACATCCTTGCTGGCATCCCCTGTCAGCTCCTCGGAAAAGCGGGATGTACCGGAGCGGGCAATCGTTCCCAGGTTTTCCACCATATCCTGTTCCGACATCCCGATACCGTTATCTTCAATCGTCAGGGTTCCGGCTTTTTCATCTATCGTGATGATGATCTTAAATTCCGGATCATCTTTTATCAGGTCAGGTTTTGTCAGCGCTTCATAGCGCAACCGATCGCAGGCATCAGAGGCATTGGATACCAGTTCACGCAGAAAAATTTCTTTTTCGCTATAGAGCGAGTGCGTCACAATATCGAGGAGTTTCGCGACTTCTGCCTGAAATTCATGTGTATGATCTGTCATTTCCCATCCTGTATCTCAGAAAAATTCTTCTGCCGTTTATATGACCGGTCAGGTAAATTCATTCAAGGGGTAAAAAGGGATTTCAGGAGGTTGGAAAGCGAATCTGGCCCACCCCGAGGGGCGCAGAAAATCGGGGCAGGCCATTCACAGATCATCAACATATTCTTATAGTTGAAGGTGATCGGTACAAGGATCATATATTTATTTGGAATGATCGTTCAAGTACTAATTTCAAAAAATATCCATTATCTGGTTCGTAAATTCACATCCGGGCAATGTGTATCGTCCTCATTTAGACGCCAACAAAATGACGGACCTTGCCGATGCCCCACTTTAAATCGCAAAAAAACCCCCGCCCCTATACGCCGCCAAAGCCTCTGTATGAGCAGGTCAAAGCCTATGTATTGAAGAATATGGAATCCGGGGAGTGGCCCGCCTATTTCCAGCTACCGTCTGAACATACGCTGGTCCGTGAGATGGGGATTTCCCGCATGACCATACACAGGGCACTGCGCGAACTAACCCAGGCGGGATATCTGGAGCGTGTTCAAGGCGTCGGCACCTTTGTCGCCGCGCCGAAGAAGCAGCCAAAAATCCTTGAAATCCGGGAAATTGATGACATCATCCATTCTCGCGATGGGCGCCATCAATGTGACATACATTTTCTGCAGGCCGAAGCAATCGAGAAGGGTGTTGCCGCGACGATAGCGATGGCACCGGGAGAAGAGGTCTTTCGCTCCTATTTTGTGCATCGGGAGAATGGGCTTCCAGTCATGTTGGAGGACCGCTATGTTCATCCGGCGTTTATGCCGGACTATCTCAGTATGGATTTCAGCCGTGTAACCGCAGACACATACATCAGCCGCAAATATGCGCTGCTCTCGCATACCCATAGCATTCAGGCGGCCGTCTCAAACGCCGAGATCAATCATTTTCTGGAATTGGAGGTGACAACCGCCTGCCTTGTCGTAAATCGAAAAAGCTGGCTGGGGGATGATATAATCTCGACGGTGCGGTTGGTCTTCCCCGGCAATCGCATACAGTTTACCTGAGCATCCCCGACTTACCCCCACCGCCCTAAAGAGCAGCAACCGTTGGCTTCGAGTTATCGATGTTAGCTGCTTTCGCCGCTGTTTTACCGGCGCCCTTGGCCGAGGTTGTATAGAGGTTCTTCAATGCATCAACAACCAGTTCCTTGCTGACATAAGGATCAGCGCCCTGATACTTACAGGCCGCAATGATCTGATCGACAATGAACTTGGGCTGATAACAGGCGAGTTCGAACCTGTTATTCACCTGTAACTCCTCAACCACGATGTCGAGAATATCATCCGTGATGTCCAGACCACGCGAGCTGCCAACCATTTTGAAGATTTGCGAATATTGCTCGCGGGATGGGCCGACGGTTTCCAGCTTGTACGGGATACGACGCAGGAACGCTGGATCCATAAGGTCATCCGGCGACAAGTTGGTGGAGAAAATCACCAGTTCGTCAAACGGAAGTGAGAAGCTCTTGCCGGTATGCAGCTTCAGATAGTCAATCCGGCTTTCCAACGGCACGATCCAGCGGTTAAGCAGATCTTCCGGACTGACAAGCTGTCGGCCAAAGTCGTCGATGATGAAGGTTCCGTTGGAGGCCTTCACATGAAGCGGTGCTTCATAGTATTTTGCATGCGGATTAAAGCTGAGGTCGAGCATTTCCAGGGTAAGTTCGCCACCGGTAATGACAACCGGCCGTTCACAGGGAACCCAGCGCCCGTCAAACTCCTCTCGACGAAGGCCGGAATTTTTGGTTCTCTCATGCTCACTGCCGAATTTCGGCTTGTGAATTGCCGGATCAAAGACCTTTATGATCTGACCGTCCACCTCAAAGCAATAGGGTACGTAAATAACATTGGCAAAGATTTCAGCCACCTTTTCGGCGACTGTCGTCTTACCATTACCGGGAGGTCCATACAGAAGGATACTTTTACCGGCATTAACCCCGGGGCCAAGACGCCGCACGAAATCTTCTGTAATAACGAGGTTTTCAAAACTTTTTTGAATCTTTTCCTGCTCGACCCGCTCATTGGTAATTTTCTGCTGGTTGATCCGGGCCTGATAGCTTGGCAGGGAAACAGGCGCAGGGCCGACATACTGGTTCTGCTCCAACGACTCAAGCGCATAACGCCTGCCGGTTTCCGTGATTACATAACGGGTTTCCGAAAAGGTTGATTGATCGGTGTTTCCCAAAGATTCCAGAAGCTTGCGATCACCAGCTTCCTGAATAAGGCGGTTTACGACACCAATCGGCAACTTGATTGCACCAGATAGTTCCGAGGCAGTTTCCAGACTGTTGACATACATCAGCTTGAATAGAATACGCAGCAGATTGGATTGCGGAATACCGGTTTCCTCAATGGTTTTAGGGGCACGCGGTGCCTCATAGATGGCCCGGTCGAGCTGATCCTGGGTCAAAGCGCCAAGCGCGACAAGGTTGTCACCAAGGCGCCCGCCATTTTCTTTCTGCCGATGCAGTGCTATTTTTATATCCTCAGGCGTCACCAAATTTTGCGCCAGCAAGATATCACCGATGAGCATTCTTGTTCTCCAGTTCTGTTTCCGCCGTTTTCTGGCAATTCCCCCATTGCGGGCGAAGTTCGACAGATAATCCGCCAATTAGCTCCCCAGTCTTACTGCATTTTCGTTAACGCAAGGTTATTGGGCAGAAAAAATTGGAATTATCTTCGCCGTCGCGATAGAAATATTTTCCTGTTGAATATGCCGAAAAACATACGCAAATGAGTTGTCCATTGGGAATTTAGGTTGTAATGCTTTTCGACAGATAATGAACCAACGCTGAAACTCGCGGGAAAAGCCATGGCCGATTACAAAGCACTTCTGTCCGTTTTTTCGAAAGACCGTGTAGGCCTGATTTCATTGGTAACAGGGCATCTTTTCGATAAAGGAATCAACCTTGAGGATACGACCTTCGCCGTACTCGGAAAGGGCGGCGAGTTCACAAGCGTGATAGACATTCCGGCCGACCTCTCGGAAAAAGCGCTTATCGATGAATTGCATTCCCTTGACGGGATGGAAAATGCGGACATTGACGTACGCCGGTTTTCTTTTGGCAATGTCGACACGCCACCGACCGAGGTGACACACCATATCCATTGCGAAGGACCGGACCAGCCGGGAGTTCTCGCACGGCTCTCAGAAGTCTTCATCGATTTCGATGCAAATATCGTGCGGCTGAAATCTGATCAGGTTGAACAGAATGGCAAAAAGAAATTTATTACCCGCTTTTCCGTTTATATTCCAGAGACACGTGTCAATAATTGCCTTGCCGCGCTGGACAACACCGCTAGCGCACTCGGGCAGACCTTGTCCTCAGAAGCCGCCAATGAAGAATAGCTCTCAGCTGTTCCTATAAAAAAGAAATCCGAACAGCGCCATATTGAAAACAGCGATAAAGGCCGCGACAATCGCAATCGGCTCATACTGCGGCAGTCCGGCATAAAGAAGGCCAACGCCAAGCGTCAATCCAATCACAGTTGCATGGGCAAGCCAGTATGTAAGCGGCGCAAGCTTCGCCTCTGCGACAGCCGGCCAGTTTTTATAAATTAACCCCATCAGCGCCATCGTCACCCAGCCCAAAAGATTAAGATGTGCATGTGTTGGCATCTGTGAATGGTCTTGTGAGGCCGCCATGTAAATCCCCAGCGCCATTCCCAGTATGATGTATATAATCGATGACTTGATAAATCTTTCGGCCAACATGTCTTCCCTCCCGAATACTGAGTAACGGCGTAATCACCGGAATCAGATCAAGTAAAGAGAAGCTCAAATTTAAATAAACTTCAATTTTTATTTTCGCTTTGAAGGCGGTCGATAAGAAGAAATATGACATCAAGGACGGACGCGCCAAGTTTTTGAGCCCGTTCGGGTGACCAGCCATATGTCGCATTGGGCCGGTCGGCGGTGTCCTTGAAGGGCATTTCCAGTGTCATGGCAAGACAACCGAAATACTCGCTGACATGGTTGACGCACAGCGTCATATTTCCCGCACCTTTCTTTGGAATAGGATACCCGTGCTGGATCTGGAAATCGGGGTTGATTTGCTGCCAGCCGCGCTTGAAGTCTGTGAGCAATCTGTCTTTTTCTGCATTCCAACTCGGAATGCCTTGCGCACCGGCTATGAAGTTGTGAGGCAAACCTTCATCCCCATGAACGTCGAGGCAAAAGTCGACACCGGTCTCCCGCATTTTCTCCCTTACCAGATAAACTTCCGGGCTTCTCTCCATGGCCGGCTCCTGCCATTCCCGATTAAGATTGGCGCCGGTCGCGTTCGTTCGCAAGTTCCCGCGACGGCTACCGTCCGGGTTCATGTTCGGCACCACATGAAAACATGCCGCCGCAAGAAGCGCTCTGGAAACGGCATCATGCGGGTCCAGCAAACGATCCAGGAACCCCTCCATCCACCATTCTGCCATCGTCTCGCCAGGATGCTGGCGCGCAATCAGCCAGAAATTCTTTTTATCATTCCCTGTTTCCCCGATTGTAAGGAGGTCCATATCCTGACCATCGGTGGTCTTGCCCAAAACGGATGGCGACACTCTTGGCAACAGAGTTGAGCGTGCAATCAGGTCCGCATGCCGCTCCATCGAATAGGGCGCGAAATAGGCATAATAGACAGAGTTAAATTCCGGCTTATGAGAGATTATCAATTCACCATCCTGATAGGTCGTATCCACTCGAAACCAGTTTTGCCGATCGTAGGACGCGACAGCACGATAATTTTCCCAGCCATGCACATAGGATGCATCTTTCGCATTCTTCAACCGCATAGCGCAGTCAGATCCTTTCGCCCCACTCAGGCGAAAGTAAAACCACTGGAAAAATTCGGCATTTGTATCCTGCCGGATACGCAATTGAATATCTGAAGGATCATCGATTTTATCGCATTCGATGTTACCGCCATCAAACGCGCTACTTATCGCAATCATGCACTTCCTTTCACGGTACCGGTTTCCTTCGCGGCACAGTACGCACGCCAGCCCCCATACCCGGTAATTTCTTTTTGTCCATCACACAGCATGGCCTCGCCAAGTACACCGAGGACGATCTCTCCGTCGGACAGATCTACCTTCCCGATGCAAAGCCCCGGTGGCTCCTGATCAAGAATAGCCGCCACACCGCCGGAGGGCACATCCCATATCTCAAGATCAATGGCCTTTCCGCCGGTTGCAACTTTCTGCATAGCCGGGTGCCTGTCCTCAATTGACCAGAGGCGATAGCAGGCGGCCGTTTGTGCTTCCTTCACGAACTGCGCCTTCGCCGCAATCAGGTTGCTGTTCAATTCCAAACCCCGCATCAAGGTACCATTAACAGCCAGCAGGACAGATGTCATGCAGAGTTCCCTTTCCCGGATATAAGGATACCGATACCGATTAAAACCATTTGAGTTTCTTGAACAGCAAGACCTGAAACCCGACAAGCACCATAAGAATTCCGGAGAATATATAAAAAGCATGCGGATTTTCAACGCCCGGAATACCCCCGACATTGATCCCTAGCAGACCCGTCAGGAACCCAAGGGGCAGGAAGATCGCGGCTATAACTGATAAGACATAGAGATTTCTGTTCAATCGGTCCGCAATAATGTTTGCCAATTCGTCCTTCACGATCTGAGCGCGTTCGCGAATGGCATCGAGGTCTTCCACATATCTTGTCAGATGATCATAACTCTCCTGCAGATGACGTCTGTGCGATGTATCTAACCATCTAAGTTCCGACAGGCGCAACTGCCCGATCGCATCCTTTTGCGGGGCCATATAACGACGTAGAACAATCGCCTCTTTTCTGATTCCAATAATCTGCTCTCGAAATATTGTATCCGGGTTTTCGAGGATTTTTTCCTCGACATTGTCGGTCTCTTCATCAAGTTCCAGAAGCACCGGCGCCATCCGCTCGTTTAGCCTGGAAATCAGCATGTTAATGAACTGCCCCGCATCCTTGGGTCCTTTGCTGACCTTAATCCGCTCTTCAATATCCAGAACCGCCTTTAACTGACGACGCTGAACACTAATGATACGGGCCTGATCAATCCATAGGCGAATGGAAACCATATCTTCCGGGTCCGCATTCTCGTTCAGGTTCACACCTCTTAGAATGACCAATGCTCCATCGCCTATTTCCGCAACGCGAGGACGAGTCTCTTCTGCCAGCAACGCATCCACGACAAAAGGATCGAGATATGAAATTTCCTTATCCAGCCAAGGTTTGGTATCCGGATGAGCCAAATCGAGATGGACCCATGCAAGGCTTTCCTTTTTCAGCTCACGGGAAATAACCTTGTCACTGACCGATTGTCCGCCACCTTCGCCATCAAAGTCATAGGCAAGCAGAATTGGGCTACTCATTTCGGGGTCTCCGAATTCTTGATGTGCAGATCCCGCTGCGGGAACGGAATCTCGATATCGTTTTCCTTGAACTTCCGCCAGATCGCAAACATTACTTCGCTGCGCGGACGGATGCGGCCCTCGGCGACATCCTCAACCCAGAAATAGAGCGTGAAATTTACGGAGCTGTCGGCGAAATCAACGAGAAAGCATTCGGCGGCCGGTGTTTCCATGCAACGCGGATGCTCTTGCGCCGCTTCGGTAATGAGCCGAGCAGCAAAATCCAGGTCCGTGCCATAGGATACGCCGACGTTAATATCAACACGTCCGCGGGAATTGCTGAACGTCCAGTTCGTCACGCGATTAGTAATGAAATCCTCATTCGGAACCATGGTTTCATGACCATTAAAGGTTTCAATCCGCGTGTATCTCGCGCCGGTTTCCCGGACAAAGCCGCTGGTCCCGTCACCAAGCTCGATTAAATCCCCCTCTTCAACGGATTTTTCGAAGAGCAAAATGATCCCGCTGATAAAGTTGGAGGCAATTTTCTGCAGGCCAAAGCCGATACCAATACCAAGGGCACCGCTGAAGACGGTCAACGCCGTCAGATCGATCCCAAGTACACCCAGTACAAGCAGGAAGGCAAAAAAGTAAATCGCAATCTGGATCGCCTTGATAATCAGCGCCCGATTGCTTGCCCGGATGCGCTTTATGGACTTGATCCGGTTTTCCAGCACCTCGGAGATAATGCCGACCAGCCAAAAAAGAATGATGATGATCGTGATTGCCTTCACCAGCAGATAAACGGAGAAGCGCATCTCCCCCAGGTGAAAAGCAAGATTGTCAGAATCCAGAAATTCGCGAACGGGTTGGAGGTACCCAAGATAGCCGAAAACCACAAAGCCGACGATTACAAGCACCAACAGCAACTTTGCAATCCAGGCCCGTGGTTTAAAGATAGAGGTCCAGAATTTCATCATTGGTAAAGCGTTACTCCCTCCAACTCACAGAAGGAATAATACTGTACATCAGCTTTTTGGCTATGATTTTCTTAAGCCGTCATCGGACAAGATGACACGAACCTTAGCGCTGCAGTTCGACCATCAATTCCGGATATTTAGAAACCAGGCGCAAAAGATTGTTCATGGGTTGTGAAATCGTAACCTTGCCGGTTTCATATTTTTGAAAGGCGTTCGGACCGCCGCCGAATATCTGACCCGCACGGCGTTGTGAGAGGTTGAGATGGGTGCGCACTTCGCGAATTCTCTCCGGTGTCATAACGCCGAGAAACTCCGCTTTCAGTTCGGCCTTGATCCGGGCAACGTCATCCCATGCGCTTTCCTCAACCATGCCTTCTGCACATTCGGAATTCGTACAATAAAGCCCCGGCAGATCGACATGACTTTGCAAATGTTTGTAATTGATTGCATAAGTGCGAATTTGACGTTCGACGTCACCGCCGCATAAAGGACAGGCCATAATCTTCCCCTACGAATAACTCTACTTGAAATGAACTTAAACGATATCCGGCTGGTAACAACAGACTATGGCACCATTATGGCACCCATGCACCACAATGCGCGTAAAGCAGTCTCGCTTAGAGGCCGCCCTTGTCGAGAATAAACCCGGCAACCTCGGCCACCCCTTTTCCTGCCTTGATATTGGTGAAAACGAATGGCCTGTCTCCGCGCATTTTCCTTGAGTCCCGATCCATCACACCCAAATCCGCACCTACGTAGGGGGCAAGGTCAATCTTGTTGATGACCAAGAGGTCCGAGCGTGTGATTCCCGGGCCGCCCTTACGGGGAATTTTATCTCCCGCAGAGACGTCAATGACATATATCGTGATATCCGCAAGCTCCGGGCTAAAGGTGGCGGCAAGATTATCCCCGCCGGATTCAATGAGAATCAACTCCAGCCCAGCAAATTTCTCTGATATATCTGCGACAGCGGCAAGGTTAATCGACGCATCCTCCCGGATAGCGGTATGCGGACAACCGCCCGTCTCGACACCGACAATCCGATCCGGCGAGAGCGCCCCGGAACGTGTCAGAAACTCCGCATCCTCGCGGGTGTATATGTCATTCGTGATCACAGCGATATTATGATTATCCCGCAGAAATTTGCAGAGTGCATCTGTAAGAGCCGTTTTTCCGGACCCAACCGGCCCGCCAATTCCGACACGCAATGGTCCGTTATGTGCTGATGTCATGATCTGAAAAGCCTCGTATATTGTGTTTCATGCAAGGAAGAGCACCAGTCAACCATCAGGGTTGCCGAGCCCAGGTCATCTATTGTTGCATCCATCGCGGAACGTATCACAGGTTCCGTTTTATCCGCGAGAGAGGCAATCGCGCGCTGTCCATCCGTTTGACCCAGCGGAACGACGCGCACCGCCGCGGACACAAGATTTGAGACAAATCCGTGAAGATAGGCTGTCAGCGTTTCCTGAAGCGGTAAGGAGTAGTCCGCCGCCGCGATACCAATGGCAACAGGGTGAACAATTGGTCCGGACCAAAGTGTCTTTAGCGCATCAAGGTTCTCAGACCGCGGCCCGACGTCAGAAGTGACACTAATGAAGGCACGGCCCTGTTGCGTAGTTTCAAGCGAAATCTCGCTCGTTGACGCAAATGCATGGCCTGTCTCCGCAACATCTCTCAATGTTCCTGCATCACCGTCGAGCGCCGCCCGGTACGCAGCGGCAAGCAGAATACAGTCGGACTTCCCGCTGCCATGTTCCAGGATATCGGCAATCCATGAAATCAGATCCTCAACATTGCTCAACAATCCTGCGTCAACCGCATATTCGATACCGTGACTATAGGTATAGGCGCCGACCGGGTAGGAAGGCGACATCCAGGACATCAGTTGAAAGAGTGCCCGATTATCCATGGCTGTGCCCATGTGCATGCCCGTGATCATGACCTTCCGTCTCACCATGACCATAGGCACCACCTTCCGGATTGAAGGGCGCGTCCAGACGTTCAACAATCGCACCAAGCCGGACAAGCATATCCTCAATCACATGGTCCTGCCGGATGCGCAGCCGATCCGCCATCAGTTCGGTGGGAAGGTGCCGATTACCCAGATGCCATGCAACACGGACGAGATGCGCAATGTCCGGGGAGCGAATATCCGCGACAGGTTCGTCCTTCGCCCGCACCTTGATGCCCGAGCCATCCTCAAGCAGCAGAATATCGCCGTCACGCAAGGTTTTGACCTCCTGCAGGTTAAGCAAAAATTCCATGCCGCCATCCGCCGTCAGTTTTATCCGGCGGCGCCTGCGGCTGTCGAAATCGAGGGTTATGGTATCCAGGATATCGCCTTCGAACTTGTCATCCCTGGAACATATGGTGTGAGAATGGAGCATGATCTAATACATGAAATAACGTTGCGCCATCGGCAGTTCCGAAGCGGGTTCACAGGTGAGCAATTCACCGTCAGCATGAACAAGATATGTTTCCGGATCCACATCGATTTTCGGCGTTGCGCTGTTATGGATCATTGATGACTTGCCTATCCCGGAGCGGGTATTCTTGACCGGTAGAAGCTCCCTCTCAAGCCCGAACTCGCCTTTCAAGTCATATTGCAGCGATGCTTCGCTTACAAATGTAACCGAGCTTGCCGTCAGGCTTTTACCGAAGGCCCCGAACATCGGACGGTAATGAACAGGCTGTGGCGTTGGAATGGACGCATTGGGATCACCCATCGGGGCCGCGACGATTGTTCCGGATTTTAGCACCAAATCCGGTTTCACCCCGAAGAAAGCAGGCGACCAGAGGACAAGGTCAGCAAGTTTTCCTTTCTCGAGTGAGCCCACATAACGATCAATACCTTGGGCAATGGCCGGGTTAATGGTGTATTTCGCAATGTATCGTTTAACGCGGAAATTATCGTTATCCCCTGTTTCGTCAACAAGGCGGCCACGTTGCTTCTTCATCTTGTCCGCAGTTTGCCAGGTACGGATCAAGACTTCCCCGACCCGACCCATCGCCTGACTGTCCGACGCAATAATGGAAAAGGCCCCCATATCATGAAGAATATCTTCTGCCGCAATGGTTTCCTTCCGGATGCGGCTCTCCGCAAAAGCGACGTCCTCCGGTATGTTCGGATCCAGATGATGGCAAACCATCAACATGTCGAGATGTTCGTCAATCGTGTTAACCGTGAAGGGGCGCGTCGGGTTGGTTGATGAAGGAATAACATTCGGCTCCCCCGCAACCTTTATGATATCCGGCGCATGGCCGCCGCCTGCTCCTTCCGTATGGAAGGCATGGATGGTTCGTTTCTTGAACGCCGCCACGGTATTCTCGACAAAGCCCGACTCATTCAATGTATCGGTATGGATCAGGACCTGTACATCCATATCGTCGGCAACGGCGAGGCAACAGTCAATCGCCGCCGGCGTCGTACCCCAGTCCTCATGCAGTTTCAGGCCGCAGGCGCCGGCCTGTACCTGCTCTACCAGTGGTTCGGGAAGGCTGGCATTTCCTTTTCCAAAGAAACCGAGATTCATAGGAAATGCTTCGGCCGCCTGCATCATCCGGGCAAGATGAAAGGCACCGGGGGTGCAGGTAGTAGCGTTCGTCCCCGTAGCCGGGCCCGTGCCGCCGCCCATCATGGTTGTTACTCCGCTGTAGAGCGCATCATCAATCTGCTGGGGGCAAATGAAGTGGATATGAACATCAAGGGCGCCAGCCGTCAGAATTTTTCCTTCCCCCGCAATCACTTCTGTGGACGGGCCAATAATGATATCGACGTCAGACTGGATATCCGGATTTCCGGCTTTGCCGATGGCATGGATTTTACCGTCCCGCAAACCCACATCGGCCTTGACGATGCCCCAATGATCGATAATCAGGGCATTGGTGATAACCGTATCGACGGCGCCGTCCGCTCGCGTTACCTGCGACTGCCCCATGCCATCACGGATTACCTTGCCGCCCCCGAACTTGACCTCCTCACCATATGTGGTGAAATCCTTTTCAACCTCGATAAACAGCTCGGTATCAGCGAGACGGACTTTATCGCCTGTCGTCGGGCCAAACATGCCGGCATAGGCGCCTCGTGAAAAGGTAACCGCCATTTCTATTCTCCCTTTTCCAACGGGCCCATAACGGCCTGATTAAATCCGTATATCTTTCGTGCCCCCGAAATTGCGACAAGCTTCACATCCCGTGTCTGACCCGGTTCAAAACGGATTGCCGTTCCGGATGGAATATCAAGACGAAATCCTTTTGCTGCCTCCCGATCGAATTCAAGTCCAGGATTAGTTTCCGCGAAATGAAAATGGCTGCCCACCTGAACAGGGCGGTCCCCTGTATTCGACACCGTCAGGGTCATCGACTGGCGTCCCGCGTTCAACTCGATATTTCCCTCAGCCGGGATAATTTCTCCTGGTTTCATAACGGGCTCCTTATCGAATGGGATCATGGACGGTGACAAGCTTGGTGCCGTCAGGGAAAGTGGCTTCGACCTGAACTTCATGGATCATGTCGGCGATCCCATCCATAACCTGATCCTGACCGACGACGGTACCGCCTTCGCTCATCAAGGTAGCGACGGATTTTCCATCCCGCGCCCCCTCGACCACATAGTCGGTTATCAAGGCGATAGCTTCGGGATAATTGAGTTTTACGCCGCGCGCCAGCCGCTCACGTGCCACCATGGCCGCCAGCGAGACCAGCAATTTATCCTTCTCCCGTGGTGTGAATTGCATTCTCCGCCCCTTTTATTGATTTTCCCATACTTTTGGCAGCGCGACAGGGTGCCCTGCCAACGTCGATCTCAACTGCGTCAATATCCGGGCAACGGCCCGACGAAGATCATACCCTGTTTCAGCCAGCACCCGCATAATGATCAGCTCATCCCTGCAGGTGACCGCCGCCCTTACTCCGGAATTCCGCGCGAGGGTTTGCGCCGTTTCGAGATAGGCCGATGCGGCATCATCTGCCAACAGAATAGTCGCGATCCCTTTTGCCCCCGCAAGAACCGCAGGGCGCGCCGCCTCGACATCGATGTCCCCATCCAGCTTGAACTGATCAAACCAGATCAGTTTGCCGTCCCGCCAGATTTTCCAACCATCCTGAATACGCGCCGAATGGAGCGTTTCTCCATAGGCTGTCCGCCCAAATACCGTCGCCTCCACCGCAATTAGACGGCTTCCAGCTTCCAGATTTACCTTATTCAGTCGGCGGAAGCGGCTCTTGTCAAACAGGATGGTTTCCTGCGGAAGCCATTCAAGTGTCGCCCCGGCGCCAATTTGCATTTCTGCGTCAATCACCGCCGTGTTTCCGACCGATTTATAAATCTTCTCTGCGGCCTGCCCGGAAATCGTGAGGCCCGCACCCGATTCCAGTGTAACCTGATAGGCCATATGATCCCCGCCTGTCAGACCGCCGGCGGTGTTGATCAGGACAGCCTCGGGATATTCCGCGTGATCGACTTTGGGAAAGCGAACCCGACCGCAACCCTGCTGATAAAGATGGACGAGTTTCGACGTATTGTTTTTCCAGCAGTAGGATATCTCCACTTTACCGTTCGACCGGGCGAGAGCTGCCGACGCTGTTCTCGCAGGTGACGCAGATGCCCCCTTATTCCGATCAAACAGTAAGGTATTTTCGAACGTCACTTTCCAGCATGTCCTTCTTCGCCCCGGCCAAGACCACTTCACCGCGATCCATGACGGCGAAACGATCAGCCAGATCGCGCGCAAATTCAAAATATTGCTCAACCAGCAGAATCGCCATATCTCCCCGCTCGCGCAGCAGTTCTATGACTTTCCCAATATCCTTGATGATAGACGGCTGGATCCCCTCCGTCGGTTCATCAAGAACAAGAAGCTTCGGCCTCATCACCAGCGCCCGACCAATCGCCAATTGCTGTTGTTGCCCACCCGACAAGTCGCCCCCTCTCCTTCTTAGCATATCTTTCAGAATGGGAAACAGATCAAAGATTTCCGACGGGATATATCTGTCTTTGCGCGGCAGTGCGGCAAAGCCAGTCTTGAGGTTTTCCTGGACCGTCAGAAGCGGGAAAATCTCACGGCCCTGCGGAATGACAGCAATCCCCTCGCGGGCACGCTGATGCGCACTCATAGTCGTTATATCCTTGCCGTCCCATATGATTTTGCCGCCGGAGACAGGATGCTGGCCGACGATCGCCCGGAGCGTGCTGGTTTTTCCAACGCCATTCCTGCCCAGCAGCGAGGTAACTTCGCCTTTCTCCACTTCCAGAGAAACATGCCGCAAAGCCTGGCTCGCGCCATAAAAAAGATCGACATTTTCTACAGTCAGCATGATCAGCGCCCCAGGTAGACTTCAACGACACGTTGGTTGTTTTGCACGGTATCCAGACTGCCTTCGGCAAGTACGGACCCTTCATGCAGCACTGTTACCTTCGAATTGAGCGCCCGAACAAACTCCATGTCGTGTTCCACAACGACCACAGAGTGCGTCGCAGAGATTTCACGCAGCAATATGGCTGTCTGCTCCGTCTCCGCGTCAGTCATGCCCGCAACCGGCTCATCAACCAGCAGCAAATCCGGGTCCTGCATCAGCAACATGCCGATTTCCAGCCACTGCTTCTGACCATGAGAAAGACTACCGGCAAGATCGCCTGCCTTCTCCGTAAGCCGAATAATGCGCAGCACTTCCATTATCCGCGAGACTTCTTCATCATTCAGCGCCGCGAACAGCGTTGTCATGACGCTTTTATCGCCTTTTAATGAAAGCTCAAGATTGTGGAAAACAGTCTGACTTTCGAACACCGTCGGTTTTTGGAATTTGCGGCCTATTCCTAGGTTCGCTATAAAGGCCTCGTCATACTTTGTAAGGTCAATGCCGTTCTTGAAAAAGACTTCGCCGGTATCCGGTTTCGTCTTGCCCGTGATCACATCCATCATCGTCGTCTTACCGGCACCGTTTGGGCCAATAATCGCACGCATTTCGCCGGGCTCAACAACGAAGCTGAGATTGTTCAAAGCCTTGAAGCCGTCGAAGCTGACACTGACGCCGTCGAGATAAAGGATCGACGTTAAGTCCTTATCTTTTGACTCTTTGGGATGCGCTGTCATTGTTCTTCTTTCACTGAAACCGGCGTGTTCATATCAGGCTTGCCCTGCCGTAATTGCTTTAGCTTGTCTATCCAGATACCCGCCGTCCCGACGATGCCTTTTGGCAGGAAAAGCGTTGAGAAGATGAACAGACCGCCCAGGAAGTAAAGCCAGGCATCCGGAAAGCTGCCGGTAAAATAACTCTTGCCCCAGTTGATGAGAAAGGCCCCGAGAACGGCCCCCCACAAAGTCCCACGTCCGCCAACAGCAACCCAGATTACGATCTCGATCGAGTTGGCAGGGGAAAATTCGGACGGATTGATAATGCCGACTTGCGGCACATAGAGCGCCCCCGCTATGCCCGCGAGAATGGCGGAAACGACAAAGACGAAAAGTTTGTAATATTCCACCCGATAGCCTGAAAAGCGGGTCCGACTCTCGGCGTCGCGAATGGCGATAAGCACCCGGCCAAGTTTCGACTGAGTGATAAAGCAGCACACCAGATATCCAAACGCCAACGCAATCAGGGAGGCGACAAAAAGGCCAAGCCTTGTTCCGGTCGCCTGCAAATCAAAGCCCAGGATATCTTTGAAGTCCGTCAGGCCGTTGTTCCCGCCAAACCCCATATCATTGCGGAAGAAAGCGAGAAGCAGTGCGTAGGTCATGGCCTGGGTGATGATCGAAAGATACACCCCGGTCACCCGCGAACGGAATGCAAACCAGCCAAAGACAAAGGCGAGGAAGCCCGGCACGAGGATTACCATCAGCATCGCAAAAGGGAACATGTCGAACCCGTACCAATACCACGGCAGTTCAGTCCAATTCAGGAACACCATGAAATCCGGCAGAATTGGATTGCCATAGACACCGCGATCTCCGATCTGGCGCATCAGGTACATCCCCATGGAATAACCACCTAGCGCAAAAAAAGCACCGTGACCAAGGCTAAGGATACCTGCAAACCCCCAGATAAGGTCCACGCTGAGAGCCAGAAGCGCGAAGCAGATATACTTGCCCATCAGGCTAACCAGGTAGGTCGGCACGTGGAAAGGCGAGCTCGGCGGTAGGAACATATTGCTGAGAGGAACAAGGAGGGCGGCAACAAGAAGAATCCCCAAAAACGTCTTGCCGCCGCCCGGAAGACCCGTCATGAGGGAAACGAACGGGCCTTTTTGTGCTTTGTTTATCGCATCCATGGCTTAATTCTCCACAGCGCGGCCTTTAAGGGCGAATAGCCCTCTGGGTCGCTTCTGGATAAACAGGATGATGAAAACGAGAACCAGTATCTTGGCGAGAACCGCACCGGTATATGGTTCAAGGAATTTGTTTGTGATACCAAGACTGAGGGCGCCAACCAGTGTGCCCCATAGATTACCAACGCCCCCGAAAACAACGACCATGAAGCTGTCAATAATATATGCCTGTCCTAGATTGGGGCTAACGTTATCAATCTGGCTCAAGGCGACGCCGGCCATGCCCGCAACGCCGGAACCAAGCCCAAACGTCATAGCGTCGACCCAACCAGTGCGGATGCCCATCGAAGCGCCCATCTTACGGTTCTGGGTCACGGCGCGCATCTGCAGGCCGAAAGAAGTCTTCCGCAGAACCAGCATCAGCATTACCAGAACCGCCGCCGCAAAGAAGATAATAGCGATACGATTATAGGTCAGCGCCAGTCCGCCGGTGATCTCCCATGTTCCGCTCAACCAGTCAGGAGAGGACACTTCCTTGTTTGTGGGACCAAAGATCGTGCGAACGAATTGCTGCAGCACCAGACTCAGGCCCCATGTCGCGAGCAGGGTCTCGAGTGGGCGGCCATACAGGAACCGAATGATACTCCGTTCGATGGCAACACCGCAAAGACCTGCCACGATGAATGCAGCCGGGATCGCGGCGATGAGGGAGAAGGTAAGAAGCTCAGGTGCGAATGTCCGACACAGCTCCTGAACAACGTATGTCGTATAGGCGCCGATCATCACCATTTCGCCATGCGCCATGTTGATTACCCCCATCACCCCGAAAGTGATGGCGAGACCAATAGCGGCGAGAAGCAGAACAGAGCCCAGCGAAATGCCCTGAAAAATATTTTCGACAACACCAAGCATCGCGAGCTTTTCTTCGACTTTGGCAAGCGCTTGATCAATCGCTTTCGCGAGGGCCTGATTTTCTGGTGATGGATTCTGGATGGCCGCAAGCCTGTTCGCCTCAGCGCTTAACAGGGACCTGACTTCAGGGACAGACTCTTCTTGTAGTATCAGAAGTGCTTCCCCTTGCACTTCAGGAGTATCCCCATGTACGAAGTTTAGTGCCGCCAGTGCCCGGCGCATTGCTGCGGCTACTGCAGTGTCCGTTTCAGCTGCGAGAGCATCGCCCATGGGAACTATCATTTCTACGGGGCGGCTCTTGAAGACAGCGTCAGCTGCCTTCAGCCGGAGAAGAGGATCTTCATTCAGAAGCGTAAGCCGACCAAGAAGATCTTTGATCAGGCCGCGCATCCGGTTGTTAATACGAATTTTAGTCAGGTCGCCGCTTTTCAGATCGCCTAAATCCTCGTCGGTCAGAATATCCGTGACCTGATCTCCGCCATTAGCGGGTTTACGGTATACGAGGCGGTCAGTATCCTTTACTGCATAAAGATCCCCGGCCAGCAGAGTCTCCAGCAAAAGAATTGCGCGGGCATCTCCGGTTGCCGCAATAGCCTCAGTCGCCTGGATTTTATCGCCATAGCTTTTTGAGAGGAGGCCGCCCGCCGCTTCTTCCAGGTCGGCCCGGGCCGGCGCCTGGATTGCCACCGAGAAGAGCATGGCCGCAATAATAATTTTCAGAATAATCCGCATGGGGGTTTCCGGATTCTCGCATTGATTATGGGAGGGAGAAGGGTCGAACGAACTCCGACCCTTCAAAGTTTGTCAATCAGTACATTGGCTTTTCGCAGCCACCGCAGACATATGGATAGGTCCAGTCTGCAACGAGCTTCGCACTTTCCGGAATGTAGTCACTCCATGCATCACCAACGACAACGTCTTCCGTCCGCCAGACTGTTTCAATCTGGCCATTGTCCTGGATTTCGCCAATGAGTACCGGCTTGGACAGGTGATGGTTTGTGTTCATGACCGCCGTACCGCCAGTCAGGTTTTTAACTTTCTGGCCATACATTGCCTGACGCACTGCATCAACGTCTGTTGTGCCGGCCTGTTCAACGGCCTGAGTCCACATTTTGAACCCGATGTAGGTTGCTTCCATCGGATCATTGGTTACGCGCTTATCGTCACCGATGAAGGCTTTCCATTTCTTAATGAAGGCGTCGTTCTCTTCGCTTTCAACACTCATGAAGTAGTTCCAAGCAGCGAGATGGCCAACCAGCGGTGCAGTGTCGAGACCAGCTAGCTCTTCTTCACCAACGGAGAAGGCGACGACAGGAATGTCCGCAGCGTCGATCCCCTGGTTACCCAGTTCCTTGTAGAAAGGTACGTTGGCGTCACCGTTAATGGTGGAAACCACGGCGGTTTTCTTGCCTTCAGAGCCGAACTTCTTGATGTCAGAAACAATTGTCTGCCAGTCGGAATGACCGAAAGGCGTGTAGCTGATCATGATGTCTTCTTCAGCAACACCTTTGGCTTTAAGGAAAGATTCAAGGATTTTGTTTGTCGTACGTGGATATACATAGTCTGTACCGGCGAGAACCCAGCGCTCAACACTACCGCCTTCTTCACTCATCAAATATTCAACTGCCGGGATCGCCTGCTGGTTCGGTGCGGCTCCGGTGTAAAACACATTGCGTGAACTTTCTTCACCTTCATACTGTACCGGGTAAAAAAGCATGCTGTTCAGCTCTTCGAATACCGGAAGAACAGATTTACGCGAAACGGATGTCCAGCAGCCAAAAACCACATCCACATCTTCAACCTCAATCAACTCGCGCGCTTTTTCCGCGAACAGAGGCCAGTTTGACGCGGGATCAACAACAACCGCCTCAACCTTTTTGCCCAAAAGGCCGCCATTTTTATTGAGATCGTCAACCATCATGAGGACTGCGTCCTTCAATGTCGTTTCCGAAATTGCCATCGTGCCGGACAGGGAATGCAAAACCCCTACCTTGATCACGTCATCCGCAGCCTGGGCCGTCCCCAGGCCGAGAGCGCTTGTCGCCAACATGGCCGCGCCGGTAATCACACCTGCGACTTTGCGTAGTCCTAACATTTGATGATGCCTCCATAGCACATTGTTTTTGTAGTGCATTGTGGAAAAGCAAAGGTCATGCCAAATGCAGGAGTGAAGCTCTCACTTTAGCGTAACATACTGATAATGCTATATTTTATTGACAGAAAGCAAAATAAAGAGGCGTGTTATGTAAACAATGGTACGATCACTTCAGAATATATGACTATTTTTTATGCAATTATATAAGGACTCTGTTGAAGCGATGTATTTTTGTCTATTTTTTAGGCATTTACTTTCTCTCGCTATCTTTTCTGCCGCGATAGGGATATTTGTGCGCCAATCGGCACCGACGGCAAAAACAATCGGCCCATCTCAAGTCCGGCGCTCCGGAATACAATGCTATTGAGTTTGGATAGCTCGTCAAAGCTGCGTCATAGTCATCACAAAACCCGATAATCTGTTTTTGGTAATTCGTGACTCATTAAAAGTAAAATCAATACATTTGCTATATTTTAATCATTGAGTTATATGCTCTGCGGGAAAAATCCAACAATTTTTTCAACTGTCATATTTTGCTGTCGAGGTGCAAATGTACATACGCTACGATATAACAAAAATAATGTTTTTTCTTGTTTCGATTGCGTTGTGCCTGATTTTTGCCAACTTGGCAGTCATTGCCATGAAGTTCGGTTTTGATCTTCATTTCAAAACAGCTTTTGATAAACTCATTCTTGATGACGAGGAAAACATCCCAACTTTCTTTTCATCGACCATTCTTTTGTTTTCCTCCCTCCTTTTGTTTATGATTGTAAGCTTTCACAAAACGGATGGAACGGGTAGTTATATGTACTGGCTAGTACTTGCCCTGATTTTCCTTTTTCTCGCAATTGACGAGACCGCGTCGATTCATGAATATATTGTCGTAATTTTCTGGCGCGCATATGAACGGTCCAGCTTTGACAATTATGTTTGGCCAACTGTCTATGGCTCTCTGGTTGTTTTTCTTGCGATAGTTTATTGGAAGTTTATTTTTTCACTCCCAAAGAAAATATTATTATTATTTTTTCTTTCTGCCTTCCTTTATGTCGGTGGCGCCATCGGCTTCGAAATTTTAGGGAGCATGTATATTGGCGCATCATGGTATCAGGGTATAGACTGGTGGGCAGCGGCGGATTACAAATACTATCTGATTTCCACCATAGAGGAATCTGGTGAAATGTTCGCCGTACTAGTGTTTATTTATGCGCTGCTCAGCTATATCGAAATCAAATGGCAAGGACTGTATCTTTTCGGAGGCGCCCCCACCTTAAAACAAGAAGAGCGCTAAGGCAGGATATTTAAAGTAGGAGTATTTTTTTGAGGCACATTCGTTGTTCATGAGCTTGAAAAACCGGATGTCGGAACCTACTCCAACTATGAAATAGTCGAAATCAGAAAATATCCCGTTTTATCGAGTACCGTCTCATGGAAGCCTCTCTAATTTTCAATCCTGCTAACAAGACCGCACCCTTAGCTGCAGAGATGCGAACAATGGGCGTCCGCTTCGACGACCGGCCAGGAGCTAAAGGTATTGAAGAAGTGATGGAGATATCGGTTATAGCAGCATTTTCACACTAATGCTTCAGCATCGTCAGATTGAGAGGTCCTCGAATGCGGCGTGGAGAATTTTATACATGGGCTTGTCATAAAAAGGATATTTCTGAAAGAGCTGTTGCCGGTAGTTTTCCGGCTTCACCTTGTTCACCTTTGCAGCCCACCTCGCAGCGGCCTTTTGATTTCCAGCTAAGTGACATGCCGCTGCTGCTACCGCATGAATATGTATATGTGCATTCGGTTCGCTGGCCCCCTGGGTACAATAAAGGCTTGCTTCTTTATATTCACCTCGCACTAAATAGGCTATGCCCAGCGTACACAGCATGCCGTATTTGAGTGGATCAAGCGGGCTCAGCAATAGAGCAGATCTGACATTTTCCTCGCAGGCGTGGCTGTCGCCAAAAAGCAGTTTAAGTAAGCCAATGTTAAATTTTGCTAACGCATAGTTCGGCGATAGTGATCTACTCCGTTCAAGCCAGCTTTGGGCATTTACAAAATCTCCCCACATCAGACTGGCCCGCCCAATCGATAAATTTACAAACGGATCAAGTGGATCGATTTCAAAGCCTTTTTCCGCTGCCTGACGTGCATTCTTGCGTTCTACCAATAAATCCGGCACATAGTTAAGAAACGCATTCTGATAATGCGTAAAGGACAAGCCCGCGTAGGCTCGTGCAAAACTTACGTCTGCTTTGATTGCCTGCTGAAACAGTGCCGTTGCTCTCGCATTATCCTGTTTATTAAAACGATACATATAATTCAGACCTCGATGATAGGCAGACCAAGCATCCAACT
The DNA here is from genome assembly GCA_002706985.1 of Sneathiella sp. Lineage (GTDB taxonomy): Bacteria > Pseudomonadota > Alphaproteobacteria > Sneathiellales > Sneathiellaceae > Sneathiella. The sequence goes on along the minus strand of PAKP01000044.1, from coordinate 37,807 downwards.
GTTCTGTCGCCATCGATGCGGTTCGTGATACCTCTTCTGTCTGAAGCCATACTTCGAGCGCTGAAACCACTTGGGCCGCAATAGTACCACGCAGAGTCATCAGATCGTCCAACGTACCCCGCCGACGGTCCATCCATATGACCCGCCCGTCTAGAGTGCTAAACAATTCAAGATCAACAACACTCTTGTTGCCCAATATTTCCATAGCGCCCGTCAAGACATAGTCTGCGTTAAGTGATTGCCTGACCTCGTTGAAATCATAGTTTGCCGGATCAAAACGAAATGAAGAGTCCCGGGCAATAACGTATAGCCATCTCAATCTGGAGAGTTCTAATATCAACTCATATGAGACAGCCTTGGAAAGCACTTCAAGCCTAACATCATGACCTAGCTTTTCAAATGGAAGTACTGCTATTGTCGGCCTGTCGCGAAAAAATTTTCTGCCGTCATCCACACTATCCAGCCGCCTCATATCTACGGTGTAATTTTGGTCGGGCCTTCCCACAACATTCTTCTCATTATTCTCCACATTTGGATCAGGAGATGTTGGTGCGACAACCTGAACCGTCGGCGTCGCCAGAAATCTGAAACCACGATTATGAACCGTTTTGATCAAACGCTGCGATTTACCATTGTCATTAAGCGCCTTCCGTGCAGATTTTATTCTGCTACTTTAGGCAGAGTCGGAAACGGATCTGCCTCCCCATACGATTTCGTTGATTTCATCCTTACTGACGAATCGGTTATGCTGTGTAATCAAGAGTTCAAGCAATGAAAAGACCTGCGGCTCAATAGGAATAACCGACCCTCTTCGACGCAACTCCATGCGGCTTATATCAAACTCGAAATCTTCAAATAGATAAATCATCGCTATTAATTTCATGAATTAGTCAAACTTAGAACACTACAGCTCCTAGCTCCATTATGGAGATAATCTCTCTCTAGTAGTGTATTATCCAGAATTTCTTCAGATAATCTACAGATAACCTTCAAGCACTGAAGCAAATATGACGTCATATTTCTAATATAAATAAAATTAATTTAATTAAAATATTAATAAAATTTTAACATACAAAGGAACAAAAATGACCGATGCAATTGGGGTAAGTGCAATACGCACGTTCGAAGCGATAGAGAAAAAACAGGGTATGAAGGGCGACTTTAAAACCCGTTCGCCTATTGGTTCGACACCGCAATTCAAAGACAAATCGTTAGCCAAGAGCATGAATCTTCGGAAGAGTCACAGAGTATTGGATATAGCCATCGGGGATGAAAATTTTAGTTCGGTCGCAAGGTATCTCGCCAAGTTAACAACGGCAAAGGACGTCGATAGCGTCTTTCGTCAGACCAACATCCCTTTGAAGGCAAGAAAGATGAGCTTTGATTCCAAATCCACCGATGCAGCAGATATACCCTTCGACGACGAGTACTTTGATGCCGTTGTCTGTGCCTTCGGCATAAACTCCGCATCCAATCAGCAAAAATTAGTAAAGGAATTAGCGCGCGTCTGTCATCGTCGAGGAAAAATCGGCCTCGCCTGCTGGTCGTCCAACAGTTTTATCGACATTCTTTTTAAAATTGTAGGTCTGTATGCGCCACCGCAATTTGACGTCAAATGCCCAGCCCTCTGGGGCACTCGGGAAAGAATCACAGATTGCTTTGGCAGTATTGCAGGAGAAATTGAAATTACGAAAAAGACGTACATATTTCGTTGTAAGTCCGCACTGGATTGGCTGGAAATATTCAAAACACAAGACGGGCCAATCCGGAAAGTCTTTAGTATACTAGACAATAAGCAGGAAAAATCCGCAAGCGAAGATATTCTGTACTTAATGGAATCATACAACACTGCTGAAAATGGATCCCTAATTGTACCATCTGAGTATCTTGAGGTCGTTATCAAGCGCACTTAAAGCGCGTATATAAATAAGACAATCCAGGCAAAGCCACTTTCAATCGAGGTGTACTTTGCCACGGCTTTTCTTCAAACCGCCGCGGCGCTGTTTCTTTTCAAGACGGCGTAATTTCGAAGCATAGGTCGGTTTTGTCGGTCGCCGGTATTTCGGAACAACCGCAGCTTTTCTAATAAGCTCGCAAAGTCGCTCTATCGCAGCTTTGCGATTTCGATCCTGCGAACGGTATTCACTTGAGCTCAGGACCAACACTCCCTCCTTCGTCATACGCTGCCCAGCAAGTTCTCTTAACTTTGTAAAGACGTAGGGCGGAAGATTTGGACTGGATTTCGCATCGAACCGTAACTGGACAGCCGTCTCTACTTTGTTGACATTCTGCCCGCCCGGTCCAGATGCCCGAATAAAACTCTCCGTAACTTCCGAGTCATCCAGTGTAATATTGCTGTTGATCCTGATCATAACATCCCGGTTAGACAAGAAACCCCGGACAAAATCAAGACCCGGCGGCACCGGTTACAGATATGTGCTGATCTGATCCTTGAGTGACAGACGCTGACGACGCAATTGTTTTTCAAACCCTTCATCAGCCGGAGCGACGTTCGTTTCGATCCGGTGGATTTGACGATTGACCGAATGATATTCCTCACTCAGCTTCGCAAAATGCGCGTCGCTCTGGGTCAGCTCATGAATCCGGTCCTTGGAATCAGGAAACTCTTCAGCGAGCTCATGGGGAACATGTGTCATCTTCAATACCCTCCGTTCGAAATTACAACAGTCACTTATGCTACTACAATTAATCTGCAAACGGCATGATACAAGGTGACGCGCGGCGCTTTGACACACTAGCCAACATGAACCAGTGTTTTTCCGATAGCCTGCTGGCTTTCAAGGCGAGAGAGAGCGGCTTTTGCCTGCGCGAGAGGGAAGACTTTGTCGATGGCAGGGCGCACCTTCCCCTGCTCACACAATGTAAATAACTCCTCCATTACTCGCATGGAAATGTCGGGACGGTTCCAGGCGGTCAGCGACCAGTTAGTTCCAACGACCGAGTATGATTTTATGAGTGGCATATTGACACCGAGGTCCGGAATACGCCCGGAGGCAAACCCAACGATCAACAGCCGCCCCCCAATCGCCATCCGCCTGGAGCAAATATCAAAAAGATCGCCTCCAACCGGATCATAGACAACGTCAACACCCCGGTTGTCCGTAAGCTCTTTCAACCTCTCGCCGAGATTTTCTTCGCGATAGTTGATCGCGACATCCGCTCCGGACTCCAGAGCAGAGCGTATTTTTTCAGAACTCGAGCAAACTGCGATGACCCGCGCGCCGAGCGCCTTGCCAATCTGTACAGCGTAGTTGCCTGTCCCTCCCGCTGCGCCGAGAACAACCAGTGTTTCCCCTGCGGCGAGACGGCCACAATACCTCAGGCCATACATCGCGGTTCCGCCTGCAAGCGGGATTGCGGCACCGACATCGTGGGAAAGGCTGTCGGGTAGCTTGAAGCACATTTGCTCGCGCGCGGAGCCATACTCCCCGAGCGCCCCCTGCCCCATGCCGACAATCCGGTCTCCTGCTTTGAGCCGGCGGCAATCCGCGCCCGCTTCCCTAACGATGCCTGAGAATTCCAGGCCAAGAACAAAGGGGAGATCCGGCTGATCCTGATAAAGTCCTTTTGGTTGCAACACATCGGGAAAGTTGAGCGCCGCTGTTTTAATCTCGACAACAACACCACGGGGCCGGACCGTCGGTTCTGGAAAGTCCTGCAACTTCAATCCTTCCAGTCCGCTCAGATCATTGACAACAATCGCTTTCATTATTCTTGTTTCCGCTTTGCTGTTCTTTAATTATGGAGGATATCTTTAAAAGTCTCATATCGCAAGCATAAAAAGTCTCGTACTGAAAGCATGGTAGTGCTATAGGAACAGGATGTTACAGAATGAGTTAATGGTCGAGAGCAGTTGCTCGGTCGAGCGTTCTTTCGAGATTCTCGGCGGAGCCTGGACGTTTCTGGTGCTGCGAGAGGCACTCTTGGAAAATGTGGTCCAGTTTGACAGCTTTCAGTCGAACCTTGGAATAGCCCGCGAGTCGCTTAAACGTGTGCTCAAGCGTCTAGTGCGCCATGGCGTCATGGAACAGCGTCCTCTCAGCAAGGGAGGGCGGCGCAAGGGTTATTTCCTGACGGAGCAGGGACGTGATCTGCTACCCGCGCTGGTTGCCGCCATGAACTGGGGGCAGGACTGGACCATTGAAGAGACGGCAGGGGAATGCCTTATCCATTTGAATTGTGGCGAGCCGCTTAAAAGTGCGGTGGTCTGCTCTGAATGCCATCTTCCGGTCGATCCCCGCGAAGTTCATTTTGAAAGCCGGATCCGGACCCGAAGCAAGGGGCGAGAAAAGTTCGCCAAGATGAGATATGTCGAGCAAAGCCTGCTGGAACGACAACGCTCCTGCTCCATCGCGCGGACCATGGCGACAATTGGAGACCCCTGGAGTTTTCTGATCATACGGGAATGTTTTTATGGTGTCCGGCGGTTTGATGCGTTTCAACGCCGCCTGTCCATCGCGAGCAATATTCTGGCGGCGCGCCTTAAACGATTTGTTGCGGCAGGGATATTAAAAACCCGTCCCGTTCCCGACCAGCTGCATCTCTCGGAGTATCGAATGACCGAGAAGGGCATGGCGCTATATGCAATTCCGCTTACGATCATTGCCTGGGGCGATAAATGGCTTGCCGATGATAAGGGCCCGCCCCTTATCCTGACCCATAAGAGATGCGGGCGTGTGTTTTCGGCGATACTTTTCTGCAGCACCTGTAATACGAAAGTTGACCTCGATCAGATAGCCTATCAGCCATCCTCCCGGACGGATTGAGAGCGGACGTAATTTTCCGCCCATTTATAATCGGGTTTTCCATTGGCATGACGTGGTATTTCCGGAACAAGGAAAACCGCCTTTGGCAGTTTGTAACGAGCAATATGCCGGGCGCATTCTGCCTTAAGCTCCTCAATGCCTGGATTCTGCCCATCGTGACAGGCAATAACGGCAACGACTTCATGTCCCCAACGCGTGCTCTCGCGACCCACAACCAGAGCATCGGTGACGGCCGCATGCTTCTTCAGAGCTTCTTCCACCTCCTCGACAAAAACCTTTTCACCACCACTGTTGATAACCAAAGAGTCGCGCCCAAGCAGGCGGACAATATCTCCGGCCAGGAGCTGGGCACGATCACCGGCAATCGCGTATCGCTCACCCGCCAGTTCAACAAAGGTCTTTTTCGTTGCCACCTCGTCATTAAGATAGCCGATCGGCACATAGCCTTGCCGCGCCCACCATCCAACGCCCACATGTCCCGGCTCCAGCAGCCCCGTTTTTGTGTCATTCAGAACCGCATTGCCAGGAGAGAGGCAGAACGTTCCAGGCGCATTTCCCTCTACATCATCAACATGCTGACCCTGATTACCTCCTTCGGAGGATCCCAGAAAATCAAGAATGCGGGTTTTCGGGAGAAGTCGAACCAACTCATGTTTGGTTTTGACGGATAGATGGGCACCACTGTTCAAAAAGAAGCGCAACGACGCGAGAGTATACTTGCCCTTCTTCATCTCCTTGATAAGAGGAAGCGCAAAGGCATCTCCAACAATCGAGATCATCACGACTTTTTCCCGGTCGATTGTATCGAGAACATCGGCTGGATCGAGCTGATCCACCCGATCTTGGATGACGACAGTGTTGCCGGCAAACAATCCCATTATGGCGTTCCATTGTCCTGCTGCATGCATGAAGGGAGGGGCAGGCATCACCGGCATGGTTCCTTTCAGGGCGGTGGCGGCGATTTCCTCAAGGCTGTCAATGATACCCTTGTCGGACAATCGCCGCCCGCCCAGAACGGAAATCATTATATCCCCCTGCCGCCAGAGCACGCCCTTCGGCTTTCCGGTGGTGCCGCCGGTATAAAGAATATAAAGATCGTCCGGGCTGCAGTGCAATGTCGGCGTTTTAGCTTCCGCCTCCCGCAGCAAGTCTTCATAGTCAACGGCGTCCTCAATAAAACGAGGGCCGCCGTCATCGACTTCAATGTAATGCTGAAGGGCCGGAAGCTGATCCCGGATTGCGGCCAGCTTCTCGCCGAAGCTCCGCTGATAGACAATTACCCGTGCTTCGGAATTGTTGAGAAGATAGATAAGCTCCTCCTCGACATACCGATAGTTCACATTGAACGGAGCGAGGCGCGCCTTGAAGGCGCCGAACATCGATTCCAGATACTCATTGCCATTGTAGAGATAGATAGCGAGCCGGTCCTGCCCGGATTGCCAATTCTCCAACTGCGGACGTTCCTGATGGCAGCCAAGCCCGAGTGCGAGCAGGGCATTGGCGAGTCGGCTCGACCTTTCCTGGAAATTCGCAAAAGTCCAGCGCTTGCTGCGACAAACGATCGCTTCACGATCCGGTATTGCCGCTGCAACGCAGTCCAGCACCTCAGGCAAATGGAACATTCAGTCACCCCAAAGCAGTCCACCGGCCGAACCCGACCGGTGGATAGCAATTTTAATCCGACCAGAAATCCTTTGAAAGCTCCCGCCGCTTCTTGCGGGAATCCGCATCTTTAAAATCTTTCAGGCCAGAAGACCCGCGTGCATATGGCATGATGGGAACTTCAAATGCCAATGCGCCCTGCACCGGTAAGTCCGCGCTTTTGTTCAAGGCGAACTTGGTCCGCCGGACCGTCATCGGATGCTTCTGCAACATGATATGTGTCAGTTGGGCAACCTGATCATCCAGCTCCTCCGGGGCGACAACGCGATTGACCAGATCATAGCGTTCCGCCTTTTCTGCCGAGAACATCATGCCGATCAGATTCCATTCTTTTGCCTTGCGCCGCCCAGCAAATTTCGGAATGCGCGATAGACCACCCCAGCCAGGCGTAATATCCCAGTCAATTTCCGGCATCCCCCAGCGTGAACGGTCAGTCGCCACCACAAAATCACAGACAAGTGTCAGCTCAAGCCCGCCGCCCGTGCAAACGCCGTCAACGGCGGCAATCGTGACAGGAGTCAGGTCCTCAATCAGCTGCACCGTTTCCTGATAGAGTCTTACCTGCCAGTAACTTTCATCACCCCGCCATTCGTTGAATTCCTTGATGTCATCACCAGCGCAGAAAGTATTTCCCGCACCGCGCAGGACCATGACCCGGCATTCCCGATCAGCGCGAACGGCCAGAATGGCGTCCTTCAACTCGGCGGAAAGCTCCCGGTCCAGCGCATTATGCACTTCGGGCCTGTTGAGGGTAATTGTCGTGACAGCATCCTGTCGGTCGAAGATCAGTTTCTTATAGTCGCTCATTCTTTTTCCTTCCCCGTTAGGTATTCTTGTCTGTTATAGTAACTTTCGTTATAAGATTAATAGAAAGTCTAATAACGAAAGTCAATGCACAAAAATATTTGAAACAAAGGCCGCCAGCATGAGCGACATCCCATCACATAGAGAACCGCCACCGGGCTTCAAGGAAAGCCTGACACGTGGGCCTTTCTCCACTCACAATGGCCCGTTCTATCACAAGGTGGATGGGGACCGTTTTTGGCACGGCCTCTTCATTACAGAACGCCACTGCAATTCACGCGGACGGCTGCATGGCGGCATGATAACTACCTTCGCGGACGGTCTGATGGCGACCGCTGTCCGACGGGCGAATCAGATACCTTCTGCAACAGTCAGCCTGAATTGCAATTTCAGTGCTTCGGCGGATATCGGTGACTGGCTTGAAGGAACCGCGCGACAGAGCGGAACGAGCGACGGCTTCGCCTTTGTCGAGGCCGAAGCCTGGGTCGGCGACAGGATCGTTTTTAACGCAAGCGGGGTTTTTCGACTTTTCGCAACCCGCAGATAAAGCAACAGGGCCCTGCCGGAAATGGCAGGGCCCTTTGAAGTATTGGAGCGAGCGATGAAATTCGAACTCACTTCCTTTAGATCTAATACAGTCTGTCTTGTAATAAGACGCCTACGAATTCATCACGTGAAGGACCGTAAATGAATTCCCCATTAACTTGTCCAGGTCCTGCCATTCACGTGGATCAAGTTGATTCATGGGGGTGAAATTGATATTTTCATCGATATCATCAAATGATTCAGTCACCTGCTGGGGTTGATTATTGTCGTTTGCATCTATCTTCTCATCGTCGTTATCTTCATTCACGTTATTCGAACTTTTATTCACGTTGGGGTTTTTCTTATAACGATGAACAGAAATGCAGAAGGACGCGTTAGGGGTGTTGCTGTGCTCGGTTACGTAATAGCCTAGCGTTTCGTCACTCGCTAAAGTCCGCTGGCAATCTAGGAAATCCAGAGTCTTATTGTAGGTAAATGACTTATTATCGAAATAATCGATGCACCTTTCCCACAGGTCAGGAACTTCTTTTGGAGCAGTAACCCGACCGCCTTCGTTACGAGCTTCCTGGAACGGCTCAGTCGCCATTTTTTTCAGGACCGCCTTGAAAAAATTCTTGGCCAGCTTGTTCTGGTTTTGTTGTAGTTGAATCTGTTTGGCAATTTCCTTGTATTTTTTTCCGAGTTGATTGCAGGTTTTCCTGACGTTAACCGTCAGTTTGTCGAACGCGTCGTTAATCTGATGAATGTTATCTGCGGTGACGTCATTCAGTGTGTTTTTGAATTTTTTAATTTCGTTTGTAAGCTCTGATAATGTATTGGAGTCATTGCTTTCCAGCTGATAAGTGTTTCCGCATTGCTTGCATCTAGATATTAGTGCATCAGCTTTATTTTCAGCAAAATTGCAAAAGGAGACAATGGATTTCTCTAAAACAATATCTTTCTTTTTATTGGGTTTATTGTAATTTTTTACTTTTTTATTTTCGGCAATTTTGTTCTTAATTTTTGTTGCCGCCATAACCCGGAATGAATTATATTCTTTTCTGCTGATTTTTCTTACATTACTATCCACGTTTTCATTTTTTTCTTTATTTTCTTCATTTTTATTTAATACTTTATTATTGTTATTTTCATTGTTATTTTTAATTTCGTCTTCGTCGCTTATGTCATCATCAACGAGGGAACTTGCTTGTTCGTATTCTTTGGCAGCATTATCGAAATCACTATTAATGGCCACATTATAGGCGCCCTCCATGATCTTGTTTGCGCGTGTAGTTGAAAACTTCTTTTTTTGTTTAAAGGCCTGTATCGTAAGTGTGGACAGGTTTCCGAAATAGAGATTTTTTTTCATGGCGTAGGCAGCTATGTCGAGTGCGGCGAGAGACCGCCTCCTGTAAAGAAGCAGGGCGTTGTTCACGAACCTCCGCATTATCTCGGGCGCCTGACCAACGCCTTGATCCAACATAACAACAAAGGCTCTGATAGATAGATAAACGCTCGTGTTGTTAAGAACACTGAAAGGCAGGTTTTCCATGCAGGTATGGAAATAATTAAACAGAACTTCGAAGTCGGCCAGATGCTTGCACTGTTTGACTGGCAGGATATCTGTTTGTTTAGCTGTCAGATTTACCAGATAGCTGTATAATTTTGGCAGGATATTTTTGTCATTCAAGCTTTGTAGATTGTTTACCTTTATGAAACTTAGGATAATATTTTCGCGGAAGTTAATTTCGGACTCCAGAGCCCATCCTTTCTTTTTAGGGTCCGCATATGAATACTTTTCCTGGAGAGTAGGGTTCATTCGGATGTCTATATCCGGATCGATGGCAAACAATTTGTTTTCGTCTCGGGTGTCAAAGTGATAGGATTTAATCAGCCCTTGTATTTGAGAACGAAGAACATGTTCAAGATCGGCAGTCGGGATTGTAAAGCTGGTATTTGCAAAAAATTCTGTTAGCCCGTCCCTTAGATCAACAACGGATACTTCCTTGATAATTTTTTGGATGATTTGATCTCGGCCCGCCATTTTAAGCTGTTTATGGAATTTTTTACATTTAGGTTCCTGTACCAAGAAATACATTTGTGTTGCGTAACTGACAGCCTCCGGCAGAAAATACTTTCTGCATGTGTTGTTGAATTTATTCAGCTGTTTTTGACATTTGGTTTTATGCTGTTTATCAAAAAGTTTAATATCGATGTTCTGCTGATTGGAAGTATTCACTTTTTGTCTTTTTAAATTAAGTATTTCTGCAGTCTTAATTCCGAATACATAATTATTATTTTGAAATTTTAGGTAAGGTATCATTTTAATCTCCATTCGTTATATTATTTAAATGACGTTTGTATTTTTTATCGGTGATTATTTTGTTTTCGCGGACTCGAAGCCATCGAACCTGTTGAGAGAAAAGCCGATTGCCCCTAATCCGTTAAATGCCAACTAACTATTTGAAGGACGGATCAGTACGCATGGCAACGGCGAACGGGTGCGGTTAATGACCTTTTCCGCTTGAGAGGCGTAATATTCGATAAAAACAATGTTCACGAGAGCTGTGCAGCAGCGTCTTCCAAAAAACGGAATTCGGAATGGAGGATATAATGACTATCTCGCTTGAACTCATACTTGATGGATCTGCAAAAGAAAAAGTGAAATCAGTTGTGCTGCGGCAAGGTGATACCGATGTCGCCCAATGGGCACCCAACGGACAAGACAATGCAAAGTCTCCTGAAGACAGCGTATCGGTTAAACCCGGTCAGACGGATGTGCTGGTGATCTATGACGATGACAATAAAGATGAAAATGACATCGATGCGAATGTGGACGGCTATGTCTTCGTTATGGCAAATGGAGCCGGATCAACCGACATCATATTTACTCCCCCGATTGATTAATATCGGTTGCTGACGCGGATCAGCAGTGGCACCGGTCCGCCGGGGCGGACATAGCTCAGGGGCGGAGCTATTGCATGCCGCAGCTTGCTGTGAGCACCTTACCAAGCAGATGTGCACTGCGGTGTGTACAGACACTGCAGGGATTCTTATAGGAAAAGCGAATAGGCCACAAAAAAGCCCCGCCGTTTCCGGCAGGGCCTTTTGAAGTAATGGAGCGGGCGATGAGATTCGAACTCACGACCCTAACCTTGGCAAGGTTATGCTCTACCCCTGAGCTACGCCCGCTCGAGCGTGCAACATTCGTTGCGAGGCGGGATAATACGTAAATAGCCCCTGAATGCAAGCGCGTTTTCTGAAAAAATGCGGCTTTTGCCAATTCTTTATTTCCCTCAATGGATAGAGCCGTTAATTTCCCCGTCAATCCGGCAGACGAAAGGACCGAGCATGCCAGCAACACCCGAGGAACTGTTCGCCAAACTTGATGCATTGGGAATCGCGCACGAGACCCATCATCATGCGCCGGTTTTCACGGTCGACGAGGCGCAAGAGCATACCGACCACCTTCCCGGCGGACATTGCAAGAACCTGTTCCTGAAAGACAAGAATGGCGACCTTTATCTCGTCGTCTGCCTTCAAGAAACGGCCGTGGACCTCAAGGCGTTCAGGAGTCTTGTCGGCGCGAAAAACCTGAGTTTTGGCAAGCCGGATCTGTTGTTCGAAGTGCTGGGAGTCGAGCCTGGCTCCGTGACACCCTTTTCCCTCATAAACGATACGGAGAAAAACGTATCTGTCGTTCTTGAGAAGCGGATGATGGCACTCGAGTTGCTCAACTATCACCCGCTCTGTAATACAATGACGACGCAGATTTTGCCGCATGATCTGGAAACGTTCATCGCCGATTGCGGGCACAGGCCGCAAATTCTTGATCTTCCTGAACGCAGCTGAGAATTTCGGCGGTGCCTTGATTGTTTACGGTACTGGCCTAAATCACCAACAGGCCCACTTAACAAAGACGGGTTTAGGTGCTATTTCAAAGTTCGGGCGGCTGTCGGCTCCGGCGGTACGCTACATTGACAATGAACAGACACTGGTAAACTGGACTTATGGAAACTCTGATTAGTGACGGCGCCGGCTCAGGCGATGATTGGATCAAGGATGGCTCCACCGAGACATTCATGCAGGACGTGGTCGAGGCCAGCAAGGAAACCCTTGTTCTGGTAGATTTATGGGCGCCGTGGTGCGGCCCCTGCAAACAACTTGGCCCCATGATCGAGAAGGTCGTTAAGGATGCCAAGGGTACGGTAAAACTTATCAAGATTGACATTGATCAGCACCCACAGATAGCTCAGAGCCTGCAAGTACAGTCCATTCCGGCAGTCTTTGCATTCAAGAACGGACAACCGGTTGATGGCTTCATGGGCGCCCTGCCCGAGAGCAAGATAAAGGAATTTGTCGAGCGCCACGCGGGACCCATTGGCCCATCCCCTGTGGAAGAAGCCTATGAATCCGGCATCGAGGCACTGGACTCCGGCGATACGGAAGTTGCCCTGGCTGCCTTTGCCAAAATTCTTGAAATAGAGCCTGAACATGTTGATGCCAAAGCGCAGCTGGCCCGGCTTTATGTGAAGCTGGGCGAATTGGATGCGGCCAAAAGCCTGATGGAGACGATTCCCGACAGTCCTCAGAAATCACCCGCCGTGACAGCGGCTCTTGCCGCCATCTCGATTGCGGAAAACGCAACAGATGCCTCGGAACTTGAGCCGCTGCGTGCCAAGGTCGAACAAAACCCCGACGATCTGGATGCCCGGCTTGAACTTTCAAAGGCACTGGTCGGGAATGGTGATTATGAAGCCGGCGGAAACGAGCTGATCGAGATTATCCGCCGCGATCGCGACTGGAATGAAGCGGCAGGACGTCAGGAGCTATTAAAACTTCTGGATATGATGGGACCGACAAACCCGCTTACAAAAACGCTGCGGCGGCAATTGTCCACGATCCTCTTCGCATGACGGACACCGGGGCAAATACGGGATTGGAAGAACTCCCGCCTGTATTACCGATCTTCCCGCTGACCGGCGCTCTCCTGCTGACAAACGGCCACCTGCCGCTCAATATATTCGAACCGCGTTATCTTGCCATGGTGCAGGACGCCATGGCGACGCATCGTCTTATTGGAATGGTCCAGCCCCGGGATCCGGAATCCGATCTGATAACGCCGGAAATATATAATGTCGGCTGTGTTGGCAAAATTTGCGAGTATGGAGAGTTGCCCAACGGCATGCTGCGTATCACGCTGGAAGGTATGTGCCGGTTCGAAATTGTGAAGGAACTCGATATCGCAACGCCGTATCGACAGGTTACCGCCAATTACCGGAAGTTCAAGCATGACCTGGAGCCGGTTCACAGGAATTGCGTTGACCGTGATGCACTACATGAGGCGCTGCATCATTTTCTGGAATTTGAGGACGGTGCAAGCGACTGGCAGACCCTGGATCATCTCGAAGATGACAGCCTTGTGAATTCTCTTTCAATGATTTGTCCTTTTTCGCCTGCGGAAAAACAGGCCCTTCTGGAAGCCACTGACATCGCAACCAGATCGCATCTGCTGATCAGTCTGTTGCAGATGATGATTCAACAGGTCGAAGCCCACCGCACCATCCAATAAGAAAGAATGGAAGACCAAGTAATGAGCGAAAACAAGAACCTTGCCGTGGACCCGAAACTGCTTGAAATCCTCGTCTGTCCACTCACCAAGGGATCCCTGATTTTTGATCGTGAGAATAACGAGCTGGTCAGCAAGGCCGCCGGACTTGCCTATCCGATCCGCAATGGCATACCGATCATGTTAATGGACGAAGCCCGGGAAATAGACGAGATAAAAGGATAATGAGCGGTGAAATCTATGACCAGGCCGGCCGCCCGAAGCCGCAGGAAGTGCGCTTAAAAAAATCCGAAAAAGCGCTGCTAGTATCTTTCGAAGACGGGCATTCCTTTCGGTTTCCGGCCGAGCTTTTGCGGGTTGAAAGCCCCTCGGCTGAAGTCCAGGGCCATGGCGCGAGCCAGAAGCAAACTGTTTCCGGTCGGCGGCATGTAGGGATTATGGGACTGGAGCCGGTAGGAAATTACGCCATCCGCATTACGTTTGATGACCTCCATGACACTGGGCTGTTCTCCTGGGCCTACCTCTATGAGCTCGGCCTCAATCAGGAAAATGTTTGGGAGACTTATTTGGACAACCTCGCCCGAGCCGGACTGAGCCGCGATCCGTAGCCTCTCAAAGCGCCTCACCGCGAAGTAGCCTTGGCATCTTGCCAACTGTGCCGCGCGCGTGTTCCATGAAGAAGCCCTTGAGATGTGGCATACGGTTTACTGCTGCAAGGCCAAGGTCACGGGCAAGTCGGACAGGACCAATGTCATTCGTGAACAGACGGTTTAGACCATCGGTAATTGCCAGCAGGGTCACACTATCAAACCGGCGCCACCGCTGATAATCATCGAGCGTCATGGCGCCGCCAATATCCTGACCGAGCCGGGCCGCATCAATCACCACCTCGGCAAGCGCCGCCACGTCGCGCAGGCCAAGGTTAAGGCCTTGCCCGGCAATCGGATGCATGCCGTGGGCCGCATCTCCGATCAGCGCAAGGCGTTCATCGACATATTTTTCCGCCTGATGCAGGTTGAGCGGATAACTCCAGCGCGGGCCAACCACCTCCAATTTTCCGAGATAATCCCCAAAACGCTTCGCCATTTCCCTCTGAAAGTCTTCTTTGCCTAGCGCCACGATTACCTGTGCCCGCTTTGTCGGTTCGGTCCAGACAAGAGAGGAACGGTTGCCCGTCATCGGCAGGATAGCGAAGGGTCCCGGGTTCAGAAAACGCTCCTGGGCGACGCCATGATGAGGCAGCTCATGAGCAATTGTACATACAATTCCCATCTGGTCATAGGACCAGCCAACCGTCTTGATACCTGCCTCTTTGCGAAGCGGAGAATTACGTCCGTCGGCGCCAACGGCAAGTCTCGCTTTGACAACATCGCCCGTTTCAAGTTGCGCCGTCACGCCGGAACCATCTCTCGTGACCGATCGATATTCTGCCGGCGCCAAAACGGTTAGTGTGGGTATTTCCTTGGCACGCCGGTAGAGAGCTTCACGAAGATGCCTGTTTTCAACCATATGACCAAAAGGCTCTTCTCCAAGCTGGCGATGATCGTAGTGGAGAAAGCATTTCGAGGGGCCGTCCGTAATACGGATATCCAGCATCGGCTCCTTCTCGGCGACATGGTCCCAGACACCGGATGCGACCAACAGGTTTCGTGATGCATGCGCAATGGCAGACACTCTTCCATCGAACTTCGCGTCGACAAGATTGGCCGACTTTTCCCGCTCCAGCAAGACGACCTTAAGTCCCGCCGCCGCGACCGCGATCGCAAACGGCAGACCGTTCAGCCCCCCGCCGACAACAAGAATATCTGCTTCCATTGTCTTGCCTGCCATTTTCTTCGCCATCAACTCGCTACCTCTATTGCCTCGCTTTAGATATAGGCCTAATCTGCCCGAATGACAAAAAACTGGCACGACATGACCGCCCTTGAACTCGGGCAGCATATAGGCGATAGGGCAATTGATCCAATTGAACTTGCGCAATATTTTCTCGGACGGATCAAAGAACATGATCCCCAGAAGCGTATCTATGTCCGCCTGACCGAAGAACGGGCGTTGAAGGAAGCCGCTGCCGCCCGGGTTCGCGCTGAGAACGGCACGCGGCTTAGCCCGCTGGACGGTGTTCCGATTTCATGGAAGGACCTGTTTGATACCGCCGGTGTTGCAACAGAAGGGGGATCACGTCTGTTCGCAGGCCGTATCCCTGAGAAAGATGCGGAATGTCTGATGCGGGCGAGCCGTGCCGGCCTCGTATGCCTTGGAAAAACGAACATGCCAGATGTTGCCTTCTCGGGTATCGGCGTCAACCCCTGGACGGGCACAGGACCTAATCCTTTCGATAAGGAAGTTGAACGAGTGCCGGGCGGATCATCTGCCGGAGCAGCGCTATCCATAGCTGAAGGGCTAGCGCCTGCAGCGATCGGATCGGATACGGCGGGTTCCGTCCGAATTCCCGCCGCTTGGTGCGGCCTGACGGGCCTTAAAACAACTCATGGGCAAATTTCCCTAAAAGGCGCGATGCTGCTTTCTTACTCGCAGGACACCGTCGGTCCGCTTACCAAGGATATCGCGGATGCAAATATTCTCTATTCGATTTTATCCGGCAGGCCAAAAGCCGACCTCGCAGGCGTATCCCTGAAGGGTACAAAAATCCTTCGCGCGACGAGCCAGTTTGACGAACTCTGCGATCCCAAAATTCTTGCCAAGGTGAAGGAGGGGCTGTCTTTATTACAGGCAGCAGGAGCGGAAATCACGGAAGGACCGGTTCCAGCCTTCGATGAGGTGATTGCACTCTCCACCCGGCATGGAAGTCCGGCGGCTATCGAGGCCTGCATGATGTATGGTAATCAGATACGGGCCAATCCGGGTGCAATGTACGGACCGATAGCAGAACGTATTCTGGCAGCAGAGAAATTCTCTGCAGTAGATGCCGCCGCCCTTTATCGCGGTATGGAAGAGTTGACAGCCGACTATCTTGAACAAACCGCCGGATATGATCTGGTAGTGGGTTCAACACAGCCGGAACACCCTCCGGCAATTGCCCCGCTTCTTGAAAATACCGAAGCCTATCTCCGTGCAACGCTCATGTCGATCAGCCTGACACGGCTTGCAAACCTGCTGCGCCTTTGTGCCACAACGCTTCCGGGCGGTCTGGAAAGCGGGTTCCCCATTGGCATGATGCTAATGGCACCAGGAGGCTCCGAAGGAAAGCTGCTGCGCCTTTCTGCTGCAGTAGAGCA
The DNA here is from genome assembly GCA_002706985.1 of Sneathiella sp. Lineage (GTDB taxonomy): Bacteria > Pseudomonadota > Alphaproteobacteria > Sneathiellales > Sneathiellaceae > Sneathiella. The sequence goes on along the minus strand of PAKP01000044.1, from coordinate 21,224 downwards.
GACCCTTAAACCATTAAATGTCTAATTTTTAGGCAAATATGCCTTGTTGCATAATTTTTAGTCATTTTTTGGCCTCTTTATTGCCCTCATTTTTAGCACCCCTACGTTAACCCTTTGATAAGAAATTAGAAATTTCTCTGCGCCTCAACTGGCACGGGTCTTGAAAAAAAGGACCCGAAACCGGGATCATTCTTTCTCGGTCACGAACAAGTCAAAGAGGTGAGCATCATGAAGCTGGTTATGGCTGTTATCAAGCCCTTCAAACTTGATGAAGTGCGCGACGCCCTGACATCGATTGGCGTCGATGGGCTGACAGCAACCGAAGTTAAAGGGTATGGCCGACAAAAGGGGCATACGGAAATCTACCGTGGCGCAGAGTATGCCATCTCCTTTCTTCCTAAAATTAAAATTGAAGTCGCCGTCAAAGAGGATCTGGCTGAACGGGTGGTGGAAGCCATCGCTGGTGCTGCCAAAACCGGACAGATCGGTGATGGAAAAATCTTTGTTTTCGATTTGATGAATGTTGTCCGTATTCGTACGGGCGAAACCGACGCAGATGCGCTCTAGGAGAATATTGATGCGTAACTTGACATACATAAAAACTGCCGCCGCATCCGCAGCGGCCTTTGCTCTTCTCGGCGCCGCACCTGCTTTCGCGGCAGTCGATAGTGAAACCGCCTATGTTCTTAATACCTTCTCCTTCCTGGTGAACGGCGCTCTCGTCATGTGGATGGCGGCAGGCTTTGCCATGCTGGAAAGCGGCCTCGTCCGGTCGAAGAATACCGCGACGATTTGCCTTAAAAATATTGCCCTTTATTCGATTGCCGGCCTTACTTTCTATCTCATCGGCTACAACCTGATGTATATGGACGTTTCCGGTTATATTGGAAGCTTCAGCCCGTTTTGGGGACCAGATGATGCAGAAGCGCTGGCCGGAACTTTTTCTGATGGTGGTTATTCAGCCTCCTCTGACTGGTTCTTCCAGATGGTCTTTGTGGCAACTGCTGCGTCCATCGTGTCCGGCGCTCTGGCTGAACGGATCAAGCTATGGCCTTTTCTCCTTTTCGTCGTGCTCCTGACCGCAATCATTTACCCGATCCAAGGTTCCTGGGTATGGGGTGGCGGCTGGCTCTCCGAAATGGGCTTCTCTGACTATGCCGGATCAACACTGGTGCATTCCGTTGGTGGCTGGGCCGCCTTGACCGGCGCCATTGTCCTTGGTGCCCGGAAAGGGAAGTACACCTCCGACGGCAGAGTAAACCCGATCCCGGGGGCGAACCTTCCCCTTGCAACGCTTGGAACATTTGTTCTCTGGCTCGGCTGGTTCGGCTTCAACGGCGGTTCTGTTCTCGCGCTCGGCTCTGCAGCCAGTGCAATCGAGATGGCAAATGTCTTCGCCAACACAAACATGGCCGCAGCAGGCGGTGTCCTTGCAGCGATGATCGTAACCCAAATCATGTACAAGAAGGTCGACCTTACGCTGGCGCTGAACGGTGCGATCGGTGGCCTTGTCTCGATCACGGCAGAACCTGCTGATCCAACAATCGGCATGTCGATCCTGATCGGTGCTCTTGGTGGTGTCATCGTCGTCTTTGCCGTACCGCTGCTCGACAAGCTGAAAATTGACGATGTCGTCGGTGCTATTCCGGCCCATCTGTTCTGCGGCATCTGGGGCACCATCGCCGTGGCGATTTCCGATCCGGAAGTGACTTTTGTCGCACAGCTGACCGGCATCATCGCAATCGGCGTCTTCGTACTCGTTCTCAGCACCATATTCTGGCTGATCTTGAAATTCACGATCGGTATCCGGGCGAGCGAAGAGGACGAGGTCAGCGGGCTTGACAAAGCAGAGCTCGGACTTGAAGCCTATCCTGAATTCGGACAAGGCTCCCAGTCCTTCTAGATCTAAACAACAACATGTTGCGCAGAAGCAGATTCTGCGCAACATTGCAGCAAATGCTCAAGTTTTGGTCATTTCGGTGACTATTTCTTGAGCATTTTCTATTTTTCAGCCCTACTCATTTCCCTAAACTATAGGGCAGCCCACTGAAATCTCTTTTGGCACATTCCTTGATACAGGGAAGGCAATCCGCGCCCCAACGCGGCAATATCATGAGGGAGCTTTGTTAAATGTCTGAGGGAATTTCGGGCACGGACGTTCTGTTCGTGCTACTAGGAGCCATTCTTGTTTTTGCCATGCACGCCGGTTTCGCCTTTCTTGAGGTCGGAACGGTCCGTCGTAAGAACCAGGTGAATGCACTCGTCAAAATTCTTGCCGATTTCGGCGTTTCGACAGTTTGTTATTTTTTTATCGGCTATGCTGTTGCCTATGGCGTCGACTTTCTCGTCAATGCATCGGTTCTTTCCGGCGAGACGACGGCTGAGGGCTATGCCTTCGCCAGCAACGGCTATGATCTCGTAAAATTCTTTTTCCTGCTCACATTTGCAGCGGCCATTCCGGCTATCATATCCGGCGGCATCGCTGAGAGAGCAAAATTCTGGCCGCAGCTTGCCGCAACAGCAATTCTGACCGCGCTGATCTATCCGATCTTTGAAGGCATCGTCTGGAACGGAAATTTTGGCATTCAGGCGATGATTGAAAATATCTTCGGCGTCGGCTTCCATGATTTTGCGGGCTCGATCGTTGTTCATGCCATTGGCGGCTGGGTTGCCCTCGGGGCAGTCTTGTTACTGGGTGCCCGGCGAGGACGCTACACGAAAGATGGCCGTGTTATCGGTATTCCGCCCTCCAACATCCCGTTTCTCGCACTCGGATCCTGGATACTGTGCATCGGCTGGTTCGGCTTCAACGTTATGAGCGCACAGTCAATCGGCAGCATATCGGGCCTTGTCGCCGTAAACTCGCTTATGGCCATGGTTGGCGGGATTATCGCCGCCCTGTTCGCCGGCCGCAACGATCCCGGGTTTATCCATAATGGCGCACTTGCGGGCCTCGTTGCCGTTTGCGCTGGATCGGACATCATGCATCCCATCGGCGCTCTCGCAACTGGCGCCGTTGCAGGGGGGCTGTTTGTTGTTGCTTTTACCATATGTCAGAACAAGCTGAAAGTGGATGATGTCCTCGGTGTCTGGCCCTTGCATGGTCTGTGCGGACTTTGGGGTGGAACGGCAGTCGGCATATTCGGGTTAGAAGCTCTCGGTGGCCTTGGCGGCGTAAGCTTCTTTGCCCAGCTCCTTGTTAGCCTTCTTGGTTGTGTCTATGCCTTGCTCGCCGGCTTTCTTGTTTATGGCGTTCTGAAGGTCATTAGCGGCATCCGCCTGTCCGAGGAAAATGAGTTCCTTGGCGCCGACCTCAGTATCCATAAAATCGGCGCCTATCCGGAAGAAGACGTACGCTGAATGGCGCCATGATGTCGGCAACAGTGGTATAAAAGCACGCTCAAGACAAATAACAAGCCGCGGCATATTATGCGGCTTGTATCGCCGCAGTGAATTATCTAGATTCTAGCGTGTTTTTTATACCCTTTAGTAACCGGCATCCGGCCATATGATTAATTCCGAATTATCCCATTTACGTGGTTCCCCCTTTGACGCCCTGCGCGGATTGCTTGATCCACTGACGCCGGCGCCGGGCTTCGATCCGCTGCTCCTGACTATCGGAGAGCCGCAACATAAACCCCCTCAGTTGATGATCGATACGTTACGTGCGAATGAGCATCTATACGGCAAATATCCGCCGATTGCCGGAACGCCTGAATTACGGGCCGCAATCACAGGATGGCTTAATCGCCGCTATAATCTTCCGGGCGACATGATAGATGCCGACAGTAACATCGCACCGGTAAACGGTACAAAAGAAGCCTTGTATATGATCGCTTCCGTTCTTACGGAGCGGGCCGGACACAATCAGCCCCAACCGGCAATTTTACTGCCGACCCCCTACTATCACGTCTATCATGCGGCGGCAGTGATGGCCGGAGCGGAGCCGGTATTTCTACCCGCTGGAAAAGCGACACATTTCTTTCCCGATCTTGATGCTCTCGAACCGGAACTGCTGGACAGAACATCTGCCTTCTATCTTTGCAATCCGTCAAATCCGCAAGGAACTGTGGCTGATGCGGCCTATCTGAAAGCGGCGCTGAAGCTTGCACGCAAACATGATTTCATGCTGGTCGTGGATGAATGTTATTCCGAGATTTATGACCAGACACCGCCAACGGGAATTCTGGAAATTTGCGCCGAGGAGGGAGGCGCACTGGACCATGTGTTGGCTTTTCACTCTCTTTCCAAGCGCTCCAGTGCCGCGGGCCTTAGGTCCGGGTTCTGCGTTGGCGAAACATCGCTCATCCAGACTTTCCTGAATTTGCGCAGTTTTTCCGGCGCCGCCTCACCGCTGCCGGTCTGTGCCGCCGCTGCAGCTCTTTGGAATGACGATGCCCATGTCGAGGAAAACCGTGCTCTCTATCGCGCCAAATTCGACATGGCCGAGGAAATCTTCGGAACGAATTTCGGATTTTACCGCCCCGAAGGCGGCTTTTTCCTCTGGCTTGACGTCGGGGATGGTGTCAAGGCGGCCAAACGACTCTGGACAGGGGCTGCAATCCGGGTATTGCCAGGTCGGTATTTGAGTGTTGCCGGTGCTGACGGTATTAACCCCGGCGATCCTTATATTCGTGTCGCCCTCGTTGCGGAACCGGAAAACAGCAAAGAGGCTTTATCTAGGCTGGCCAATAGCTTATAGAATACCAGTATGATGTTTAAATCAAAAGGCTCCAAATCGATTTCCCTGTTGCCGAGTGGAAGCGTAGATTTTCTTCACCGACGGCTTATCGAGCTGGGCGGGTTTGCGCTCCTTATCCTCGCGCTGATTTGTATTTTATCGCTTGTTTCCTATTCCCCTGACGATCCGAACTTCAACCACGCGACGGCCAATCCGGCTGGCAATTTTTTAGGCCGTGGCGGTGCGCATCTTGCGGACCTTTTGTTGCAAACGATCGGCTTCGGCGCTGTCGCACTCATTCTCGGGCTCATCGCCTGGGCCTGGCGCGTAATGTCCCATCGCGGCCTTCGCTGGGGATGGGTCCATCTTGCGGTACTGCCCTTCGGTGTTTCCTTTGCTGCGGCGACACTGGCCGCCTTGCCGGTTGCCGACAGCTGGCCTCTTAACTCCGGCTATGGTGGTATAGTCGGCGAGGTCATCTTCAATTCCGTGACTGTGGCCGGCCAGCAGATTGGCGTGAACATTCACCCGGCGATCCTCGGTCCGATCATGCTGGTAATTGCCGTTATCCTTCTTCTTATTTCGTTTGGTGTATCCGGCCAGGAATGGCGCGTTGTCGGCCTTTCCCTAAAAGCAATTGTACAGACATTGCTGCTGGCGCCCGGGTATCTTCGAGATTTCCGCTTTCGCGGTAGTGCCGATGACATAGACGATACAGGGGACGAAGAGGCGGATGCACCCCCACGAAAGAAAAAAGCACGGATCAAAAAGCCAAAAAAACCGGAAGTTCGCAAGGCTATAGAGCCTCAGATCGAGCAGCGTAAATCCAGCGCTGCAGTCGGCAAGCGGGTTGCCGCAGAAAAGCAACCTGCACTTAAGCTCGGCCCGGCGGATGAATATCAATTGCCACCGCTTGACCTCCTGTCGCTTCCGAGTGCGAAACAGGCATCTAAACCTGTCAGTGAAGAGGCATTGTCCAAGAACGCCAGATTGCTGGAATCCGTACTGGATGATTACGGTATTAAAGGCGATATCAGCCGTGTCCGTCCCGGACCCGTTGTCACTCTATATGAATTGGAGCCTGCCCCGGGATTGAAGAGCTCCCGCGTGATCGGGCTTGCTGACGATATCGCTCGCTCGATGAGCGCCATTTCAACGCGCATAGCGGTCATTCCAGGACGCAACGCCATCGGTATCGAGCTTCCTAACCAGCGACGGGAAACCGTCTTCCTGCGAGAACTTCTCTCGGCGGCCGCCTATGAAAGCACAAATTCGAAGCTGACCCTTGCGCTTGGCAAGGATATTGGTGGCGATCTGGTAGTGGCGGATCTCGCCCGGATGCCGCATCTGCTGATCGCCGGTACGACGGGGTCCGGTAAATCGGTTGCCGTCAACACGATGATCCTGTCACTGCTCTACCGGCTGTCCCCGGAAGAATGCCGCTTTATCATGATCGACCCGAAAATGTTGGAACTGTCTGTTTATGATGGAATTCCACATTTGCTGGCACCCGTTGTCACCGAACCGGGTAAAGCCGTCGTTGCCCTTAAATGGGCGGTCAAGGAGATGGAAAATCGCTATCGCAAGATGGCAGAGCTTGGCGTTCGAAATGTTGATGGCTACAACCAGCGTATACGCGAAGCCCAGAAAAAAGGCGAAGTTCTCAAACGAACCGTGCAGACCGGCTTTGACGCGGCAAGCGGCGAGCCGGTTTTCGAGGAACGGGCTCTTGATACGGAACCGTTGCCAATGATCGTGATCATTGTCGACGAGATGGCGGACCTGATGATGGTTGCCGGCAAGGATATCGAGGGGGCCGTACAACGCCTCGCCCAGATGGCCCGTGCTGCCGGGCTGCATGTGATTATGGCCACCCAGCGTCCATCCGTGGACGTCATCACCGGTACTATCAAAGCAAACTTCCCGACCCGGATCAGCTTCCAAGTTACCTCCAAGATTGACAGTCGAACCGTCCTCGGCGAACAGGGGGCGGAACAGCTTCTTGGTCAAGGTGATATGCTCTACATGCCTGGCGCCGGGCGGGTCCAGCGTGTCCACGGACCGTTCGTTTCCGACGAGGAAGTAGAGCAGGTTGTCAGTTTCCTGAAAACGCAGGGCGAACCCGATTACAAGGAAGAAGTCACGGAAGAAGATCAGGGTGAGTTTGACGGAATGTCAGGCGGACCGGGCGGAAGTTCCGGCGATGAACTCTATGACCGCGCGGTTGAACTTGTCTGCCGGGAACGGAAGGCATCCACCAGTTTCGTGCAGAGGCATTTGCAGATCGGCTATAACCGCGCTGCCCGGATTATTGATCAGATGGAGAAAGAAGGTGTTATTGGTGCCGCCAATCACGTGGGTAAACGCGAAGTGCTGGCCCGGGACATCAATGACCGTGAACGATAAAGGCCCGGGCTTTTTTCTGGCTTTTTATCGGAGCATTCCCATATCTGAAGAATAACGGTGTAAGAACCAGCTTCGATCCCAAAGTGAGAAATGAATGCGTTACTTGTTGAAACCTGCCTATGCCCTTTATGCATTTCTGATACTGGCGCTCGGTACCTCCCCTGCGGTTGCCGAACTGAATGCTCAGGATCAGGCCGAGGTTGATCGGGTCGAGGCCTACCTTGATACCATCAAGACCATGAAAGCCGACTTCCTGCAGATCGACTCGGCCGGCGGAATTGCCGAAGGTGAGGTTTATATGCGCAAGCCTGGTCGCATGCGGTTTGAATATAAACCTCCTGCCCAGATCCTTGTTGTCGCAGACGGCCTCTGGCTGGTCTTCCATGACAAGGAACTTAAGGAAACTACCCGCTTGCCGCTCTCTGCAACTCCTGTGAATGTGCTGCTTGAAGAGGAGGCGAACTTAAGTGATGACGTTACCGTCACCAAGGTCGAGAATGACGCCAACACACTTCGTCTGACCATTGTTGATACGGAAAATCCCGATGAAGGCAATATCGTACTGATTTTCAGCGATAATCCGCTTCAGCTGCGTCAGTGGCTCGTAACTGATGCACAAGGACAGGTGACAAGTATCAGCCTTGGCAAAATGGAGAAAAACATCAAGCTGAAGCCGGAACTTTTCACCTTCTTCGATAGCCAATACGAATAAGAATGAATTTATCTGCTGTTCCATGCTAGAAAATCGGTCATGTTCAACAGCCGAGATACAAATATGGGATATGACGACGATTTCGATGAAGATTTACCGGACATCGAAGATTATCCGACGTTAATATCCGTTGTCCGCTTCAATAAGCTGATTCCGTCCATCCCCTGGTTTAGCGAGGTTGGTGAACCTCTTGACCAGGACAGTCTGGCTGCGGCCCGCGATTATATGGACGGGCTAGGTTTTCCCGGTGCATTCGTCGCCGAAGTGGAAAACTGGGAAGATGCGGCCTACGCCGCCGCCAATCCGGAATTTAACAGCGAGTGGTGGGATGCGGAAGAGCAGCTCCGGATGGCGCTCACGACATCGGCCCTTGAGCTAATGAGCGAAGAAGACCTTAATCTCGCTCTTACCCATGTCTCGGCCACGGCATCGGACATCATCAACAGCGCCGTAGAGGCCGCCACAATGGATGCGGGTGTCGAGGATCAGGAGTTGATCCGCGCCGCCGTTGGATCGGCCCTGCAAAGCTGCCATCAGGCAGCGCTGGTCCTTGCCGCAGGAGAAGAAGACAACCACCCCTTTGCCCTTAAATACAAGCTTTTTGAACATGGCCACTGGCCGATCGCCATTACCGGCAATAGTTTCAATATTTTCTAAGAGTTGCCCAAGAAAGAAAAAAAATGAGTCACCTGCGTGTCGCCACCTGGAACGTCAATTCTGTTCGTGCCCGCATTGCCCATGTGGAAGCTTTTGTCGAACAAAACCAGCCGGATATCCTGTGTTTGCAGGAAACAAAAGTGACGGACAATGAGTTCCCTCTTAAACATTTTGCCGGAATGGGATACGAGCATTACGCTATTGCCGGACAAAAAAGCTATAACGGCGTCGCAATTTTCTCAAAAATTCCATTTGCCCGCACAGAGCCCATTCAGTGGTGCGGCAGGGACGACAAGCGTCACCTCGCCGTTACACTCGAAAACGGCGTAGAAGTTCATAATTTCTATGTTCCGGCAGGCGGTGATATCGCTGATGTTACTCTGAACGACAAGTTCGCCCATAAACTTGATTTCATGACGGAAATGGCAGACTGGTTCACGGAACGCCAGGCGGATGACAATAAAATGATTCTGGTGGGCGACCTGAATGTCGCTCCTTTTGAAACCGATGTCTGGAATCACAAACAGTTGCTGAAAGTAGTCAGCCATACGCCTATCGAAGTGGAACATATGGCGCGGATGTATGAATCTCATGGCTGGGTCGATGCCATGCGCCATTTTGTACCGGAGCCCGAACCCCTCTTTTCCTGGTGGAGCTATCGCGCGCGGGACTGGCGCGCGTCCAATCGCGGCCGCCGGCTTGATCATGTCTGGGTTACCCCTGCGCTTAAACCCCATCTGAAGGCAATGGAGATAATGCTCACACCGCGCGACTGGGAAAAGCCATCCGATCACGCGCCTGTCGTTGTCGATTTCGACTTCACCGGCATGCATTAGAAAAACCCTCCGCCTCAAAAATTCACGGGTTTAGGCTTGCCCGATGGCAGGGCTTACGGCAAAGTTCTCGGATAATAATAAAAAGGGGGAGCCAGAATGTCAGGGAATTCACACTCAACGGGTCGATTGGATGGAAAAATCGCCCTCGTCACCGGCGGCGCATCAGGCATTGGCCGCGCAACCGTCGAGAGGTTCCTGCGTGAAGGAGCAAAAGTTGCCATCACCGACATTGAACAGGACAAGGGGGAGAAACTGGCATCAAAATTGGCGGACGAAGGCTTTGAGGTGTTCTACCAATCCCTCGATGTCGTGAACCCTGACGAGTGGCAGAAGGTTGTTGATGCCGTCGTTGCACGGTGGGGACGGCTGGACATTCTGGTCAATTCCGCCGGTATCGGTCGAGCGAAGGGCCTGCTCGATATGTCATACGACTTCTGGCGGCAAACAATTGCAATCAATCTAGACGGCACTTTTCTCGGAACGCAAGCCGCCGTAAGCAGCATGAAAGATACCGGCGGCGGCGCTATCGTCAATATTTCCTCCGTCCTTGGGTTTGTCGGCTTGCCCAATATCTCCGCCTATGCGGCGAGCAAGGGCGGCGTCCGCCTGTTTACAAAAGCTGCCGCTATTGAATGCGCCGAAAAGGGCTATAACGTCCGGGTAAACTCGGTTCATCCGGGATATATCGAAACGCCTATGGTGATGCGACGTTTCGATAAAATCGTTGAGAGCGAACGCGAAGCGGAAGAAACGAGATTAAAACAATCGCACCCTCTTGGCCGTCTTGGCAAACCGGAAGAGATCGCCTCAATGATCCTCTATCTTGCCTCCGATGAGGCTGCATTTGTCACCGGAGCCGAGTTTGTGGCGGACGGCGGCTATCTTGCGCGGTAGTGGGCACTAAGCTTGGCGATATATATGATAGCGGCCTTCAGCTACGCTTTCCGGAAGTGACTGAGCTTGCCAGATGTCGAGGTCAAACGGCTGGTCACTCACGATAACGGCACCGGAGACCAGCAGGCCCGGCAGGCTCTCTCCAAGCATCTTTGCCAGTGCGACACTCGCAGCCTTGTCACCGGAGCCAATATCGCAATGGGCCAGAACCGCCTTCATTTTCACTCTTTCTAAAGCAATCGGCAGCGTGTCCAGAAAATCTCCGACAATCATATGCTCATCATCAGGAATACAATCAGGGTGCGCCTTTACATGACGATCAAACACATAAATATCCCTCTCCGGCATGAGGGTGCGCAAATGGTCATAGGTCCGGCCATTTCCAAGGCCTAATTCCAGAACGCTGCCGGGGACATCCCTGATCAAGTCAGCCGCATGGTTCAGGCAATCCCGCTGCGCACTCACCCGCCTTATAAAACTATCCAGCCGACTCATTATTATCCCCCTCGCTCAATTTCCATTCAGTGAGAACATCGTCATCTGTTTCCTGTTCCGCGAATTCGTCCCGCAGCCGATTATAGGATGCCATGTCGGCGAGCCGACCCGCCGCCCAGACGGCGGCAACCCTGACAATCGGAGACGCGTCACCTAGAAGCGGTTTTACGACTGCTAGGTCTTCACGGTTACCGCCGTTACCAATTGCAATCAATACGTTCCGGACAAAACGATTACGCCCAAGTCTTTTCACGGCCGTGCCAGCAAACAGCGCCCGAAACGCAGCGTCATCCAGCGCTGCGAGCTCTACCAGTTTTGGCGCATTTAGTCCCGGCTTTGGCTTTAAGCTCAATTCTCTGGCGTGCTTTGCATATTTATTCCATGGGCAGACGGCTAAACAATCATCACAGCCATAGATCCGGTTCCCGATTAGAGGTCGCAGGTCCCGCTCGATATGTGTTCTTGTCTCAATCGTGAGATAGGAAATGCAACGTTTTGCATCCAGCTGATAGGGCGCGGGAAAGGCATTCGTCGGGCATATGTCAAGGCAGGCGGTGCAGGAGCCGCAACTCCCCTCTTCTCTCGCATCCGGTGCAATATCGAGGGTTGTGAAAATACATCCGAGAAACAGCCAGGACCCATATTCCCTGCTTAAGAGATTGGTGTGCTTTCCCTGCCAGCCCAGGCCCGCCGCCGCGGCAAGCGGCTTTTCCATTACCGGCGCGGTATCAACGAATACCTTGACGTCGCCTCCATAATCCTTGAGAAGCGCGCGCGCGATGCGCTTGAGCTTTTTCTTGATGACGTCATGATAGTCACGGCCCTGCGCATACACAGAGATAACGCCGCGATCAGCCTTGCCAGTATGAGCAAGAGGATCTGCTTCCGGGCCATAATTCAGGGCCAGCACAATCACCGTTCGCGCGTCGGGCCAAAGCGCCTGCGGATGACGGCGCCAAGCCGCTTTCTCGGCGATCCAGTCCATGTCGCCATGGCGCTCCAGAGCGATGAATTCCTGTAATCTGCTCCCCGGAGCCTCGCCAATGTCAGCGGGCGCAAAGCCGACGGCATCAAACCCTTCAGCTTGCGCCATTTCACGAATACGCGTCTTATCGACAGGGAGGCGGTCTGATTTAGAAATCGAGGTCGGCATAATGCGGTGGTGCGGGCATACCGGGTAAATTATCCGCCAGAATGGCCCTGAAACTCGGCCGTGATTTTGCCCGAGCGTACCATATTTTTGCGGATGGATGCTGCTCCCACGGCACGTCTCCCAGATAGTCGACGCTGGAGAGTTGTGCGGCGGCGGCGATATCGGCAATGCCGAAATCATCACCCGCCAGCCAGGAACGGCGTTCCACAAGATAGGTGATATATTCGAGGTGATAATGAATATTATGATGACCGGCGCGGATTGCGGCCGTATTCGGCGTTCCCGACTTGGTCAACCGCTTCATGATTTTTTCCTCAACCAGGTTATCCGTCACCTCGTTGAAGAACTTCCGGTCGAACCAGCCGACAAGGCGCCGTGCCTCGGCCCGGTCAAGGCGATCCTTCGGAAGCAGAGGGACATCCTCATAAGTCTCGTCAAGATACTCGCAAATCGCCTGACTGTCGGACAATATGATGTCATTCTCGTCCACCAATACAGGCACCTCTCCCGCCGGATTACGGGCGAGAAGATTGTGCCGTCGTTCCCATGGCTTCTCAATTTTAAGATCGAATTTCAATCCTTTTTCCGCCAGTGCCAGACGGACTTTGCGGCAGGCAGGAGAAATCCAGAAGTGATATAATGTTCGCATGGGGGAACATTAACCCATGCGGCCGGAATGTAGAATAGGCTGTTTGCAGGTTTTCTTAAAAATGTTGCGATCAACTGACCAGTTCGTCAGTTGACAGGATATATGCGAAGATTTTCACTTCGTTGAAGTAGCCGCGCACATTCCCGCCGGATTCGTTCGAACATTTCCGCAACCCGTATCTTGCCGAGCTGATCCAGTCGATCCACCTGTCGAAGAGCCATTTCCGGGGCATCCTCGCCATAGACGAGGATGAAGCGGCGGGCCGCCCATTTGACGTCTACCATGCTGATGATCGGATCGGCATATGTGGTGGCGGATAGGCCGGAATCCAGATTATTAAAGGCCGTTGTGTTATCCATGTCGGTATCTCCTGCAACATATTTGATGTCTCTGATTTACCTGAATAGCAGCAAGCTCTATGCCAGTTTGAACAAACGAATTTTGCCCTGTTTGCCCTGTAATCAAACGAAATCCGGCACAAGATAGGACTTTCTGGCCGGTTTGCGGCAAATTCTGCCGCACAAAAAAGCCGGAGCGTTTGTGCTCCGGCTTCAAAAATTTAGTTTCAATTATTCTCAAGCTGTTCGCTGAGCAACCTCGTCCGATATCGGATGTTCCAGCTTATTGAGCATCTCTTTTGGGCAAACCTGATAGAATCTCTCTCTCTCCCAACCCCAGTCGGCGAGAAGAGCCTGAGCAAACTGAGAATGCGTATTTTCAGCATGGTCAGAAATCATCTTTTTCAGGACGTCTTCCCAGTATGCGGACTCAAGCCGCTGATACACAACTGATTCGCCGTTAATGTGGATAGGCAGGATATCATCAATGTCATATACGAAGGCCATACCACCCGTCATTCCGGCCGCGAAGTTGTCTCCAACGGTACCCAGAATAGCAACCATGCCACCCGTCATGTATTCACATCCGTTTGTACCACAGCCCTCGACCACTGAAATAGCACCCGAATTTCTGACAGCAAACCGCTCTCCCGCCTGACCGGCTGCATAGAGCGAGCCTGAGGTCGCGCCATAAAGAACCGTGTTGCCGATGATGGCATTTTCGTTCCATTTAAGCGGACTTGAGGTCAGCGGACGGACAACAATGCTGCCGCCCGACAGCCCTTTGCCACAGTAATCGTTGGCATCACCAAGGACTTCAAGCTTTAATCCCTGAACCGCAAAAGCGCCGAGAGACTGTCCTGCCGAGCCGCGAAGCCGGACGGTGATATGGCCAGGCTCCAGCCCGGTCATTCCGAATGTCCGCACGATCTGCGATGACAGCTTGGTACCGATGGCCCGGTGTGTGTTACGAATACTGTAGGCGAGCTGCTTCTTCTCACCGCCCCTTGTAAACACGCTGGCTGCATCCATGATCATCTGTGCATCTAGCGTTTCCGGTACGGGGACCGGCCCTTCATTGACGCAATACCGCGGATTGTTTCCGGCATCAGCTTCAGCCAGAAGAGGGTTCAGATCGAGATCATCAAGATGGGCTGAGCCACGGCTGACCTGCGAGAGCAGCCCGCTACGCCCGATGATTTCCTGCAAGGACCGGTATCCGAGCTGAGCCAGAATCTCGCGCACCTCCTCAGCAAGGAAGCTGAACAGATTGACTACCTTGTCGGCGTTCCCTTCGAACTTCTTGATAAGATCCTCGTCCTGCGTACAAATGCCAACCGGACATGTGTTGGAATGACACTGGCGCACGAGAATACAGCCCATCGCCACCAATGCACCGGTGCCAAGGCCATATTCCTCTCCGCCCATCATTGCGCTGATGACAATATCACGGCCGGTTTTCATACCGCCATCGACCCGCAGCAAAACGCCATGGCGAAGCTTGTTCAGGGTCAGCACCTGATTGACCTCCGGCAGGCCCATTTCCCAAGGCACACCGGCATACTTCAATGAGGTCTGCGGGCTCGCGCCGGTACCACCGGAGTTACCGGAGATCATGATAACGTCCGCTTTCGCCTTGGCCACACCGGCCGCAACGGTACCAATACCGGCTTCCGCGACGAGCTTGACGCAGACCCGGGCCTCTGGATTGATCTGCTTCAGGTCATAAATGAGCTGTGCGAGATCCTCAATCGAATAGATATCATGATGTGGCGGCGGTGAAATCAGGGTGACGCCAGGGGTCGAATTCCGGAGCTTCGCAATCATCTCCGAAACCTTGAAACCCGGCAACTGACCGCCCTCACCGGGCTTCGCGCCCTGGGCAATCTTGATTTCGATTTCTTCACAGTTATTCAGATATTCAGCTGTAACGCCAAATCGGCCCGAGGCAATCTGCTTGATCGCGGAATTCGCGTTGTCACCATTTGCCCGCGGCTTGTAACGGCTTACATCTTCACCGCCTTCTCCGCTGTCCGACTTGCCGCCAATCCGGTTCATGGCGATGGCAAGTGTTTCATGCGCTTCCCGGCTAAGGGCGCCAAGACTCATCGCGCCGGTCACGAACCGTTTGCGAATTTCCGTGATACTCTCCACCTCATCGATGGAGATCGGCTGACGCTGCGATTTGAAATCAAGCAGATCGCGCAGATTGACCGGCGCCATCCGGCGCATTCCGTCGCTGTATTTTTTGTAAAGTGAGTAGCTGTCCTTCTCCACAGCGTTTTGCAGCAGATGAACCAGTTCACCATCAAACGAATGCACCTCGCCAGACGCGCGGTATCGATACAACCCTCCGACAGGAAGGCTGATAATATCATCGCGATAAGCTTTGGTGTGCTGTTCAATCACCTTGTGTTGAATGCCTGGAAGGCCAATTCCGGATACACGAGAGGGCATGCCGGGGAAGAATTCCGCCACCAGCGCCCGAGACAGCCCCACAGCTTCGAAGTTATATCCGCCGCGATAGGAGCTGATGACGGAAATGCCCATCTTTGACATAACCTTCAACAGGCCCTGATCGATTGCATCTTTGGCACGAGCCAGACAGCTCTGAACGTCCAGACCGGGGAACAAGCCCCGTTCATGACGATCCATAATGGCCTCCTGCAGCAGGTAGGCGTTGACCGTCGTCGCGCCCACGCCGATCAGGACTGCAAAATATTGCACATCCAGACATTCACCAGAGCGAATATTGATGGACGTGAAGGTCCGCAACCCCTCGTTCACGAGATGTGTATGAACACCGGCGGCGGCCAGAATAGAAGGAATAGGCGCCCGTGATTCATCGCAAGTGATATCGCTCAGGATCAGATGAGCACACCCACCCCTGACAGCATTTTCCGCCTCTGTCCGGATATACCGGAGAGCATTGGTCAGCGCGTCCGGACCATCATCAACATTGAAGGTACAATCGATGACCTGAGCGCCGTCGCCCATATACTCCTGCATGGCGTCAAACTCGCCATTGGTCAGCACCGGTGATTCAAGCGACAGGATTTCAGCCTGACTTTTATCCTCATCCAGAATGTTGTTCAGGTTGCCAAGACGGGTCTTGAGCGTCATGACGCTACGCTCGCGCAGGCTGTCAATCGGCGGGTTTGTCACCTGACTGAACCGCTGCCGGAAATAATGATGAAGACCGCGATATTGCTTGGACAGCACCGCAAGCGGGGTATCATCGCCCATGGAGCCGACTGCCTCTTTGCCATCCTCGACCAGAGGCTGAACAATCAGTTCCAGATCCTCAAGGGACCAGCCGGCGCAAAGCTGACGTTTCCGCAAGTTCGTCCGGTCAAACTTCCGCACTTCCGGCGATCCCGCAATTTTGCTGCCAAGATCGACAGTATTCTCAATCCATTTGTCGAACGGCTGGGCATTCGCCATCTTGTCTTTCAATTCACGGTCAAAATAGAAACGGCCTTTTTGAAGGTCAACGCCGATCATCTGCCCCGGGCCAACCCGGCCCTTGCGGGTAATCTTTGACTCATTGACCGGGACCATACCCGTCTCAGAACCGACAAGCAGCAGATTGTCCCCGGTGATTGTATAGCGCAACGGGCGAAGACCATTTCGGTCCATCCCGGCAACAACCCAGCGCCCGTCCGTCGCACAGATCGCCGCCGGGCCATCCCATGGCTCCATCACCGAGTTGCAATAGGCGTAAAGCGCCTTGTGCTTCGCTGGCATATTCTCCTTGTTTCCCCAACTTTCAGGGATCAACAGGGTTTTTGCCATCGGCGCACTACGACCCGCGCGAACCAGAACTTCGAATACCGCATCCAGTGCCGCACTGTCGGAACTTCCGGCCTGAATGATCGGTTTCACATCATCCGACTTGTCTCCAAATGTATCGGAAACCATGCGGATTTCATGACTTTTCATCCAGTTTATATTGCCGCGAATCGTGTTGATTTCACCATTATGGGCGAGCATGCGGAATGGCTGTGCCAGATTCCAAGTCGGGAAAGTGTTCGTGGAATAACGCTGATGATAAATCGCAAAGGTAGACACGAAACGCTCGTCCAACAAATCGGGATAAAAACTGGAAAGCTGCTCCGCCAGGAACATTCCCTTATAGATAATGGAGCGGCAGGAAAGCGTGCAGATATAAAAGCCGCTAATGTGAGCTGCCAAGACCTTCTTCTCAATCCGACGACGAATGATATAGAGGTCGCGTTCAAACTCATTGTCGTCCACACCGCGTGAGTTGGCGATCATGATCTGTTCGATTTCGGGACGGGTGGCGTTGGCTTTTTCACCAATGATGCTTGCATCGACCGGCACCTGTCGCCAGCCATAGATATAGTAGCCGAACGCGAGGATCTCGCTCTCAACGATTGTCCGGCAGGTTTCCTGAGCTTCAAAATTTGTCTTCGGCAGAAAAACCATGCCGACCGCCAGCTTCCCGTCAATGGGTTCATGGCCGGTGCGCGCAATATGCTCTTTAAAAAAGTCCTGCGGAATTTGCACGTGAATACCACAGCCATCGCCGGTTTTTCCGTCTGCATCAACGGCGCCACGATGCCAGACCGCCTTCAACGCGTCGATCCCCGCTACAACTACGGAACGCGATGGCTTGCCGTCGATGGCGGCTACGAGTCCAACGCCACAGTTATCCTTTTCCTCGGCAGGGTCATAAAGGCCGTTCGCCTGCAGATGCGCGGCATTCTCCGTCCAGGATTTGACGAACTCTTCACCGGCGGAGAGATTGGCGGACCGATTGTCAATTTGCTTTTTCATATTCATCTCACTCCGTTAAGAGGCCAGCGCCGATTGTTCGTTTCTCTGTTTTTCCATAAGGAACTGATGCACGGATTGCGCCGCATCCCGTCCGTCCCGAATGGCCCAGACAACAAGAGAAGCCCCGCGCACAATGTCACCAATGGCGAATACGCCTTCGAGATTGGTCATCGCCGTCTTGAAATTGACGGAAATCGTTCCCCAACGCGACACCTCAAGACCCGGTTCATCAAATAATTGCGGAATATCCTCGGCATCGAAGCCGAGCGCCTTGATGGCAAGGTCGCATGGGATATCATGCTCCGATCCTTCAATCTCCACCGGCACCTGACGCCCCGTTGAATCCGCTATCCCCAAATGCATATTGATCGCCTTGACGCCGCGCACGGTGTCATCCCCGAGAAAGGCCTTGGGCGCCGACAGCCAGACAAATTCAACGCCCTCTTCTTCAGCATTTTCAACTTCACGCAGGGATCCCGGCATATTCTTCCGGTCCCGCCGATAGAGGCATTTAACAGACTTTGCACCCTGGCGCACGGCCGTACGCACACAGTCCATCGCCGTATCACCACCACCGATGACAACGACATTCTTGCCGTCGGCATTAAGCGTTCCATCCTCAAATTCGGGGACAGAATCGCCCAGTCCTTTGCGATTTGAGGCCGTCAGATATTCCAGCGCTGGAACAATGCCGGCAACTCCGCTACCCGGCACAGAAATATCCCGCGATTTATAAACGCCAGTCGCAATTATGACGGCGTCATGTTTAGCACGAAGTTCCGCAAGGGTCGCATCGCGGCCAATATCGAAATTCAGATGAAAAGTAACGCCGCTGTCATTCAATAATTTAGCACGCCGCTCAACTACTTCCTTTTCGAGTTTGAAGCTGGGGATTCCATAAATCATCAGCCCCCCGACCCGGTCATAGCGATCATAAACATGCACCTGATATCCTTTTTTGCGGAGCTGGTCCGCCGCTGCGAGGCCTCCAGGCCCGGCGCCGATCACACCAATCGATTGATCCCGCTCCTGTTGCGGGATGGTTGGTTTGACCCAGCCCTTCTCCCATGCCGTATCCGTAATATATTTCTCGACAGCACCAATCGTGACGGACTCAAACCCTTTTTCAATCACACAGGACCCTTCGCAAAGGCGGTCCTGCGGGCATATGCGCCCGCATATTTCCGGAAAGTTATTCGTTGCCTGACTGACTTCATAAGCCTCTTCCAGACGGCCCGCAGCCGTCATCATCAACCAGTCAGGGATGTTGTTCTGCACCGGACAATGAACCTGACAATAGGGAATCCCGCATTGAGAACAGCGGCTTGCCTGCTCCGTCGCGCGATCACTGTTGAATTCGTCATAAATCTCGCTGAAATCCTGGCGCCGGGCATCCGCAGCACGCTTCGTTGGCATTTTCTTTTCCAGCGAGACAAATTTCAGCATTTTTTCAGTCATCAGCTATTCCCGTTCCGAACCTGACACGCCAGGTTCAGCCATTCAATATTACGATCAATCATATTACAAAGTCAGGTTCGCCATACAGCGCCCGGCATCCCTTTGGACCATTTCAGACAGGGCAGGACAGCCGGAAATTGCGAACCGACGACCCTGAATACCTTAATTATATCAGGAATACCAGCGAAAATGTAATTTTATGTCAGTAATAATGACCTAAAATCATGAGTTCGCCGTCGAATCTAGGCAAAAATGTTTAAATATTTTTTGTAGCTCGGATATTTTAGTTCCGATACGGACCTATTTGGCGGCGTCTGACTTCATGCCACCACCGCGGCGATACCGTTTCAAATATTCTGGCACGACGGCATCAATAGTTGCGGGTTTTATGCCGAGGTCCTCCAGATTAGGGAAGTCGCCGCTCGGGACATTATCATATTGCAGAAGTTTGACCTGATCCGGGGTCAACTGCGGCCGTCCGGGCGCCAACGCCATAAATGTCGCCATCAGCGACATCATGCCCGAAG
This sequence comes from Sneathiella sp., assembly GCA_002706985.1. Taxonomy (GTDB): domain Bacteria; phylum Pseudomonadota; class Alphaproteobacteria; order Sneathiellales; family Sneathiellaceae; genus Sneathiella. The sequence continues at coordinate 1,618 of PAKP01000044.1, read as the reverse complement.
GAACAGGCAGCAACAGGCATTTACGGTTGGTAAATTCAAGCACCTTCTCCATCAACTCACAGAAGCTGTATGCATCGGGCCCCGACAACTCCCAGATTTTACCCTGCTGTTCCGGAGTTTCCAGTATCCGGTCAATCGCATCCACCAAATCTTCAACCCAGATCGGCTGCATTTTCTTGTCTCCGCCATCTGCCAGCGGAAAAACCGGCGCCAGCGACAAGATACTTGCAAATCGATTGAAAAAATCATCATCCCGGCCGAAAACCACGGACGGGCGGAGAATTGTAGCACCGGGATATTCTTTCGCCGCCAGTTCCTCGCCCACCGCCTTGCTGCGGGCGTAGGCGGATTCATGATCCTTGCTTGCGCCAAGGGCAGACATATGAACAAGCTGTTGCGCTCCGGACGCCTTCGCAGCCATGGCAATCCTCTCGGCAGCATCCACATGCAATCGTCCGAAATTCTGCGCTCCTTTTTCATACAAAACGCCAACCAGGTTAATTACGATATCTGCACCGGCAACGGCCTTCTCGATGGAGAGCTGGTCGCGGACATTGGTTTTAAAGCCGACTATCTGCCCCACGGTGCCCTGGGTCATCAGCTGCGCCGCACTCTCCGGATCGCGTGTCGCGATACGGATTTGATGCCCTTTCGCCGCAAGCCGCCCCACCAGATGGCGCCCGATAAAACCGGAACCGCCGAAAATGGTAATCAATTTAGCCGACATACCTTATCTTCCTCTGTCCTAAAGCAGCACCAAAACAGTGCACACTTTTCCCTGAACTGGGCCAATATTTACCTGCTTAAACCACTTGCGCCAAGTGCAAACCGAAAAATACTTCAAAAGAATTGACGAAGTTAGTTGACATCCGATCACGCGCTTTATATCAGAGGCGACGATAAGTTGCCCAGGTGGCGGAATTGGTAGACGCGCTAGCTTCAGGTGCTAGTTTCTGTATGGAAGTGGAAGTTCGAGTCTTCTCCTGGGCACCAATCCCCTAGAATATTGAAAATAAACAGTTTTTTAAGACGGAAATCACTTTTTTTCGGCTTTAAAACACCTTCGTTTTTGTGACTAAAAGTGCTTCGGGGACCAAATAGGGACCAAAAAGGGACCACGCTTTCTTTTTCTGATAATTTACCCTCATTCAGGCCACCCTCGGTATTCACGCCAACGACCAAATTATTTTTGCACTTTCTCTGGAATATACTCAAGTAGATCTTCGATCCGACAATCAAAATAAGCACATAGCTTATCAAGATTTTCTGTCTTCGTGTTGTACCCTTGCGCGCTTTGCATTCGCGAGAGCGTGTTTTTGCTGATCCCTGTCGCCAGAGACAAATCATCCAATCGGATTTTCCGTTTATCAGCAAACTCTTTTCTAGCAACCAGCTCTTTAAGAAGAATTCTCATCATTTCTTGATTCCATCTTTGTTGAGGCGATCACCTTAGCACAGCATAAATTCATCTCCATTGATATTTTATCACCACTGACGGTGATTATTTCATGACACCATCAGTGGTGATAAAATATCATGGAGAAGTAAATAGCCCCATGAGTATGGAAATTAGGAAGTAGAAAATGACCTACTTAACAACTGACGAACTCTCTGAACT
>PAKP01000043.1 GCA_002706985.1 Sneathiella sp. | reverse complement strand
GGGCAGCTTTCCGGCGGCGTCAAGCATCTGCTGAAGAAGAATAAGGTCACGGTCATCGATGGCCATGGCAAGCTGAAAGGCGGCGGAAAGCTTGAAGTAACCAAGGACGATAAAGTCGTTACGACTCTGGAAGCCAAGCATATCATTTTGGCCACCGGCGCGCGGGCACGGACCCTGCCGGGGCTTGAACCGGACGGCAAGCTGATCTGGACCTATAAGGAAGCCCTGGTGCCGGATGTCATGCCGAAGAAGCTGCTGGTTGTCGGCTCCGGCGCGATAGGGATTGAATTTGCAAGCTTTTTCAATGCGCTAGGATCCGATGTTACGGTTGTCGAGGTGATGGATCGCATCCTGCCGGTGGAAGATGCGGAGATTTCCTCCCTTGCGGAAAAAGCCTTCAAGAAACAGGGCATGACCATTCACAAGGGAACGACGGTCTCTGAGCTCAAGAAATCCGGCGGCAAGGTCACGGCCACCTTCAAGGACAAGAAGGACAAAAGCTCGACCGATACATTCGATCGGGTCATCCTTGCTGTGGGCATCGTCGGCAATGTCGAGAATATCGGCCTTCAAGGCACGAAGGTGAAGGTCGAGAAAACCCATGTCGTGGTGGATGAATACTCCCGCACCGGGGAGCCGGGCGTCTACGCCATTGGCGATCTGACCGGGCCGCCATGGCTCGCGCACAAGGCCTCTCATGAAGGGGTGATTTGTGTTGAGAAGATTGCTGGTGAGAAAGATGTTCATCCGCTCGATACGTCGAATGTGCCGGGCTGCACCTATTGCAATCCACAGGTTGCCTCCGTCGGCCTGACCGAGGCGGCGGCCAAGGAAAAGGGCTATGACGTGAAGGTCGGCCGTTTTCCGTTCATCGGAAACGGCAAGGCGATTGCCCTTGGCGAGCCGGAAGGCTTGATCAAAACCGTATTTGATGCAAAAACAGGCGAAATGCTGGGGGCCCATATGATCGGCGCGGAAGTGACCGAGCTCATCCAGGGCTATGGTATTGCGAAAACGCTGGAAACGACCGAGATTGATCTGATGCATACAGTCTTCCCGCATCCGACCATATCGGAGGCCATGCATGAATCCGTTCTTGACGCGTATGGCAAGGTGATCCACATCTAGTTTAAATCTCCGCCTGCCTGCGGGGTAAACGATGGTAAGGTTGAATTATGAATGAGACAGCATCGATAAAGCGTGTTCGTCATCCGGAGAAGATGAAGCGGCCGGATAACCCGATCCAGCGCAAGCCCGCCTGGATTCGCGTGAAGGCGCCTGTCTCCAAAACCTACAATGAAACGCGCGAATTGATGCGCGGCCTCAACCTCACCACGGTCTGCGAGGAGGCGGCCTGTCCCAACATCGGCGAATGCTGGGCCAAGAAACATGCGACCATGATGATCATGGGGGAGATTTGCACCCGGGCCTGTGCCTTCTGCAATGTCTCCACCGGCAAGCCTAATGCGCTTGATCCGTTTGAACCGTTTAATGTGGCAACGGCCGTCAAAAAGCTGGGCCTTAATCATGTGGTGATCACCTCCGTTGACCGGGATGATTTGAAAGACGGCGGGGCGCAGCATTTTGCAGACGTCATCATCGCCATTCGCGAAGCGACACCGGAAACAACGATTGAGATACTGACGCCTGATTTTCTCAAGAAAGACGGCGCGTTAGAGGTTGTTGTTGCGGCAAAGCCTGATGTCTTCAATCATAACCTTGAGACGGTGCCGAAGCTGTATCCTTCCGTCCGTCCCGGCGCCCGCTATTACCATTCGCTTCGTCTGCTGGAACGGGTGAAGGAGCTTGATCCCAATATGTTCACCAAGTCGGGCCTGATGGTCGGACTTGGCGAGGAGAAGGAGGAAGTCGGCCAAGTGATGGATGACATGCGTGTCGCCAATATCGATTTCATCACCATTGGCCAGTATCTCCAGCCGACGGTCAAGCATCATGCCCTCCATCGTTTTGTGACGCCGGATGAATTTGCAGTTCTCGAAAAGCAGGCCTATGCTAAGGGCTTCCTGATGGTGTCCGCATCGCCGCTGACCCGCTCAAGTCATCATGCGGGTGAGGATTTCGCCAAGCTGAAGGCGGCACGCGAACGGGCCAACAGCAAGAACTGACCAGTCAAGCGAGTACGGATCAACGTAGAGTATGCCAACACACGCGGAACAGCGGATTCTCCCCTATAGTCCAAAGCAGATGTTTGATCTGGTGGCGGCCATCGATCAGTATGACGAGTTTCTGCCCTGGTGCGTCGGGTCCCGGATCAAGGAGCGAAAAGAGAATATCGTGCTGGCCGACCTCGTGATCGGCTTCAAGCTGTTCCGGGAGAAGTTCACGTCGAAAGTGACGCTGGATGAAGAAAACATGCGGATTGATGTCGAATATATGGACGGACCCTTCCGCTATCTTAACAATCACTGGCAGTTCAGCGCACATCCGAACGGCTGCGAAATCGACTTTTTCGTCGATTTCGAGTTCCGGTCAATGATCCTTCAGAAAACGATCGGGATGCTGTTTAACGAGGCAGTGACCCGCATGATCTCGGCTTTCGAGGCGCGCGCGAAAGAGCTGTATGGCGTCAAACCCGATCTGCAGGATCAGTCCGCGGGCGGATAGCGGCTAGCGGCTGGCCGCTTTGAGCAGCATTTCCAGCGCCGTCTTTACGGTGGCGAGGCGAACCTCGGACCGGCCCAGATCCCCATACTCCATCTTTCGATGCTCTGCGACGCCATCTTCGGTGGCAACCGCAAAGTGAACGAGGCCGACCGGCTTTCCGGGACCACCGCCACCGGGGCCTGCAATGCCCGTCACCGCGACAGTGAGGTTGGCGCCGGCGGTTTTAAGGGCGCCGAGCGCCATTTCCCGCGCCGTTTCTTCCGACACCGCACCAAAGCTTCGCAAAGTCTCCGTGCTGACGCCGATAACGCGCGCCTTTGCCTTGTTGCTGTAGGTAATGAAGCCGCGATCAAATACGTCGGAGGAACCGGCGATATCCGTGAGTGCGCCGCCAATCAGCCCGCCGGTGCAGGATTCTGCTGTCGCCAGCTGCCATTTCTTCTGGCGGCATTGTTCGAGGGCGTCGGTCGCCAGTTTTTCGATGTCTCCGCTAAAAATTCCCATCATATATCCTTTTTATTATCACCAGCAGGACCGAGGCAATCAGCCCCGCCACATAGTCATCGATCATAACGCCAAAGGCGCCTTTTACCTTCCGGTCCAGCCAGCTGATCGGCCAGGGTTTCAGAATATCAAGCGCGCGGAAGATCACAAATGTCAGAACGATCATCAGTGGCGTCAGCGCCGCCGCGTGAAGGGCGAGCCAGATTCCCGCAACTTCGTCAATGACCACTTCGCCCGGATCGTTTTTCCCGGTGTGTTTCAGATATATTTGCGTGCTCCACCAACCGATGCCGAACGCAATCAGGGAGGCCATGCCAAGCGTCGGGGCACCGAGATAGTGAAAGATTAATATGCCAAACGGCAGCGCGGCGAGGGAGCCGATCGTTCCCGGTGCCTTGGGGGAGAGACCACTCCAGAACCAGGTGGAGAGGATAACCGCCGGATGCCAGAGGGAGAGGGGGGCGATTTTCTGGCTCATTCAGGCAGCCTCACCGTTGCGACGGCCTGGGCAGCGATCCCTTCGCCGCGGCCGGCAAAGCCAAGCTTTTCTGTTGTCGTCCCCTTGACGCTGACCCGATCGGTTTGAATTTTAAGAATATCGGCAATTCTCTCCATTATGGCCGCGCGATGCGGGCCGATTTTCGGCTCTTCGCAGATGATGGTCAGATCGACATGGCTGACAATGCCGCCTTTCTCCGCGACAAGGCGGGCGGCATGGGAGAGGAAGCTCTCGGACGCTGCGCCTTTCCATTTAGGGTCCGAAGGCGGGAAATGAACGCCGATATCCCCGGCGGCAATCGCGCCGAGCAGGGCATCCGTCAGGGCATGCAGTGCTACATCTGCATCGGAATGGCCCTTCAGTTTTTTCTTATGGGGGATTTCGATGCCGCCGAGCCAGACGCTTGTCCCCGCCTCGAAGGCGTGAACATCAAACCCGTAGCCGGTGCGGATATCTCCAAGCGACTTCAGGATATGCCGCTCCGCCGTCGCCATATCCTCCGCCATTGTGATCTTGAAATTGATAGGCTCTCCCCCGACCATCAATACCTCAATGCCGGCACGGGCGGCGAGGGCGGTGTCATCCGTCAAATTCTCTCCGTCAAAGGTTCTGTGCGCCGCCAGAATATGTGCAAAGGCAAAGCCCTGCGGCGTCTGCGCGGCGACAATTTCATCGCGGTTGACGGAGCCGGTAATGCGGCCATCGGAAAAGGTTTTCAGGCTGTCGGTGAGGGGTAGCGTCGGCAGTACGGCCTGACCGATTTGCAGTTTTTCAAGGCACCGGCTGATTAGGGCCTCGCTTACGAAGGGGCGCGCCGCGTCATGAATCAGTACGAACTCTGGTGATAAATCAGTCAGGCTCTCCAGCCCGTTGCGCACCGATTCCTGCCGTGTCGCGCCGCCAATGACGGCGGGCAGCAGGTCGAGGTCTTTTGTCGCATCATCATAGAGCGCCATATCCGCCTCGCTGATGACCACGCAGACATTGTCGACAGAGGGATGCTCAAGAAACGCATCAATGCTTCTTCTCAGAATGGTTTTTCCAGCAATTTCAGCATATTGCTTTGGAAAGCTCATTCCGGATCGGAGGCCTTTTCCGGCGGCGACGATCAGGGCGATGGTTGTCATGGCCCGACAATAGTTTGGGAAACCGGAAGGTTCAATAAAATTGACGGCTTACAAATGATTCTGTTGCAGTGCGGTACGGACCGGACTATAGTGCCTAAATATTAGTCATATTTTTAATTGCATAATAAATGGTCATTACCCTCGGTTCAATTACGATCGACCCTCCGGTTTTTCTGGCACCCATGGCCGGCATTACGGACTTGCCTTTTCGGCGTCTGGTGACGCGGTACGGGGCGGGTATGGTTTTCTCGGAAATGGTTGCAAGCAAATCCATGGTCGCGGAGACGCGGCGCTCTCTTCGTATTGTCCGCTCCGCGAATGATGATCAGCCGATGGCGGTCCAGCTTGCGGGCTGCGATCCGGAGATTATGGCCGAGGCGGCCAGGCTGAATGAGGAAATGGGTGCGAAGGTCATCGATATCAATATGGGTTGCCCGGTCAAAAAAGTGACGGCGGGTATGGCGGGCTCCTCGCTGATGCGCGATCTCGATCATGCCGGAAAGATACTGAAGGCGACGGTTGACGCCGTCAGCATTCCGGTGACCCTTAAAATGCGGACCGGCTGGGATGAGGAGAGCCGTAATGCGCCGGAGCTTGCGAAAATTGCCGAGGATGCGGGCATCCGGATGCTGACCGTCCATGGCCGTACCCGTTCTCAGTTCTTTAAAGGCGCGGCGGACTGGCGCTATGTCGGCGAGGTCAAGGAGGCGGTGTCGCTGCCCGTAATCGTCAACGGGGATATCCAGACAGTGGAAGACGCGGTCGAGGCGCGGGCCCAGTCCGGCGCCGATGGCGTGATGATCGGGCGGGGCAGCTATGGCCGTCCATGGTTCGTGGCACAGGTGGCGGAGCATCTCAAATCCGGGCAGTCACTGCCGGACCCGGATTTCGATGAGCAACGCTCTGTCTTGCTGGAACATTATGATGCGCTGATTTCCCTTTACGGAGAAGAGGTTGGCGTTCGGGTCGCCCGCAAGCATCTTGGCTGGTATTCCGCGCGATTGCCGGGCGGAGAGACGTTTCGGCAGAAGGTCGTTCGCCTGACGGACCGGCATCAGGTCTGCGATGAAATCGACAGGTTCTATAACGGCCTGCAATTGAAGGAAAGCGCATAACATGGCCTTGCCAAATCCCTTTAGCGGCACAAAACGCAAAAAAACGGAAATCGACGCGCTGTTGGTGCTGAACGCATTGCCCGATCCGCTGATCGTGATTGATGACGATGGCTACATCTGCATGACCAATCCGGCGGGGGAGGAGTTTTTCGGCCTCTCGGCGAAAATGTTGACCCGGATGACGTTGGAGGAGATTGTTCCGTTTGACAGTCCGCTTCTGGGTTTGGTGGAGCAGGTCCGCACCCTTGGCGATTGCGTTTCCGAATATAGCGTCGATCTCGGAACCCCGAAAACCGGCGTGAAGAATGTCAATCTGCAGGTCTCGTTGATGTACGGAACATCGAATGTGGTTGTCCAGATCGAGGAGCGGACCATTGCTGCCAAGATGGATCGGCAACTGACCCATCGCGGTGCCGCGCGGTCCGTGACCGCCATGGCGATCATGCTGGCCCATGAGGTGAAGAACCCGCTTTCCGGCATTCGGGGCTCGGCGCAGCTTCTGGAAATGAACGCCTCCGATGCCGACCGGGCGCTGACCCGGCTGATCTGCGACGAGACGGACCGGATATGCGCGCTCGTTGACCGCATGGAAGCATTCTCTGATGACCGGCCAATCGACCGCGATGCCGTGAATATCCATGAGGTTCTGGAACATGTCCGGCGGGTGGCCGAGGCGGGCTTTGGCCGCAACATCACCTTTCGCGAAAATTATGACCCGTCGCTGCCCTTTGTTTACGGCAATCGCGATCAGCTGATACAGGTGCTGCTGAATCTCGTTAAAAATGCCGCGGAGGCAACCCCTGAAGAAAGTGGTGAAATCACCTTGAGCACGGCCTATCGCCACGGTATCCGCCTTGCCGTTCCCGGCGCGAAGGAAAAGGTGCAACTCCCGCTGGAAGTCGGCATACAGGACAATGGGCCCGGTATTCCGGAAGAAATCATGCCGCATATCTTCGATCCCTTCGTCACTACGAAGGCCGGCGGCAGCGGGCTTGGTCTGGCTCTGGTGGCCAAGATCGTCGGGGATCACGGGGGGATTGTCGAGTTCGATACATCGGGTGAGGGAGGCAAGGCGCTGATCCGCCTGCCGGTTTACTACATCAATAAAACGGATACGGAATAAAAATGCCCGGTACAATTTTAGTCGCAGATGATGATCAGAGTATTCGCACAGTTCTTGAGCAGGCGCTGTCCCGTGCCAATTACGTTGTGCGCTCCACCAGTAATGCGGCGACTCTTTATAACTGGGTGCTGGAAGGGATCGGCGATATCATCCTGACCGATGTGATCATGCCGGATGAAAACGGCCTCGATCTGCTGCCGCGTATCAAGAAAGTGCGGCCTGAACTGCCGGTTGTCGTGATGAGCGCGCAGAATACTCTGCTGACGGCCATCAAGGCGACGGAGCGGGGGGCCTATGACTATCTGCCGAAGCCGTTTGATCTGAAGGTATTGCTTCAAGTGGTGGAAAGGGCACTTTCCAAGCCGAAGAAAGCCGCAAAACGTTCGGGCGCAGAAGAGGAAGATGAGACCAAAACGCCCCTGATCGGCCGGTCTCCGGCCATGCAGGAGATATACCGGGTGCTGGCGCGTCTCATGGGAACGGATCTTACGGTGTTGGTATCGGGAGAAAGCGGCACCGGCAAGGAGCTTGTGGCACGTGCCCTTCACGAGTATGGCAAGCGTAAAGCGGGACCGTTTGTGCCAATCAACATGGCGGCCATTCCGAAGGAACTTATTGAATCGGAGCTGTTCGGCCATGAAAAGGGCGCCTTTACCGGTGCCGATTCCCGGGCCATCGGCCGGTTTGAGCAGGCGCAGGGCGGGACATTGTTCCTCGATGAAATCGGGGATATGCCGATCGAGGCCCAAACCCGGCTTCTTCGTGTTCTGCAGCAAGGTGAATATACGACGGTTGGCGGCCGGACAGCGATCCGAACGGATGTGCGGATTGTAGCCGCCACCAACCGGGACTTGCGGCAGTTCGTGCGGCAGGGCCTTTTCCGCGAAGATTTGTATTATCGGCTGAACGTGGTACCGCTGCGCTTGCCGCCGCTGCGGGAACGGGCAGAGGATATTCCCGATCTCGTCCGGCATTTTCTGGCCCAGGCGATGGAAGAGGGGCTGCCGGTCAAGAGCATCGACAAGGAATCGCTGGAGGCGCTCAAGAAACACAAATGGCCGGGCAATGTGAGGGAGCTTGAAAATCTGGTGCGCCGTCTTGCCGCCCTTTATTCCGACGATGTGATCAATCTCTCGGTCGTGCAGCAGGAACTGCAGCCTCAGGAAATCGGCGATACGGAGGAAAATACCAAGTCGGACGAAAGCCTCGGCATGGCGGTTGAACGGCATGTCGCGAAATATTTTGCGGCGCATTCGGGCGGGTTGCCGCCATCGGGGCTGTATGAGCGGGTCATCCGCGAAGTCGAGCGGCCGCTCTTGTCGCTGTCTCTGGAGGCGACCAACGGAAACCAGATCAAGGCGGCGGATTTGCTGGGCGTCAACCGGAATACCTTGCGTAAAAAAATCCGGGAGCTGGATATTCAGGTTGTACGCGGGCTCAAGTGATGCTTAAATGCCACAATGTGGTATTTTGACCGTAATATTGAGTGTGATGCGAAATCCTTGGACCGAGACCGCGTCGTGATCGAGCCGGTCGGAGGGGGTTGTGGTCGAATCACAGCAGACTAAGGGAAAGCAGTCCTTTTCATTCGTCCGTTGGACGCGAAAGATAGGGCTGGGGCCGAAGACGTCCTTTTTCGTCGCCATGCTGGCCATCGCGAGCGGCATTGCGACCTATGAATCCCTCACCATCGATAATCCTGCCTATACACGCATCCTGCTCATTGTGGATGTGGTTATTGTTGTCATTCTGGCCGCCATCATCACGCATCGGTTAATCCGCACCTGGCGCAAGGGGCAGGTTGGCGGGGCAGGCAGTATGATGCATCGCCGCATCCTGCGACTTTTCTCCCTGATTGCGGTTGCGCCGGCCCTGATGGTGGCTCTCTTTTCGGCGCTGTTCTTTAATATCTATTTCCAGCGGCATTTCTCTGATCCGGTGAATATGGCGGTAACGGAATCGATTGCCGTCGCCGATGCCTATATCAAGGAGCATATCCAGAATATCCGCTCCGACGTGCTGGAAATGGCGGCGCAGATTAACAGCGCGCCAACGCGGGTTCTTGAAAACCGCAGCCTGTTCGGCTCCTATCTCAGCGATCAGGTCATTGCCCGCAATTTGAGCGAGGCGGTGGTGATCGACGGAACACAGAGTGTCATTGCGCAGTCCGATCTCAGTTTTGCGCTGGAATTTGAGGAACTCAGTCCGGCCCTGTTCGCTGAGGCCCGGGAACGTGATGTGGTGATCACGACGAATGACGGGGATGATCAGGTGCGGGCCCTGATCCGGCTGGACCGGATGCTGGACGGCTTCCTATATGTCGGACGCTTTGTCGAGCCGAGGGTGCTCGCGCATCTGGAACGAACCCGTGCCGCTGCTGCGGAATATGAAACCCTGAAGGAGGAAGGGTTCGGCATTCAAATCCAGTTTGCCGTCATCTTCTTCATCATATCGCTGATGGTGGTGCTGGCGGCTGTCTGGTTCGGGCTGGTGATTGCCTCGCGTATTGTCGGCCCGATCGAGAGCCTTGTGAAGGCGGCAGAACGGGTCCGCTCCGGTGATCTGACGGCGAAGGTCGATGAAACCCGCGCGCATGATGAAATGGCGACCTTGAGCCGGGCTTTCAACCGTATGACCGAGCAACTTGGCGCCCAGCGTTCGGAGCTGGAAATGACAAATGAAAAGCTGGATGAACGGCGGCGGTTTACCGAGGCGGTGCTCTCCGGTGTCTCCTCCGGTGTGATTGGGCTCGATAAGAGGGGGATCATTAATCTGCCGAACCGCAAGGCAACGGAACTTCTCGGACTGTCCAGTTCTGAACTGATCGGGGCGCATTTCGCCAAAATACAGCCGCAGATGGCGGTATTGCTCGATGAGATACGGGAAAGGCCCTATCGCGTGGTCGAGCGGCAGATACAGCTTCAGTCCGGTGACGGGCATCGCCATCTTCTGGTGCGGGCTTCCGCGGAAATTTCCAGCGGCAGCATCCAGGGGTTCGTCGTGACCCTTGATGATATTACCGATCTTGTGTCGGCGCAGCGGATGGCTGCCTGGGGCGATATCGCGCGGCGCATTGCCCATGAGATCAAGAACCCGCTCACGCCGATCCAGCTTTCGGCGGAACGGATAAAGCGGAAATACGGGCGGCAGATCGTGGATGATGTCGAGGTCTTTAACCAATGCACCGATACGATCATCCGGCAGGTCGGCGACATTGGGCAGATGGTGGACGAGTTCTCGTCTTTTGCGCGGATGCCGACGCCGGAATTCAAGCCCGAAGATATCAATGAGCTTGTCGGGCAGGCGGTCTTCCTACAGAAGATTGCCCATCCTGAAATCGAATATGAATTCAACGCCTCGGCGGGCCTATTGACCTGCGCTTGTGATGCGTCGCAGGTCAATCGTGTCCTCACCAACCTGCTGCAGAATAGCGCCGATGCCATCGAGGGACGGGAAGCCGGCGATGAGGACTTGCCAAAGGGCCGCATAGAAGTTGGTATTGAGACGACAAATGACGAGATCATCGTCGAGATTACGGATAATGGCCGCGGCCTTCCAAAGGAAAACCGTGGCCGCCTGACCGAGCCGTATGTTACCCATCGCGAAAAAGGGACGGGCCTTGGGCTCGCGATCGTCAACAAGATTATGGAGGAACATGGCGGCAGTCTCGCCATGATGGATACACAAACTGGAATAGGGGCGAGGGTGCGGATTGCCTTTCCAATGAGTGAACCGAGTTTGAAAACGGGGAATGACTAAAAATGTCTGCTGACATTCTTATTGTAGATGACGAGGCCGATATTCGGGAACTTGTCGCGGGGATACTGGAAGACGAAGGATATGAGACGCGCATGGCCGCAAACAGCGACCAGTGTCTGGCTGAAATTGCTCACCGGAGGCCGAGCCTGGTCATTCTCGACATCTGGCTGCGCGGCAGCAAGCTGGACGGGATCGAAATCCTGCAAGCCATCAAAAAGGATCAGACGGATCTGCCGATCCTGATGATTTCCGGCCATGGCAACATCGAAACGGCGGTACAGACCATCAAAATGGGCGCCTATGATTTCATCGAGAAGCCCTTCAAGGCGGAACGGCTGATCCAGCTTGTCGACCGGGTGCTGGAAGCGGTGCGCCTGCGGCGGGAAGTGGCGGAACTTAAAACCCGGGGCAGCGAACTGACGAGTGAATTGATCTGCCGGTCCAACGTCATGATCCAGCTCCAGCAGACCATAGAGAAGGTCGCCCCGACAAATAGCCGGGTGCTGATTTCCGGACCGTCGGGCGCGGGCAAGGAAGTGGTCGCCCGCCTGATCCATAACCGGTCCAACCGCAAGAACGGGCCTTTCGTTGTGCTGAATGCCGCGACACTGGCGCCGGAGCGGCTTGAAATCCAGCTGTTCGGCGTGGAAGAAGGCCGGATGAGCTCGACAAAGGGCGGACGGCGCGGCCTGCTGGAACAGGCCCATGGCGGCACGCTCTTTCTGGATGAGATCGCCGATATGCCGATGGAGACCCAGGGCAAGATTCTCCGGGTGCTGGTCGATCAGTCGTTTCAAAGGGTTGGCGGCACCGAGAAGATCAAGGTCGATGCGCGTATCATCTCGTCTTCCAGCCGCGACCTGAAAGAGGAAATGGCGAACGGCCGACTGCGGGAGGATCTGTACCATCGCCTTGGTGTTGTCCCGATTTCCGTGCCATCCCTGAAGGAACGACCAGAGGATATCGGCCCACTCGCCCGCTATTTTGTCGAGAGGTTTTCGATAAGTTCTGGCCTGCCGCTGCGAAAGGTTGGAGAGGATGCGATTGCCACCCTGCAGGCCTCGGCCTGGCCGGGCAATGTACGCCAACTCAAAAATGTGATAGAGCAGATCATGATTCTGGCAACCGGTGACAAGACGACGCCGATCACGGCAAATATGGTGCCTGCGGATGCCGGTTCGGCCCATTCCATCATGAGCGGCCAGAACGAGAATACGGAAATAATGGCGCTGCCGTTGCGCGAAGCGCGGGAACGATTCGAAAAAGAGTATCTGGAAGCTCAAATCAACCGCTTTGGCGGAAATATTTCGCATACCGCGTCATTTGTTGGTATGGAGAGGTCAGCTCTGCATCGCAAGCTGAAAACACTTGGTGTCAGCAATGGCGAACGGAAACGACTGTCTGACTAGGCGCAGGCAGCATACGAGAGGGAATTTGAGGCGATGAAAGTTATCGTTTGCGGCGCCGGTCAGGTCGGTTCGAATATCGCGCGCCAGCTCGCCCAGGAAAACAATGATATCACGCTGATAGACCAGTCCGCCGAGCTTGTCCGCAAGTTCGGGGACGAGCTGGATGTACGGACGATGGTCGGTCATGCCTCCTATCCCGACGCGCTGGAGCGGGCAGGGGCGTATGATGCGGATATGATCATCGCCGTGACCTATAGCGATGAAGTCAATATGGTTGCCTGTCAGATTGCGCATTCGATTTTCGATATCCCGAAGAAAATCGCGCGTATCCGGGCGCAGCAATATACAAACCCTCTATGGGCACATCTGTTCAGCCGCGAAAACCTGCCGATTGACGTTATCATTTCCCCGGAAATAGAAGTCGCTCGCGCGATTGAGCGTCGCCTCAAAGTTCCCGGCGCTTTCGACACGGTGCCGTTCGGTGACGGGAAAGTGCAGGTGATCGGTGTTCGGCTCGATGAAAATTGCCCGATCGTCAATACGCCGCTCAAGCAACTGACCGAGCTGTTTCCCGATCTCAATGTGGTCGTCGTTGCCATATATCGTGACGGCAAGATGATCGTGCCTGCGAGCGGAGATCAGATGTTCCCGGGCGATGAAGTCTATTTCGCCGCGGATACCGATCATGTCGCCCGCGCCATGCCGCTGTTCGGTCATGAGGAGCAGGAAGCCCGCAGTATTGTTCTTGTCGGTGGCGGTAATATCGGCCTCAATCTCGCGCAGTTTATCGAGAAAAACATGAGGAACGTGTCGCTCAAACTGATTGAGCATAACCGCGCGCGGGCGGAGAAAATAACCGAGGAACTGGATCGTACGGTTGTCCTCCACGGCAGCGCCCTGGACCCCGAGCTCCTGCAGGAAGCAAACGCGGCGCGGGCCGAGACAATTGTGGCGCTCACCAATGACGATCAGGTCAATATCCTGTCGTCCCTGCTGGCGAAAGGGCAGGGCACGAAAACCGCCGTTACACTCATCAACAACCCTGTTTTTGGCAATCTTGTTACCTCCCTCGGGATTGAGGTGGTGGTGGATCCGCGGGCGACGACGGTCTCGGAGATTCTCCGGCATATTCGCCGTGGTCGCATCCGCGGGCTGCATTCCTTCCGCGATGGTGCCGCCGAGGTGGTGGAAGGGGACGCCTTAGAGACCTCCCTGCTGGTGGGTAAACCGCTTCGGGACATCAAGCTACCGCCGGGAACCATCATCGGGGCGGTGATCAAATCCAATAAGGTTGAAATTCCGCGCGGTGAAACCGTCATTCAGGAAGACGACCGGGTGATTATCCTCGGACTGCGGGACTCTATCCACAAGGTTGAGGAAATGTTCTCCGTCGGCCTGGAATTCTTCTAAGACCGATGCTGTTCGCTCCTGTCTTTACCTTTCTGGGCTGGGCGCTGGGATTTCTGGCGGCGCTGATGCTGGTGCCGATCACCTTCGCCCTGGCGCAGGGGCAGGCAGATCTTGCCGTCAGCTTTGTCGTATCGGCGATCGTAACGCTGTTTTTCGGCGGCGGCATGGTGCTTGCCATGCGGCGGGAAGTGACCATTCTGGGACGGAAGGAAACCTTCTTCGCGGCGACCCTGATCTGGATCGTCCTACCGGCCTTCGCGGGTCTTCCTTTCTATCTGAGCGATGCGATCCCCTCGGCGACCAACTCATATTTTGAGGCCATGTCCGGCTTTACCACCAACGGTGCGACCATTATCGATGATCTCGATTCCCAGACGCGGGCGATCCTGCTCTGGCGCAGCCTCATTCAATGGGCAGGTGGTTTTTCGATCATCGTCCTGCTCTCGGCGCTCGCAAGCGCCTTCAGCCTGCCGGGCAACAATCCGCTAACGCGGGCCATCGCCAAGAGCAGCCGCCGCCAGATGTCGCGTCGGTTCGGCTATGCGGTACTCTCGCTGCTGAAGATATATGGTCTGCTGACGGCTATATGCATTGTCGCGCTCTGGTTTTCCGGGATGTCCGCCTTCGATGCCATCTGCTATTCCTTCAGCACGCTCTCGACCGGCGGCTTTATGACATCCAATGCCGCCGGAACCGCCTTCGCAAGTCGCGGGATCGAGGTTGTGCTGATGATCTTTATGGTGATCGGTGCTGTCAATTTCTCCCTGCACTGGTCGTTCTTCAATGGCGACCGACAATCCTATTTCAAGGATTCGGAGTATCGCTATCTGCTTGTGATGATCACGCTGGGCAGCCTGTTCGTTTTCGCTCTGATGATGACCCAGACGGATATGAGTCTTCCGGATACCCTGCGCTATGCGGTGTTCAATACGGTCTCCGCCGTCACCACGACGGGTTACAACCTGCCGCTTGTGTCCGGTACCGGTCAGTATTACTGGCCGATCGGCGCGCTGTTCGTGATTATGGTCCTGATCACGGTCGGCGGTTCGACCGGGTCAACGGCGGGCGGAATCAAGCTCATGCGCCTCAGTATCCTGATGAAGGTATCGAACGCGGAAATTAACCGTCTCAGCTTCCCGAGCAGCGTCTTTCCATTGATGTATGGCGATCAGCGGATTTCGCGCGAGCAGATCCTCTCCACCTGGGGCTTTTTTGTCCTCTATTGCGGCACGCTTGTCGTGGTGACGCTGTTGCTCGCCTTCAACGGGCTGGACCTGCAGTCATCGATTTCCCTGGCGGTCACAAACCTTGCCAATGCGGGATCGGCGGCTCAGCCCCTGATCACGGACGTGATTGTCGGCGAAGAGAATTTTATCAGCTACGAGGCCTTACCGAATTTTTCCAAATGGCTATTATGTGTCACAATGCTGGTGGGACGGCTGGAGTTTTTTGCTGTCCTTTCCCTGCTCAACCCGGCCCTGTGGCGGCGCTAAGAAATAGGAAGAAGATGTCCAGAATTGCTTATGTAAACGGTCAGTATGTCCCGCACCGAACCGCCAGTGTCCATATCGAGGATCGCGGCTATCAGTTTGCCGACGGGGTCTATGAGGTGGTGACGATCTTCAACAACCGGATGATCGATGAAGAGGGGCATCTGGACCGCCTCTGGCGCAGTCTTGACGAACTCAAGATGGACGCGCCGATGAAGCGGGAGCCGCTTAAAATGGTCATGCGCGAAGTGATCCGGCGCAACGGCATCGAAAATGGCATTATTTATCTGCAGGTGACACGCGGTGTTGCCCCGCGCGATCATCCGTTCCCGAAGCATGCGGCCCCCGCGCTGGTCATGACGGCAAAGCGGCTGTCGATGGAGAAATCGCAAAAAACGGCGGAAGCCGGCGTCAATGTCATTACCGTTCCGGATATCCGCTGGACCCGCCGGGATATCAAGTCGGTTTCTCTACTGCCGAATGTACTGGCCAAGCAGGAAGCCAAGGAAAAGGGCGCCTATGAAGCCTTCCAGATCGACGAGGACGGCATGGTGACTGAGGGTAGTTCCACCAATGCCTGGATCGTGACGCAGGAGGGTAAGGTTGTTACCCGGCCGACAAGTAATTCTATTCTGGCTGGTATTACGCGGGGCTCGCTCCTGCGGGAACTGGAAAAACACAATATTGATCTTGAACTCAGGAGCTTTTCAAAAGAAGAACTGATCTCTGCGCGGGAAGTGTTCCTGACCAGCAGTACAACTTATGTTATGCCTGTTGTAAAAGTGGATGATAAAATCATTGGAAATGGCCATCCGGGCATCGTTTCACAGCAGCTCAGGGCTATTTACGAGAAATTCATGCAGGAAATTTAACACTATAATATAGTAGTTTTCGACTTTGACTGTGGTTTTTATGTCAAAGTCGTTATTTGTTGCAATTTGGGCGCGATAGTGCTTGTGTTTAGGGCTATAAATCCTTATGTCAGGGAAACTTTTTTGCCCAATGTTTGCACGAGCCGTCAAATAGACCTTGATCGGATTGTAAAAAGGCAAAATGATAAACTAATGACAGACGAGAGATAATTCGAGATGGCCGCTGAGAAGTCACAAAATGTACAGGATGTATTCCTGAACAAGGTACGCAAGGACAAAGTGCCGGTTACGGTATTTCTGGTTAATGGTGTAAAATTACAGGG
Organism: Sneathiella sp.; assembly: GCA_002706985.1. Taxonomy (GTDB): domain Bacteria; phylum Pseudomonadota; class Alphaproteobacteria; order Sneathiellales; family Sneathiellaceae; genus Sneathiella. The sequence goes on along the minus strand of PAKP01000043.1, from coordinate 10,581 downwards.
CTCGATTAGCTGGTTTGATAATTTCAGCGTTCTGTTGCGCCGTGATGGGCATGAGCAACTGGTCTATAAGCATGCCATCTCGACGGTGATGCCCGCCGGACCTATCCAGCTGTTCGATCCGTCGGCTGATAGCTGAAACAGATAAGGACCCGATGCTGCCTCTAAAATCCCCACATGGAAGTTAATTCAGAGCGTGAGAGCCTGCGCTCAGGGGAAACGGCGCTGGTTCTGCACCCCTATATCAAGCGGACCACCCAAGCCAAGATTCGTGATCCGCAAAGTTGCCTGGAAGAGGCAGTCTCGCTCACGGCTGCCATTTCTCTTGATGTTGTCCATTCCGAAATTGTCACGCTGAACAAGGCGCGGCCCGGCACCCTGTTCGGGGAAGGTAAGATTGACGAGCTCGGCGACTTTATCGGGAATTCCCATATTGATGTCGTGATCATCGACGGGCCGGTGACGCCCGTGCAGCAGCGCAACCTGGAACGCCGCTGGAAGGTCAAGATTGTCGACCGCACAGGACTGATTCTTGAAATCTTCGGGGAGCGGGCGCAGACGAAAGAGGGCGCCCTGCAGGTCGAATTGGCCCATCTCAGCTATCAGCGGACGCGGCTGGTCCGCTCCTGGACCCATCTGGAAAGACAGCGCGGCTCTTTAAGCTTTATTGGTGGCCCCGGTGAATCGCAGCTTGAAATCGACCGGCGACTCATTGACGAGCGGATTACGAAGATCAAGCGTCAGCTTGGCTCGGTCGTCCAGACGCGGGAGCTGCACCGGGCGAAGCGCAAGAGGATACCATATCCCATTGTTGCGCTTGTCGGGTATACCAACGCCGGGAAATCGACCCTGTTCAATCGCATGACGCAATCGGATGTCTTCGCGGAAGATCTGTTATTCGCGACGCTTGATCCGACCATGCGGAAAATCACCCTGCCGGGCGGACAGCCTGTTATCCTCTCCGATACGGTCGGCTTCATTTCTGACTTGCCGACGGAACTGGTCGCGGCCTTTCGCGCCACCCTGGAAGAGGTGCTGGAGGCGGATCTGATCGTTCATGTGCGCGACATTACCCATATCGATACGGGCGCGCAGCGTCAGGACGTGCTGGATGTCCTGAAACGTCTCGGCGTCGATACGGATGATGAGGGCACCTATTTAGAGGTTCTGAACAAGATTGATGTGCTGGAAGCAGACGAGAAGGAAAAGCTCTATAACAGTACGGAACGCGGAGAGGGGCAGGTCGCCATCTCGGCCATAACCGGGGAGGGGACGGAGACATTCCTTCACCGGATCGAGGATTTGCTGACTGCTAGGCAGAAAGTGCTGGAGCTTGATATCCCGGCCGAGGACGGGGCAACCCTGTCCTGGATATACCGGAACGGAACCGTGCTGGATCGCGTCGATCAGGAGGAAACCGTCCATATCGAGGCTAAATTCTCGCCAGAAAACCTTGGACGGCTTGAGAAAATCCTCAATAAAGATCTTTAGTTATTTGATTTTATTCAGATTTATCTTCCTTTCGAATTTCATTCCAGACTTCATCCATTTCCTCAAGAGTGCATTGGTCGATGGGCTTTCCGCGCGCGTTGAGCCGCTGTTCCACGGTTTGGAAGCGGCGGGTGAATTTCCGGTTGGCGACGCGGAGGACAGTCTCGGGCTCCAGCTTCAGATGCCGGCCCAGATTTGCGATCACGAATAACAGGTCGCCATATTCCTCGGCGATGCGGTCCTCGTTCGCATTCTTGTCAATTTCAGCGCGCAGCTCGGCCATTTCCTCCTCGATTTTTTCGAACACTGGCAGGATGGATGGCCAGTCAAAGCCGACCCGTCCGGCCCGTTTCTGCAATTTGACCGCGCGGGTGAGGGCGGGCAGATTGCCCGCAACCCCGTCGAGGGCAGACGGCGGCTGATCGGATGCCGCCTGTTTCTGAGCGCGCTCCCGCGCCTTTGTTTCTTCCCAGGCCGTTGTCTGGGCTTCTGCTGTTGCAATATCCTGGTTGCCGAAAACATGGGGATGGCGGCGGATCATCTTCTCGGAAATGGCTTCGACTACATCGTTGAAGTCGAAGTCACCGGCTTCCTTCGCCATTTGCGCATAGAAAACGACCTGAAACATCAAATCGCCGAGTTCATCCTTCAACTCCGCCATATCCCTCTTGGCAATGGCTTCCGCAACCTCATAGGCTTCTTCGATGGTGTGCGGCGCGATCGTATCGAAATTCTGCTCGAGATCCCAGGGGCAACCCACATTTGGATCACGTAATTTATCCATAATATCAAGGAGTTGGTTGATAGGAGTTGAAGTTTTGGGTTCAGACATACAAGACTCTCAAGGCAGAAGATTAAAGCCGGGCCAGTTTAAAGGATTTCCTTCGCCCGTGGCCATAAGTATCATGGGATAAGCCCTGAAAAAACGAGTTCCGGATGACTGAAGAGCAAAAACCGAAGGAAAAACGCCGCCGCAAGCCGGTTGAGCCGACGCCGAAATGGCTACGGGACCAGGCGCTGCGCTATTTGAACCGTTTTCCGGCGACACGCCAGAAGATGACGCAGCATCTCCATAACAAGGCCGCACCGCAACTTGAGCATTTCGACATAGATGAGGAGAAGCTGAGCGCGGATATAGAAAAGACTGTCGCGGATATGGTCAAGGCGGGCTTTATAAATGATACGGAGTTTGCGGCGAGCAAGGCGCGCCTGATGGCACGGCAGGGGCGGTCGGTCGTCCAGATCGGCCTCAAGCTGCAGGAGATGGCTTTTTCCGACGCGGATCAGTCTCAGGCGCTTGACGGTCTGGGGGAGGACAAGAACGCGCTCGACCGGCGCGCGGCGGCGCGCTTTGTGAAACGTCGGCGGTTCGGACCCTATAAGCCGGAGGAGACACGGCAGGAACGCCGCACCAAGGAACTCGCATCGCTGGCCCGTCAGGGTTTTTCATTCGATGTCGCAACTTCGGTTATCGATGCTGAAGACACAGAGGACATCGAGGCGATTATCCATGGTGAGGAGTAAGCGCCTGAACGACAAAGTTTTCCTGAAAAGGGGACTGGATTTCCACCCCTTATCCATATATCCATTTTTCGCATAATATATATTATGGAAAATATTAGGTCATGTAATATCCAGCTTATAGCCGATATGGCTGTCCGAGAGGCCGAGCCCCTCATAGAAGCGGTGGGCGTCAGGGCGGGATTTATCTGTCGTGAGCTGCAACAGTCGGCATTTGTTTGACCGAGCGCGCTCTATCGCGTCCGTCATCATCAGCTTTCCGATATTCTGTCCACGCAAGCTGTCATCGACACGAACGCCTTCGATTTGTGCCCGTGACGATCCGCTGCGTGAAATGCCATGGATCACCGTAAACTGATAGCAACAGACAATCCGCTCATCGGTGACGCCGACAATATAATCATTGCCCGGCTGGGTCTTCATGGCGTCGAACGCGTCCAGATAAACTTGCGGCAGCGGATCGGTCAGAACCTCTCGTGTGGAGCCAAGCTGATCCTGAACGAGCAAACGAACGATCTCGGGAAGATCTTCTTCGCCCGCGATCCGGAACTGTAGCTTGTCGTTCATTCGGCCTCTATCACCATGCCGTCATAGCCCGGCTCGACGCCTTCTGGCAGTTCGCGTCGAAGCGTCTGGTAATCCAGATCGACATGCATATTCGTTAATATCGCCCGCCGCGGCTTCAGCCGATCAATCCACTTGAGCGCGGTCTCCAGATTGACATGCGTCGGATGCGGTGTATAGCGCATGGCATCGACGATCCATGTATCGACGCCGTCAAGGATTTCAAATCCGCGATCGTCGAGATTGACCAGATCATTGGAATAGCCGATCGGCCCCATGCGAAAGCCGAGACTGGTGATGCTGCCATGATCCTGATCGAAGGGTAAAAAGTTAATATCGCCAATCGTAAACGGCCCGCTGATCAGATGTTCAGCTAAGATGGCAGGATAAGGATTCCCATCAAGTTGCCGAAAACAATAATCAAATCGGCGCATCAGGATATCGAGAGTTTTCTTGTCGCCCCAAACGTTAACGCGCTCGCGATTACGGATCGCAAGGACGCGCAACTCGTCTATTCCATGGCACTGATCGGCATGTTCATGGGTCCAGACAACGCCGTCGAGCCGACCGATATCCGCGTCCAGAAGCTGTTCGCGGATATCCGGTGACGTATCGATCAGGACGGTCGTCCCTTTTTCCTTCACCAGAATGGAGCAGCGCCGACGCCGGTTTTTCGGCTCGTCAGGATCGCAGGCACCCCAATCATTCCCGATGCGCGGAACTCCACCGGAGGTGCCGCATCCCAATATCGTCACTTCCATTATTGTTTCCGTTCTATTTTATTGAAAAGGTTAAAGAAATTGTCGGTGGTGATGGTCGCCAGCCGGTCCGGCTCCAGGCCTTTCAGCTCCGCAACTTTCGCGGCCGTATGGGCGACGAAGGAAGGTTCATTCGTCTTGCCGCGCTTCGGCACGGGCGCCAGGAAAGGACTGTCCGTCTCGACCAGCAGTCTTTCCACGGGGATACGGCTGACATGATCCCGGAGTTCCTCTGCCGCCTTGAAGGTCACGATCCCGGAAATCGATATATAAAATCCTATTTCCATTGATTTTTCAGCGACTTCCCAACCTGAGCTAAAGCAGTGGATGACTCCGGTGAAAGGCCCCTTCCCGTATTCTTCCTGCAAAATATTAACGGTATCCTCGTCGGCGTTGCGGGTATGCACGATCAGAGGCAGGCCGGTTTGCCGCGCGGCCTCGATATGCAGGCGGAAGGATTTTTTCTGCAGCTCGCGCGGGGCATGCTCGTAAAAATAATCAAGGCCGGTTTCGCCAATGCCGACGACTTTGGGATGCGCGGCGAGTTCGATGAGCTTTGCCGCCGTGACCTCGTCGCCCTCGCTCTCCGCTTCATGCGGATGGACGCCCACAGAGCAATGAATATCCTCATACCGCTCGGCAATTGCGCGGACGCAGTCGAACTCCCGGAGCTTTGTCCCGATGGTAAGCATATGGCCGACACCGACCGCCCTCGCCCGTGCGACGACATCGTCAAGCTCGCTGGAAAGCTGTTCAAAATTCAGATGGCAATGACTATCTACTAACATTTGTCTTTCCGAATTATTCTGGCGTCCTTACCTGCCCATGCGTTCTACATTCAAAAACAGGTTGAGGACAACCTGTTTGCGGTCAAGGTTTATGACATCCGCCCTTTTTATCAGGTCATTTCCGGTTTCCCAAATCTCCACCCAGTCGGCAGGCGCCTGACGGGAGATCATCTTTTTCATGATGTCCGCTTCCCCGGGAACCAGGTTGCTATCGCTGAAATCATTGCTTGCGGCACGGACCAGACGGGTCAGCCACCAGGGATAGAGTTCGCAGATCATGCGGTAGCCCGCCTCCCCGTCTTTCAGGCCGCTCTTGTCCGCAAGCGCATGCAGCTTCTCGGCGTTGAGCACCGGGTAGTTCCTGAAGATATCGAGGATGTCGGCGAAAATTTCAAGGCCGCCCGCCTCCAGCAGCCGAAGCGCCATGCCGGGGCTGCCTTCCGCCAGCGTCAGCAGCATCTCCAGTTGATCCGGAGAAATCGTCTCGCTATAGGGTACGAGAAACCGACGCATATCCTCATCGCCAAGCGGGCGGAGCGCAAGCTGGCGACAGCGGGAGCGGATTGTCGGTAGCAGGCCGGCCGGTGTATGGGACAGCAACAGGAAGAGCGTTTTCCTTGGCGGTTCCTCAAGGATTTTAAGGATCGCATTGGCGGCATTCTGGTTCATCTCGTCTACCGGATCGACGATAACGATGCGCCAACTTCCTTCGGAGGCGGTCAGCTGGAAAAACTGGTTGAGGGCGCGGACATCATCGACGCGGATGACGCTGAAAAATTTCTTGTTCTTTGCATCATATTGCCGCCTGAGTACCGCGAGGCCCGGATGTGATCCGGCGCGGATCAGCGCGAGTGCCGGATCGCCCTCGGGGACATCGAGGCTGTCCGGCGGTCCGAACAGGCCACCGCCCCCCTCGCCTCCCTGCTGGCTTAGCAGAAACTTGGCCGCACGATAGGCGAAGCTGGCCTTGCCGACGCCTTTCGCGCCGGTGATCAGCCAGGCATGATGAAAGCGGCCGCTCAGGTAGTTTTCAAGGAAGCGCTTTTCCGCCGCGTCATGGCCGATAAGCTCGTTGCGGTCCTGCGGATGCGGATATCCTTCCAGCTTGTCGGAAACCGGTAAATCCGTCACGGCAACAGACGCGCGGCGACTGTCTCGCGCAGCTCCTGCTGGATGGCATCGACAGACCGGGTCGCATCGATCAGGATGCAGCGGTCCGGGTTCTTGCGGGCGATATCGAGAAAGCCGTCCCGAAGTCGTTCGTGAAAGGACAGGTCCATTTTCTCGAAACGGACTTCGTCATGGGTGCGGCCCATGGTGCGCTTCAGCCCCTCCTCCGCTGGAATATCGAAGATGAAGGTGAGGTCCGGTGCAAAACTGCCGACGGCGAAGTCGTGAATTCGCTGTACGGCCTCTTCGCCGAGCTGATTGCCATATCCCTGATAGGCCATGGTTGAATCGGCGAAGCGGTCGGAAATAACCCAGCGGCCTTCTTCAAGCGCCGGCCAGATCGTCAGACGGAGATGGTTGCGGCGGGAGGCATAGAACAGCAGGGTCTCGCCGACGGCATCCCAGCGGTCCGGATCTCCGGTCAGGATCAGCTCGCGAATTTCATCGGCGCCCGGTGCGCCGCCGGGCTCCCGTGTCAGCAAGGTCTCAACGGATCGGGTTTCAAGGAATTCGGCAAGAAGACGGCTTTGCGTGGATTTGCCACTGCCATCGCCGCCTTCCAGCGTAATGAACTTTCCGCCTTTCCGTCTGTCGCCCTGCATCGGAGCCACTGCCGCCCTAATTGGCGGAGGGACCGAAGACGAGATACTCGACTGCGGATGTCAGGCGCTTGAACGTGCCGGGACGGGAAATATCCTCCATCGCGACCAGAGGCACGGCAATGGTCTCGATTTCGGGGCCGGAAACCACGAGCTGCGCCACCGGCGTTCCCTTGATAATCGGCGCCGGGATGGGTTCGTTATAGACGACCTTGACGGTCATGGACTTGCGGGCCTGACGGGACAGGGTGACGGTGAGATCGGATTCCACGGTCAGCGGCACCACATCCTTATCGCCGAGCCAGACCCGGGCGTTATCAACGACATCACCGGATTTGAAAAGCGCATAGTTGTTAAACTCGCGAAAGGCCCATTCCATCAACCGTTCGGATTCGCGGCTTCTCTCCTTTGCATTTTCAAGGCCATTGACGACGAGGATAATGCGCCGCCCGTCCCGCTCCGCCGAGCCGACAAGACCATAGCCGGATTCCTCGGTATGCCCTGTTTTAAGACCATCCGCGCCATTGTCTTTATACAGAAGCGGATTGCGGTTGCCCTGTTTGATATCACTGAAGGTAAATTCCTTCTCATCGAAAATGGGATAAAATTCGGGAAAGTCCTGAATGATATGCTTCGCCAGAATACCCAGCTCCCGCGCCGTCATCTTGTGATCCGGATCGGGCCAGCCAGTTGCATTCCTGAAGGTGCTTTTTTCAAGGCCGAGTTCCCGCGCCCGGGAGGTCATCGCTTCGGCAAACCCCTCTTCCGATCCGCCGAGCCCTTCAGCCACCACGATACAGGCGTCATTGCCGGACTGGATGATGATGCCGCGCAGAAGATCTCCGACGCTGACGCGCGTATCCACCTCGACAAACATCTTGGAGCCGCCCTTTTTCCAGGCCTTCTCGCTGACCGGCAGGGTGTCTTCCAGATTGAGCGTGCCGTCCTTCAGCCGCTCGAACACCATGGTGATGGTCATCAACTTGCTCATGGATGCGGGGGCCATGAGCTGATCGGCATTTTTCTCAAGCAGGACGGCGCCCGTATTCATATCGAAGATAAACGCTTCCCGCGCCGCGGTTTCAATCGGGTCCGCTGTGGCGGTGCCTACGATCAGGGTCGCCGACAGGCACAGCGCGGAAAAAAATCGGAAGGAGGAGGTCCAGAAATTCATAGCGGTCGGGCTTTCAGTCATTCTCTTTTCAGGTTTTACGCGGTCAAATTAGATTCATCGCGATGGATTTTAGCATTAATGCATGTTTTTGGCCAGTTTAAGGCTCGCCTACTCGATCACAATTCGGGCTTCCGTATGCCCCTGGTTAATCAGATCGGCCAGCAGCTGGTCGGCCTTGTCGATATCCTGCACCGGGCCAACCCGCACGCGGTAGAAATCCTGACCGTTGACCAGAACCTGGCTCACTTTGGTCGGGCCCATCGACGATAGCCGCGCGCTCAGGATGTTGGCGTTATTAAAATCGATAAAGGCGCCTGCCTGAATGAAGATATCACTATGCGTGATCGGCTCGACGCTGACGGTCGGTGTTGGCGAGCTATAGGCGGACGCCGATGTCACCTGCGTTTCGGCGACGGTTGGCGCCGGCAACGGCTCGATTTTTGGCGCGGGCGCTGACTTCACGCCTTCGGGCGGGGCCAATGTATCGGCGACAACGACAGCCTGCGGCGCGGCGGCGACATTGTTTTTCTCCGTCAGTGGTGTTTCAGGCTTGGCGACAATGGTCTGGTCCGCATTTCCGCCGTTAATCACCTGCACGCGAACCTTTGCCGTTCCTTTCTGGACCATGCCCAACATCTGCGCCGAGCGATAGGACAGATCAATAATACGGGAATGGGCGAAAGGACCGCGATCATTCACCGTTACGATAATAGAGCGGCCGTTCTCAAGATTGGTAACCCGCACATCCGTTGGCAGCGGCAATGTCTTATGCGCGGCCGTCATCTTATGCATATCGTAGACAGCACCATTCGCGGTGCGGCGGCCATGAAACGGCTCCCCGTACCAAGAGGCAATGCCCGTTTCGTCATAGGCATTGTCAACTTTCGGGTAATACCAGATACCGTTTACTTGATAGGGATTGCCGAGCTTCGGGCTGCCGCGGTCAATTTCATTCGGGCCGACGGCGGCGGTGTCTTTTCCTGCAGCGCGGTATTTTTTCGCACCATAGCTGATCAGGCTGACCTCGGAGCAACCCGCCAACAGGAGGGCGGTGGTGACAAGGACGATCAGTCCGGATTTCTGCTTTAGTTTCGCCATGTTACTTATACCTTTTACGCTACGCACTTCATATCTGTTATCCGTCCCCGATCAGATCGGCAAGATGACCGACGGACATTGCAAAATAGGTGGACCGGTTCCATTTCAGGATGGTCCGATAATTGTCATAGACCAGAAACGTCTGTCCATTGCCTCCCTTCGGCTGCACAAGAGAGCCCACCAGCTGACGGGATGGCAAGGCGCTGCCATCGGCCTTGCGAACACCCAGGGCCTCCCATTCCGCCATCGGCTTGGCGATTTTAAGATCGATGAGAGACAGATCGAACCCCTTGGGGAGCGTGACCTCCCTGCCCCATGTCTGGTCGTCCTTCCAGCCGGATCTCGACAGATAATTGGCGGCGGAGGCAAAGACGTCGGCCTTGGTCGTCCATATGTCGCGGCGGCCATCCTCATCATAATCGATGGCGAAATTGACGAAGCTTGACGGCATGAACTGCGATTGCCCCATCGCCCCGGCCCAAGAGCCTTTCATATCGGCCAGCTCGATATGGTTGTCATCAAGGATCTTGAGGGCGAGCAGCAGCTCTTTTCGGAAATACTCCGCCCGCCGATTGTCGTAGGCGAGCGTGGTGAGCGCATCAATCACGCTGAACCCGCCGGTATATTTGCCGTAGCGCGTCTCCACCCCCCACAGGGCGACAATAAAGCGCGGCTGTACGCCGAATTCCTGCCCCACCTTTTCCAGAATGGTGCGGTTTTCTTTGAGCATGGCCTTGCCCGAGTCAATAAGCGACTGCGGCAGGCGCTGTGCCATATATTCCTGGAAAGTCTGGACGACCTCCGGCTGCTTGCGGTCAAGCTTGACCACTTTTTCTATCAGCTGGACATTGGCGAACGCGCTGTCGAGGGTGGTCTGGCTGATCCCCCCTTCCCGCGCTTCCGTTTTCAGCTTGGCCAGCCACTGATCGAACGGTTCCTTCGCGGCGAACCCCGGGGATGCAATAGCCGTGATAAAAATGCCGATGAGGGTGAAAAGAATTAAATGCGCGGAATTCTTGGCCATTGGTACTCCATTTTACTGATCCATCCTTTTTGCCACAAAGCCTGCGGATTCGCAACGATTTCAGACAGAAAAGACTTTATTTCCGCCGGAAACAGCTGCGGCAATCGAAATATCGATTTCCCCATCAAACATATTGACAGGCCAGAGCGGGAACTTTAAACGATCAGGATCGTTCGCGGCCTTGAAGTGCGTCCTGCTGACGCCATTTCGAAAGCGTCGCCCTGCGGAGGGTTGGCAGAGCGGTTGAATGCACTGGTCTTGAAAACCAGCAAGGGTGCAAGCCCTTCCGGGGTTCGAATCCCCGACCCTCCGCCACTTCCCTGTTTTTCTTTTATCTCATTCCGAACCTGATAACGCATTCTGTGCAAAATTTAACGACCCGGATCAGGATATTTGT
>PAKP01000042.1 GCA_002706985.1 Sneathiella sp. | reverse complement strand
TGAATCTCTTTGGTGATGTATTTGCCAAGATTCGCGAGGACTACGTCGAAGAGGTTGATGACGAAAAGCTGATCGAAGCAGCCATAAACGGCATGTTGAGCTCACTCGATCCGCATTCCAGCTATCTCAACCCCAAGAATTACGACGGTATGAAAGTGCAAACCCGCGGCAAATTCGGCGGGCTGGGCATTGAAGTGACCATGGAAAACGGCTTGGTGAAAGTCGTTGCCCCGATTGACGACACCCCCGCAGATAAAGCTGGCGTTCTCGCAGGTGACTACATCACCCATCTTGACGGCGAACCGGTCCTTGGCCTCACGCTTGCCGAGGCAGTTGAGAAAATGAGGGGGCTGGTTGATACGGACCTCAGCCTGACGATCCGTCGCGCCGACCAGAAAGAACCGGTAGAGATCACTCTAACCCGCGCCATCATTACGGTCCAGTCCGTACGCGGTCGGATCGAGGATGATGATATACTCTATGTCCGTATTTCCAGCTTTACGGAACAAACTGATAGCGGCCTTCGTAAAACCATCGACCGCTTGAAATCCGAGGTGGATGGAGATTACAAAGGCCTCATCCTGGACCTTCGGAACAATCCCGGTGGACTGCTCGATCAGGCAATTGCAATCTCGGATGATTTCCTTGAAAAAGGGGAGATCGTCTCCACACGCGGTCGCAATTCCGACGACGCCCAACGCTACAATGCAAAACCGGATGACATTGTCGATGGCAAACCAATTGTCGTCCTGATCAATGGCGGCTCTGCCAGCGCATCAGAAATTGTAGCGGGCGCCCTTCAGGACCATGGTCGTGCTGTTGTACTTGGCACCAAAAGCTTCGGCAAGGGCTCAGTCCAAACGATTGTGCCGCTTCAAGGGAACGGCGCGATGCGCATGACGACAGCCCGCTATTACACGCCGTCCGGCACCTCGATTCAGGCGAAAGGCATTGTCCCGGATATCGAAGTGGAACAAGCCAAACTTGAAGTTCTGGAGACTGCCGGCGCGCGTTCAGAGGCTGACCTTCGCAATCATCTTGAAAACAGTGACGCGCCAGAGGCCTCTGACAATGTGAGTGAAGAGGATATCGAAGCAGCCGACATCCTTGACTATCAGCTTCTTCGTGCGAAAGATCTGTTGAAAGGTGTCTGGCTGTTTGCGAAAAGGGAAGTCAAGTAACGACAATATCTTCAGTCTTTTCGGCGGAAATTAGTAGAGTGCGCACATAACCGCCTCGCCGGAAGGATCAACTTTATCGGCGGATTGCTGTGAGAAATTCGATTAACGATCAAAAGACGAAACCGACACCGAAAAACAAGGTGTCGGTTTTGTTTATTGCATCCCTGGCAGTCATACTCGCGATAATTGGCATCATTAGCTGGAGCTACTTTAGCACGCCAGCCCAGCCCAAGGCGCCAATCGCCACCGCCAGTACCGAGATCAACGAAACGATAGAAATCCCTGCAACGCCGGTTGAAGTTACTGAAGACTCAGAGCCACCGGAACCACAGGTGGAGAGTATTGAAACAACTGAATCTGAGGTGGCGAAGGAAGAAGCTCTCTCGCCAGAGATCGAAACTAAAGCTGAAGCTATTCCCGAGACGACTCCGCCTGAGCCTGAGCCCGTGGAAGCGCCAACACCGACCATAGCAGCTGAGTCACACGCCTCTGATGACCCAACGACCAGCCCAACCACACTTCTGCTAGAACCGCCCGTAGATCAGGAAGAACTAGAGATTACTCCAAGCCTGCCAACCGATAACCCACCTGCCGAGCAATCTACACAGGAGGAGGAAACGACGGTTTTCACCCCCCTTCCAGAAGATATTGCATGGCCGGAACTTCCCGATGAGGCGCCCGAAGAAACAACACCTGCAGAAGAAGTACAAACATCGGAAGATGGCGCGGACACGACCGTCCCTAGTGAGTCAGAAGTCACACCAGACGTCGCACCCCTAAGCGCAATGCCGGAAGAACAATTGCCACAAACCGCCGAACCTGAGACGCAAGTTAATACCCCAGTGGAAGAAACCATTGTCGAAGAACCCAAGATACCAATGGAGGAATTTGCTGTTGTGTTCGACACAAGCGATGAGCGTCCCCTTATTGCAATCATTCTCAGTGACGCTGGCTTTAGCGCCAGCCGGACACGGGAAGCAATAAAAGTTTTACCGGCACCTATTACCTTTGCCTTCAACCCGTATGGCAGCAATCTTCAAGAGTTTGTCGATCAGGCGAGAAGCAAAGGTCATGAGATTCTGCTGCAACTCCCTATGGAACCAAAAGGCTATCCGCGGATAGATCCGGGTCCGCAAGCCCTCAGAACCGATCTTGAAGACGCGGAAAATCTCGAGCGCCTCGACTGGGTACTCGGCCGCATTACAGGCTATGTGGGATTGACGAACCAGATGGGCTCGAAATTTACATCGGAGCCAGCGTCGATTACGCCGATCCTTCAGGCTATGAAGGAAAAAGGGCTTCTCTATCTGGATAGCCGGACAGCAAGTGACAGTGTGGCTGCCGATATCGCCGCCCAACTTGATATTCCGGTCGCCATCAACAACCGGTTCCTCGATCATAAGGCAGATGGAAATGTCATCGATAAACGGCTGGAAGACCTCGAAAATATTGCCCGACGAGCCGGATTTTCCGTCGGAATAGCCTATCCTCATACTGAAACATTTCAACATATAATAGACTGGGCCAGTACCCTGGATAAAAAAGGACTCACCTTGGCCCCCATAACAGCCATTGTTAAAAAACAGGATATCGAATGACCGAGAAAACACTACCCGAGCACCTTCCCTACCGCCCCTGTGCAGGAATGATGATATTGAATAAGAAAGGGCAGGTTTTTGTCGGAAAACGGATCGACATGGTCAGTGAACATTGGCAAATGCCGCAGGGCGGTATAGACGATGGCGAGGAACCACTTGATGCTGCGCTTCGCGAATTGGACGAGGAAATCGGCACTCGCGATGTTGAGCTTGTTCATTGCCTGGAAGAATGGCTGACATATGACCTTCCCAACGAACTGATCGGCAAAGTATGGAAAGGTAAATATCGCGGGCAGAAACAAAAATGGTTTCTTTTCCGGTTTTTAGGAGAAGATCAGGATATAAATATCGTGACTCATCATCCTGAATTCTCGGAATGGAAATGGGCGGAAGTATCGGAAATTCCGCAGCTGATCGTCCCGTTCAAGCGTGATCTTTATGAGACAATCCTTCAAAGATTTGCGCCAAAGCTCTAAAATTCAGGAACTGGGAATTTTGCCTCCGACACTATCAGTAGTACAACCTCGCTGGTAAATTTGTATATTTCCCAATATGTAGTATTCCCGTTCCATTCAATTAAAATGAGACTTAACTGGTTGTATTTCTATTTAAGTTCCGCTTATAATCTTAACTAGTTGTTAACTGAAGACTATTGCTTATAGTTAACAAAATTGGTTAATTTTTGGTGCGTCAGAAGTTTGTCTTGTTTGTTATTGTCGTTACTAAAGAGATCAAAAAATTATCGGCTTGCAAACATGATGCAGAGCCAATAGCCTTTATAAGATGTCTTAGTAGTCGTTTAGTGAGCGTAGAATGAAACATTACGAGGAGCTAACCGGAGGAGAGGGGAGACGCGTTTTTTATCGCGCTGAACGATTCAATGCCAAAACATTGATGAACAGTATCTCGCCTGTCATTGATGTTGATGACAAATCCTTTGATCTTTTTGATATCAGCATGAGCGGCATCAGTTTTGTGAGTCCACAGAATTTTTCCTGGCTTGAGGACATGAATAAGGATGTTCCGCTAAAGCTCAAACTGGGGTCGACAGAAATTTTTGCAGGGAATGGTAAGATCCGCCGGATCGAACCCCACGAAAGCCAGCACAAAGTCGCCATTGAGCTGACAAAGGGCTTTCTCGACATCCAAAAAATCCTTGATCAGCATGATGATCTTGCTCTGCAGCAGGCCGTTACTGTAGGGCTGACGGATGAGTCTCATTTGGTTCCGGCCGAGTATAAGGAAGCAATCAGCGATGCGGTCTATATGCTCCGCTCCATCCGTAAAGTACTGGACAAGGTTGAAAAAGATCTCAATCGGGATGATTCCAGACGCGATGAACGGATAAAGGATATTATCCTGGCATGCGAGACGAAGGCTTTGGCCCGCTGGAAAGAAATTTCCAGAAAATGCCTGGCAATAACTGAGTCCCGTGGGAATGACGAGGCGACCATTGAGGCAACCAAAAGATATACGGAACTGGTGTTGACGCCGGAACTCATGGCCGGTGCAAGTTGGAACCGCGCCTACACGAAGCCGCTTGGATATCCCGGCGACTATCAGGTTATGAATTTCGCTTACAATCTCAATCTGGAAGGCGATACTGCCTACGCAAAATTCTGTCACCGCCTTGGGACCTCAACAGGGGAATTCATTGCAACTCGGATGACAATGACCAAGCAGACCATTGCCAATCTGAGCACGAAAGCCGCGGCCAAGGGGAAAACACGCTTCAAGGTGGCGAGCCTCGGCTGCGGGCCGGCGCAGGAAGTCGCGAATTATCTGAAAACATCAAAACTACCGCTATCGATGGAATTCACCTTGATAGATCAGGATCACGATGCCCTTTCATATGCGTACAACAGCACCTACCCTCAAGTCGCGCGGCTGGACGGCATGGCATCTGTCAAATGCCTTCATGCTACCTTTCTCGAATTTCTGGCGACGGGCAAGCTATTCCGGAAGCTTGAAAAGCAGGATCTGATCTATGCCGTCGGCCTTGCGGACTACCTCGGTAAAAAGCGGGCGACTAAGCTCGTCAATGATCTTTACAGCAACCTTTCCCCCGGCGGAACTTTACTTATCGGGTGTATGCGCACGTCTGAAGAGAGCCTTGAATGGCAGGTGGAGTATGTCTGCGACTGGACACTCGTTCACCGTAATGAAGAGGAAATGCTTGAACTTGCACGGGATATTGATGCTGAGGCAACGCGTGAAGTTGCGGTTGATACAACCGGGCATTGCCATCTCCTAATCATCGGCAAACCGGAGTAATTTTGCCGTAGCAGTTCCTATTTTCCTTGGGGGCTAGCCGCGGGCCTGACGGTGATGCAGGGTGTCATCAGAGCTATGGTTGACCATACGCTCTTTTGGAAACTCTACAATCGCAACCGTTCCCTCACCCAGATGGCTTTCTAGTTTGATGGAGCCATTATGCAGTTCCATAATATTTTTCGTGAGCGGTAGTCCAAGTCCCGTCCCCTCATAATTTCGAGCCATGGAACTTTCGATCTGAACGAACGGAGCAAACACCTTTTCAATATCCGCCGGGTCGATGCCAATCCCCGTATCCTTAATCCGGACACGAAGAGCGCCGTTTCGAACCTCTTCAAAGCTGATCGCCACGGATCCACCCTTATGGGTAAATTTAACCGCGTTGGAGAAAAGGTTCAGAAATACCTGCGCGAGCAGCCGAGGATCGCCAATCATATGATAGTCATGCACAGGAACATCAAAGGCAAGACGAACGCCCCGCTCCGCAGCATGATCCCGAATGATCCGTAACGTCGAGTTTACGGTATCAACGATCGATACCTCCTCATCCTGCAAAACCAGCTTACCGGCTTCTGCTTTCGAGAGGTCAAGAATATCATTGATAATGCTGAGCAAATGCTGGCCGCTGACATTGATGTCCTTTGAATATTCCTTGTATCGCTCCTGCCCCAGCGGGCCAAACATCTCTTTTTCCAATATTTCCGAAAAGCCGATGATTGCATTTAGCGGCGTCCGCAGTTCATGCGACATAATGGCCAGGAATTCAGACTTGGAATGGTTGGCCGCCTGCGCTTTCTCGGCAAGCTCATCACTCTTCACGCGCTCCTCGTCAAGCATCATCATATTGATAAAGTCTTTTCGACGGGCAAGCTCCTGGATATAACTTGCAAAAATGCTCATGGCCGCGGCGCAAACAAGAAAGAATGCATTCTCCAGCAAGTCCAGAAAAGGTAACGGATTTATGACAGTCGTGACGATGAAGTAAAGAAACAGCAGGAATATGGTGACCGCGGTTGCATAGAGAAAGCGCACCGGCGGAACACAGCAGGTATAGATAAAGACCGGCACCAGCCCTGCAAAATAGATCGACCCGCCAAGCGGGTCGGCGAGGGCAATCATAGCAATAACACCGGAACCGCTCGCCAGCACGCATACCGCGGAGATCGGTTGCGCAAATGGTTGGGTCTTCAGCCAGAAAGTCGACAGGGCAGCAAGAATAAAGAACGGGCAGATTATCAAAAATCGGATTGTCCATGCTTCATACAGGATTTCCGGGATGGCATAGATATCCAGAATTGCAAAGATTGCGTATATGAGGACCGCGCCCGTAAGCGACAATCGGATTACAGGCAGTGCTTTTTTCAGCTCAAGAGCATTATGAAGCTTCTCCACATCCTTTTCTTTGAAGTGGAGAGAAAACATATCAATTTTGAACTTGCCATCGCCGAAATGTCTGGCGACACGTTCAAGATTCCACATTTATACCTGCTAAGCTATCCAAATAGGCAAATAACGTATTTCACATAACAATGAAAATAGAATGTAAAGGTTAATGACGCCTTAATTCGAGGCATTTTGCCCATATTTTACGGAACTTAAATACAGCTTATGCAATTCGGATTATCGTTTCAGAAATGTCCGATAAAGCATTTTGGGGGTGAGCAGTTTAGTCGGGGGTTCGGCAAAATGCATGACACGATAGAACTGTTTGGCAACCTCGGGGTCATTTGACGCCATTACCTTGTCCTTGAACCATCTTGTAAGCGCAAATGTGGCAGGACGCTTCCCTTTGGTGGTCGGGTATTTGAAATCCTCACCGACGGCCATTTCCCATGATACGTCGAGTATCTGAGCAACGTCTTTAAAGAAAGGCCTAGCGATTGCCTCCGGGATACTATCCCCGGATTTACTGATATTCTCGAGGTTTTTCTGTAATGCAAGTGCCTCCAGCGCCGCGGCAGTGATGCCTTGGCCAAAAAACGGATTTGCCCGACAAACGGCATCACCAAGAACAACCAACCCTTTTGGAAAGCTCTTAAGCTCCTCGAAATGCCGCCGTATTGCTTTTTTAAACTTGAACGAGCGTATTTCGCCAACAATCTTTGCGGACTTTACAGTCTCATGGACATCCGCCTCCGGCAGGGATTTTAAGAATTCGAGGAATTCCTCGGGCGTCGTGGGGGGGTAGTCACCGCAATATCCGGCTGCCGTTACCATCCATTTTCGCCCCTCAACTGGGACAAAGGCACCTGCGCGTGTCTCTTCCGGTGCCTTCGGATAGATAAGCACACATCTATAACGCCATTTCCAGTTCTCCGGCACTTCCATGAGGCAACTTGAGTAGGCGAAATCCGGCTCTACAATACTTTCTCTCGGGATAGGATAACCCATCGCAGACAGCTGTTGGATGATGTCGGTTGACGCGCCTGAGGTTTCGACGAAGAGATCGGCCTCTTCCTCGCTCTCTGCCCCTGTCTTTACATCTACTAGTGTCACAGATGTTATTTTGCTGTCATTTTCGGAAAGGCGATATTCTGTGCTTTTTGTCCCATATTTGAACGATATGTTTTTCACATTCGAAACACGGCGGCGTAAAACAAGCTCAAGCATGGGCCGGGTTTGAAAAAAGGTTGTCATGCCGCCATCAAACGGCGGCATCCACTTCCCGGCAACGCGCCATCTCACATCACTCCCGAGCACGGCCGTCTGGGATCCCGCTTCCAGCATCTCCGATTTTATGCCAGGAAACAGCCTTTCCAGCACTTGTTCGCCAGCGTTCAGCAAGACATGAATGTGATGCCCTTGTGGAGCGCCTTTACGCGGTAGGGGAGCATTTGGTTCATCGTCTTTCTCAACAATCACCACCTGTCGGAAATAGTCAGATAAGACACGGGCCGCAAGAAGGCCGGCAAACCCACTTCCAGTTACGATGGCCCTTTCATATTTTTTCTGATCTGGCACTGACATTCCTCAAGATACTGCACATTCCGAACATTCGGAGAATATTAGGCACCTTAAATCACAAAGTCAGCAACTCTTGCATTAAAAAAGGGGCCTGAGGCCCCTTCTTAATCTGTGCAGAGTGAACGTACTCACACCATTGCATCAAGCAATTGCTGGAGGTGATCACGGTTTTCCGCAGCACGCCGACGAGTCTCGTCGTCCTTTGCGTCCTCTTCATCTTCACGCGCATTCTGAATGCGCTGCTCCAAATTAGCGCGATCAAGGTCCGCAACATAAATCGCTTCTTCCGCCAGAACTGTCAGCTTGTCTTTGGAAACCTCGGCAAACCCGCCATTTACGAAAATCCGGTCCTTTTCCTTATCCCCTTCATAAATACTGATAACACCCGGGCGTAAAGAAGAGGTGATAGGGGAATGACCAGCCAGAACGCCGAAATCTCCTTCGGCGCCCGGCAGTACGACCATTTCAAACTCATCCGAAAGCAGCAATTTTTCGGGCGACACCAAGTCCATAGTGATCATATCGGCCATCTCAATACTCCTTCAGACGGCAATAACTAGGCAGCTTCCGCGGCCAGTTTCTTCGCCTTTTCAAGAACTTCCTCGATACCGCCGCACATGTAAAACGCAGCTTCAGGAAGCTCATCATATTCGCCGGCCACAATCTTCTCGAATGCGTCGAGCGTTTCTTCAAGCTTGACAAATTTACCGGGAGAACCAGTAAAGACCTCGGCAACATGGAATGGTTGGCTGAGGAAACGCTGGATCTTACGCGCGCGGGCAACGATAAGTTTATCTTCTTCAGAAAGCTCATCCATACCCAGAATTGCGATAATATCCTGCAGTGATTTATAAGTTTGCAGTGTTTCCTGAACTTCACGTGCAATTTCATAATGCCGCTCACCAACAATAGCCGGATCCAGCATACGCGAAGTGGAGTCGAGCGGGTCCACAGCCGGATAAATACCAAGCTCCGCAATCTGACGGGACAGAACCGTCGTCGCATCCAGATGGGCGAAGGAGGTTGCCGGCGCCGGGTCGGTCAAGTCGTCGGCCGGAACGTAAATGGCCTGAACAGAGGTAATCGATCCCTTGTTTGTTGATGTAATACGTTCCTGCAGCGCACCCATGTCCGTCGCTAGCGTAGGCTGATAACCCACAGCGGACGGGATACGTCCAAGAAGCGCAGACACCTCGGAACCGGCCTGTGTAAAGCGGAAAATATTATCGATAAAGAATAACACGTCCTGACCTTCGACATCACGGAAATATTCCGCCTGGGTCAACCCAGAGAGAGCAACACGCATACGTGCTCCGGGCGGTTCGTTCATCTGGCCATAGACAAGCGCCACTTTCGACTTGTCACCTTCCAGATCGATAATGCCGCCTTCAATCATTTCATAGTAGAGATCGTTACCTTCACGGGTACGTTCACCGACACCGGCGAACACGGAGTAACCGCCATGGCCCATAGCAACGTTGTTGATCAGCTCCATAATCAGAACTGTCTTACCCACACCGGCACCACCGAAGAGACCAATCTTACCGCCCTTTGCGTAAGGGGCGAGCAGGTCAACGACCTTAATGCCGGTAACAAGAATTTCCGCTTCGGTCGACTGGTCGGCAAAGTCAGGGGCCGGGGCATGGATTGGCGCAGTTTTATCGGTCTTGACCGGCCCCCGTTCATCCACTGCTTCACCCACCACGTTCATAATGCGGCCAAGTGTTTCCGGGCCGACAGGCATGCGAATAGCGTCCCCTGTATCCGTTACCTCCTGACCGCGAACCAGGCCTTCGGTTGCGTCCATGGCAATGGTCCGGACTGTGTTCTCGCCCAGATGCTGCGCCACCTCCAGCACAAGGCGCTGGCCATTATTCTCGCAATGCAGCGCATTCAAGATATAGGGGAGTTCTCCCTCAAATTGTACGTCTACGACGGCGCCCAATACCTGGGTGATTTTGCCGACATTCTTTGCCATTTTCATGCTCCCTACAGGGTCACTTCAGTTCTTAACAATCGATGGAAAAGCTAGAGAGCTTCTGCACCGGAGATAATTTCAATTAGTTCACTCGTAATCGCTGCCTGACGTTCACGGTTATATTGCAAGGTCAATTTATCAATCATTTCCCCTGCGTTACGGGTCGCGTTTTCCATGGCCGACATACGGGCGCCTTGTTCAGAGGCTGAGTTTTCGAGAAGCGCCCGGAAAATCTGAACCGACAGATTTCGAGGAAGCAATTCTGCAAGAATTTCCTCTTCGTCCGGCTCATACTCGTAAACAACATCACCTGAATCCGTCTCCGCGCCTTCGGGAACTGAGGCAGGAATGATCTGCTGGCCCTGGACCTCCTGCGTCATGACGGACACAAACTTTGCGTAAAATATGGTGCAGACATCAAACTCGTCAGCATCAAACATCGCCAAAACACGTTGGGCAATCGGCAAAGCATCGCTGAAGCCAATTCGCTTGGAGCCGGAGAGATCCACCAGATCGATGATCAGATGCCCGTACTTGCGTTTAAGCGCATCCCGCCCCTTCTTGCCGACGCAGAGGATTTTCACATCCTTACCAGCCGCAAGAAGTTTATCTACCCGCAGTGAAACAGCTTTGGCGATCGAGTTATTGAACCCGCCGCAAAGGCCACGCTCACCAGTTGCCGCGATGATCAGATGCCTTTGGTCAGAACCGGTACCTGCCAGAAGCTTCGGCGCGTCGTCACGTCCAACCATGCCGCTGGCAAGCGAGGCCATCATGCTGTCCATACGCTCGGCATAAGGCCGGGCAGCATTCGCGGCCTCTTCCGCATGACGGAGTTTTGCCGCTGCCACCATCTTCATGGCCTTGGTGATCTTCTGCGTTGATTTTACGCTGCTGATCCGGTTTTTGAGTTCCTTAAGGTTCGCCATGTTACGGCTATCCCTTTCTTAAGCTCAATTTTTATGCAAACGTCTTCGAGAAGCCGTCAAGAATATCAGTCAGCTTCGCTTCGCTCTCGCTGGAAAGAGCACCTTCCTTCAGGATTGTATCAAGAAGGTCCTGATGCTTCGCATGCATTTCCGACAGAAGCTGCTTTTCAAAGTCACCGATCTGGCCAACCTCAATCCGGTCGAGGAAACCACGCACACCGGCGAAGATCACAACAACCTGTTCTTCCATGGTAAGCGGGCTGTACTGCGGTTGCTTCAGCAGTTCCGTGAGGCGCGCACCGCGAGCCAGCAACCGCTGCGTTGCTGCATCAAGGTCAGACCCGAACTGAGCAAAGGCCGCCATTTCACGATACTGCGCAAGCTCCAGTTTAATGGAACCGGCAACCTGTTTCATCGCTTTCGTCTGCGCGGAAGAGCCCACACGAGACACCGACAGACCCACGTTAATGGCCGGGCGAATACCCTGATAGAAGAGTTCCGTTTCAAGGAAAATCTGACCATCTGTAATCGAGATAACGTTTGTCGGGATGTAGGCCGACACGTCACCGGCCTGTGTTTCAATAACCGGTAATGCGGTCATGGAACCCGAGCCATTCTCTTCATTCAGCTTGGCCGAACGTTCCAACAAACGGGAATGGAGATAGAAAACGTCACCCGGATAGGCTTCACGTCCTGGCGGACGGCGCAGCAGCAAGGACATCTGGCGATAAGCAACAGCCTGCTTGGACAGATCATCATAGATGATTAGGGAGTGCATGCCGTTGTCGCGGAAATATTCCGCCATTGCGCACCCAGTAAACGGGGCAAGATACTGAAGCGGCGCCGGGTCCGAAGCAGTCGCCGCAACCACGATGGAATATTCCAGAGCGCCGTTTTCTTCCAGTGTCTTCACCACTTGAGCAACAGTTGAGCGCTTCTGACCAATAACCACATAAACACAGTAAAGCTTCTTGCTTTCATCATCCGTCGCATTGACAGACTTCTGGTTGAGGATCGCGTCGACTGCAACAGCCGTCTTACCAGTCTGACGATCCCCAATGATCAGCTCACGCTGACCACGCCCAACCGGCACAAGGCTGTCAATGGCCTTAAGGCCAGTCATCATCGGTTCATGCACCGATTTACGTGGCATAATGCCCGGTGCCTTCACGTCCACACGGCGGGTTTCCGTTGCATCGATCGGACCCTTGCCATCGATGGGGTTACCAAGGCCGTCAACAACGCGGCCAAGCAGGCCCTTGCCAACACCTGTTTCGACAATTGCGCCTGTCCTTTTGACCGTATCGCCCTCACGAATGTCACGGTCAGAACCGAAGATCACGACACCGACATTGTCGGTTTCAAGGTTCAGGGCCAGCCCCTTAATACCGCCCGGAAATTCGACCATTTCACCGGCCTGAATATTATCCAGACCATAGACACGCGCCACACCGTCACCGACGGAAAGCACCTGGCCAACTTCTGAGATTTCAGCTTGCGTATCAAAACCCGCAATCTGTTGTTTAAGAATTTCGGAAATTTCTGCGGCGCGGATGTCCATCACCCAACCCCTTTCATCGCAAACTTAAGATTCTGAAGCTTGGTTCGGATCGAGCTATCGACCATACGTGAACCAACTTTGATTACCAGGCCCCCGATCAGGCTCTCATCAACATCTGATTCGAGACTGACATCACTGCCGATGGCAGATTTGAGAGCCGCTGACACAGCGTCAAGCTGACTTTTCGTGAGTTTCTTCGCAGAGGTGACACGCGCCACCACTTCGCCTCGCTCCGCGGCGAGCAACTGGCCATAGGCTGCAATCATGTCGGATAGCGCAAACAGCCGACGATTTTTGGCAACCGTTCCAATGAACCGGCGAACCAGGTCGCTCACTCCCAGTTTTTCAAGAACGGCGCCCATTGCCCGGGCTTGATCATCGCGGCTGATGACCGGGCTTTTGACCAGACGGGCAAGATCTGCATTCTCATCCATCATCGATTTGATTGTCGCCAAGTCATCGGCGACGTCATCCAGTTGTTTGGCAGATACCGCCAAATCAAACAGGGCCGTCGCATAACGACCCGCGATACCGGAAACTGTTATGTTCTCAGCTGACAAGAAACGATCCCCAGGCCTGAAAATAATGACGCGAAACGCGTCAGACTAAAATGATTCCCCCTCTGCATGGCGACCTTTTTCAGGCTCCCATCGTTGAGGCATCGGGTTATTAGCACAGTGAATTCCGGGTGGCAATATGCTGCACGCCAGTTTATTCACCAAATTTCCCTATTTGCGTCTTTAAGACCGCAAAAAAGACATTTCTACATAAAATTATACGGGTCGATATCTATCTGCAGCCTGATATTGTTCGGCACCTTGCGTCCCTTAAGCCATTTTCCGATAACAGACTGGATATTGATGTCCTTTGTGCATTTCACCAAAAAGCGATAACGATGGCGGCCCCGTATCATGGAAAGCGGCGCCGGAGCCGGACCAAGGACTGTAATTTTCTCGCCCATTGGCGCCCGGCGCGCCAGTTCGTGTGCAAAACCGGCCACTGATTCGGCTTGAACGCTCGAGAGAATCAACGCGGCCAATCTGCCGTAGGGCGGCATTCCTGCACTCTCTCGCCCTGCTGCCTCCAATGCGAAGAAGTCGGAACTCTTCTGATGGACGATAGCCTCTATCACCGGATGCTCCGGCAGATAGGATTGCAGCAGGACTCTCCCCGGGAGAGATTCGCGCCCGGCCCGACCGGTCACCTGCGAGAGCAACTGATAGGTCCTTTCCGCGGCCCGAAGATCCCCACCCGCGAGCCCGAGGTCAGCATCAATTATTCCAACCAGTGTCAGATTCGGGAAATGATACCCTTTGGCGACCATCTGGGTGCCGATCAGTATTTCGATCTCACCCCGCTCCATCGCGCCGACAAACTCTGCCGCCGCGCGAGGACTTGAAACCGTATCACTCGTCATCATTGCGACCTTGCGTCCCGGAAATAATATTTCTGCTTCTTCCGATAGCCGCTCAACGCCCGGCCCGCAGGCCTTAAAGCTGTCTTCGACGCCGCATTCGCTGCAACTTGTCGGCAAATTCGTGGTGTAACCGCAATGGTGACATTGCAGACGGTTCTTCAGCCGGTGCTCTACGAGCCATGCACTACAGTTCGGACATTGCAGCCGGTGACCACAGGTATCGCAGAGCGTAAGGGGCGCATAACCGCGCCTATTGAGGAAAAGCATTACCTGCTGCCCCTGAGCAAGCGTCTCCTCCACCGCGAGCCTGAGCGGCTCCGATATCCAGCGCTGCGATCCGGGGGGATGCTGTTTCAAGTCGACAACCTTCACATCCGGCAAGGCCGCACCGCCATAGCGTGATGCAAGTTTCAGATGCTTGTATTTTCCCGTTTGAGCATTCATCAGGCTTTCCAACGACGGCGTGGCAGACGCGAGGACAACTGGAAAGCCTCCGATCTTTCCGCGTACGACCGCCATGTCACGCGCGTTGTAAGGCACCCCTTCATCCTGCTTGAAAGAGGCTTCATGCTCTTCATCCACAACGATCAGACCAATATTCTTGAAAGGCAGGAAAAGGGCAGAACGGGCGCCGACGACGATATCAGCACGGCCTTCTATGACAGCGCGCCAGTTTCGGCGCCGCTCCGATTGACCGAGGTCAGAATGCCATTCCACCGGTCGGGCGCCGAACCGTTCCTCGAACCGCGCTAGCCATTGTGCTGTCAGGGCAATCTCGGGAAGCAGGACGAGCGCCTGGCGACCGGCCTTGAGGCAGGCGGCAATTGCCTCGAAATAGACCTCCGTCTTGCCGGAGCCGGTAACGCCATCAAGTAATGACACTGCGAATGCATTTTGCTCTACATCCGATATGAGGATGTCCGCAGCCTCTGCCTGAGCAGGAGAAAGCTCAAACGCGGCATGTTGCCAATCTGCCGAAGGAATGGGAGCCTCTGACGGCAGATCAACTGCTTCCAGCGCGCCTTTTTCTGCAAGCCCTTTGACAACCGATGTGCTGACACCGGCGATCGCCGCAAGGTCACTCGCCGTCTGTGTTCCGCCCTCCATCGCTATATCCAGAACGCGCTTGCGGGCTGCAGTTATTTTGTCCGGCATTTCACCCGTGAACCGATATCCGGTTCGCGGCGCCTTGGGATAAAGGGCTTCCGGGACACTCATTGCCATCCTCAGAATTCGACCCCTGCGTTGCATGGTATACTGCGCAACCCAGTCAATAAATTCCCGACTTACCTCAGGCAGTCTCTCGACCGGCAGAACCGCCTGAATGTCCTTCATTCGATCTTCAGCAAGGGCTGAATCTGTCGCCTCTTCCCAGACAACCCCCGTTACTTCCCGATGGCCCAGCGGGACGATCACAAAGTCCCCGATTTCAACGTCAAGGGAGGCAGGCGCCCGATAATCATAGACGTCTCCGATTGAGAGAGGGAGAAGAACGCGAACACGGCGATGTTTAATTGTACTGCTCATATCTATGCGATAGACTATTCTGACATTTCGAACCAGTCGATAGCGTTAGGATTTAAGATTTACTCATGAAATTTTTTGTTGATACAGCGGATACCGAAGAAATCCGCGAGCTTGCCGACACTGGCCTTCTTGACGGCGTGACGACCAATCCGTCACTTGTTGCCAAAACCGGCCGGGACTTCTTCACTGTTATACAGGAGATTTGCAGTCTTATCGATGGTCCCGTCAGCGCCGAAGTTGCGGCAACCGATTTCAAGACCATGCTGGAAGAAGGAAAAAAACTCGCCGGTCTCGCCGACAATGTGGCCGTAAAGGTTCCGCTCACCATGGCAGGATTGAAAACCTGCGCTGAATTGAGCCGTGCAGGCACACAGGTAAATGTCACTCTCTGCTTTTCTGCGGCGCAGGCAATCCTTGCCGCCAAGGCCGGGGCAGCTTTCGTCTCACCCTTTGTCGGTCGGCTGGACGATATCGGCCAGGCAGGCATGGATTTGATCGGGGATATTGTCCAGATCTATGACAACTACGCAGATCTAAAGACGGAAGTCCTTGTCGCCTCCATCCGTAATCCTACCCATATCGTCGAAGCGGCGTTGCTGGGCGCGGATGTCTGCACTATTCCACCGCAAGTCCTCAAACAACTCGTTTCCCATCCTTTGACGGATAAAGGCCTTGCCGCATTTCTTGCGGATTGGGAGAAATCCGGCCAGTCCATTCTCGGATAACAGTTAATGTGTGAGTAGATTTCGTGGCAAAAAAATCAGGCAAACCAGTTAAAGAGAGCACAGACAACGCCAATCCTTCCTTGAGTGAGGAGGAGGTCAGGAACTGGCTGATCAAGAACCCGGATTTCCTGAATAATAATGCGGACCTGCTGACGATGGTCCTGCCGCCTGAACGGATATCAGGGGATGGCGTCGTCGATATGCAGTCCTTTCTCGTCAGCCGTCTGCAAAAAGAAGTGACACACCTGACCGTGCTGCAGGATGACTTTGTCGAGGCGGCTCGAAACAACATACACACCCAGGATATGGTTCATGCCTCTGTTCAGGCGATTCTGAATGCGACAAGCCTTGCCCATTTCGTCCATATCATGACCCAGGATTTGCCCGAGTTGCTGGAAATTGATGTCATCACGCTGTGTATCGAGGATGGGCCCGTCAGCCTGCCGGATATAACCGGCCTGCAACGCCTGAAATCGGGTAGTGTCAATCGCGCCCCGTGGCATAGCCGAAACATAATCCTGCGGCCACAGGCCCCCAAATCAAAAGCCATTTTTGGTCCCGCAAAAGATCTCGTACATTCGGATGCGCTGATCAGGCTGGAAGTTCCCTCACTCCACACGCAGGCAATGGTCGCCTTCGGCAGTCGGCAGGAAGGGCATTTTCATGAAGAGCAGGCGACGGATTTGCTCCAGTTTCTCGCCAATTGCATGCAGGCATGCCTGCAAATGTGGCTGGAGCAAAAGCCGACATAGTTATGGATAGCCAACCGCCACTCGCCCGCATTCTTGACGACTGGATCGATTGGCTTGTTCACGAGAAGAAGGCAAGCCGCCATACTGTCGAAGCATATGAGCGGGACCTTCGCGATTTTCTGGCTTTTCTGGCCGGCCATATCGGCAGCGAGCCAGATATTGATAGCCTCGCTGATTTGCGGACAGCCGACTTCAGGGCTTATCTCGCGCATCGACGGCAGCAAGGATTAAGCGCAACGTCGCTCCGCAGAGTGTTATCCTCGATTCGCAGCTTTTTCAAACGTCAGGAACGAAACGGCCTCCTTCACAACCCTTATCTTAAAACCCTGCGCACCCCGAAGGCGGGTACGCGCCTTCCCCGCCCCCTTCCCGCAGTCGATACGCAGAAACTTCTTGAGGATAAAATAAATCCGCAGGAAGCAAACTGGGTCCGATATCGTGATCTGGCTGTCCTCACCCTGCTTTACGGTTGCGGCCTTCGGATCGGAGAAGCACTGTCGCTGAATTACGGGGACAGGCCTGTTTCTGACAGCATGACGCTGATCGGCAAAGGCAACAAGGAGCGTATGGTTCCGGTCCTGCCCGCCGTCCGCGATGCGATTCACCTCTATATGAAGGAATGCCCTTTTTCTCTCAGCGATACCGATCCGCTTTTTGTTGGGAAAAGAGGGAAACGACTGACGGCCCGCGCCATTCAACTTAAAATGCAAACCCTTCGGCGAAACCTCGGGCTTCCGGAAACTGCTACACCCCATGCATTGCGGCACAGCTTTGCAAGCCATTTGCTGGCGGGTGGGAGTGACCTCCGCTCCATTCAAGAACTGCTCGGTCATGCTTCTCTCTCGTCAACACAACGCTACACGGATTTGGATATAGAAAAGCTGCTTAAAATGTATGACCAGACCCACCCCAAGAGCTGAAATCACTCTGTCAATTGCGCGTCAGGCGCAGCGCAAACGGCCCCAACAGGGTAATGGCTCCCATGGAAATGAACATCAGGCCCCAGCCGAGAGTAGATCCCGGTCCTCCTGCCTGATCCAGAACGATACCGGCGACAACCGGACCGATCATGCCCCCGCCGAATCCAAGGAAACTATGTACGGCCATCGTTGCTCCGCGAAGGTCCGCAGGCGCACTTCCAACGGCGCCGGCTGTAATTGATGATGAGTCCGCCGTAATCATCACACCATACAGCGCCGCCATCGCAACCACGAAGACGAATGGCATGTGGGCGGTAAATCCGATCGTGAAGGAAAAGAAAAGGCAAATGATCATGACAAGGGTAATTGATCGTTGCCGACCGATCCTGAGCGATAACTCATTGCCCAGCACGCTGGACGGCAACCCAAGGAATACGGCCGCGGCAGTAATAACCGAAACGTCCATCCATGCCGGTGCATCGGTGAGGGTATGGGAATAGGCCAGAAAGGCGAGCATAAAGGACCGCATCGCCACCAGTTCCCAAGTATGACACACATAGGCCAAGATATAGCCCATGCTGAAACGATTGGTAACCACCGGCGCATAACTGAATATCTGCGACCAAGGCCGCGGTGCCGCCACCCGCTTGGGGGTGGTCGTCAACAGGATAATTGCGATGGCAATCGGGGGCCCCACAACGGCGGAGATCATTGCCATTTCCCAGCCAAACCAGAGATTAACCTGTCCGACAAGGAGAAAAGATGTCGCTGAGCCTGTCGAAAAGCTTGCCGTGTAAAACGCAATCGCCCGTGATTGATCCCCATCGGGTAGCCTGTCGGTAAGCAATTTAAGGCCCGGCATATATGTACAACCAAGGCCTGCCCCGGAGATAAAGCGCCACGGCAAGGCGGACAGGAAGCCATCGGCGTAAAAAGCAAACCCATAGGCGCCGACGAACGCCATAAAGCAACCAACCAGAAATATCCGGCGCGCATCGATGCGATCCGTCATAGAGGTCACAATCGGCCCGACAAGCGTGAAGCCGAAGAAAAAGGCGGCATTGATCCAGCCAGCATCTTCACCGGACAGGTTCCAATGATCAAAAAAGAAGGGGGTTAATGCCGGAAAAGACGCGAAGGTCGACATTGCCACGATTTCCGCAATGCAGAGCGCCAATGTCAACCGGGGTCCGGAAGACGGTACCCGCCTCATATTTTAGGCGGGAGCTGTCTGAGCCAGAGACGGCCTTGCCGAGAATTTTTCATACCATGCGGCCAGTTTCGGGCGATTATTTCGCCATTGTTCAGCTCCAAACCGGAAATCGTGATACCCGAGCGCGCAGCCAACCGCGATCGTTCCGATGTTCACCGTTTCACCGTAACCGTCCGCCTGTTTTTCCATCTCATCAAGACAGCTTTCCATGGCAAGCTTCAATCTGTTATTCCAGCTAGGGGAGCCCTCGCCTTCCGGCATGATACTGTCTATCCGCCGCTGATAGGCCGCGTCCGTCATTCCGTTTGCCATGGCATGAAGCGTCAGCACTCTGGCGCGTTCTAATCCACTTGCCGGGAAAAGAGTGGGCCCGCTGCCAACACTGTCGAGGTACTCACAGATAACAAAGGAATCGAAAAGAACATCACTGGTGTCCAGCGTCAGGCTTGGAACTTTGCCGAGCGGATTGGCAGGGTTGATGCCCTTGAACATATCACTATGGTCCGATTCGACTATCTCGATTTCGTCCATAAGATGTTTCTCAATCGCTGTGATTCTGACCTTGCGAACGAAGGGGGACAGGGCGCTATAACAGAGCTTCATGACGTCTCCTTTTGGGGAACTGGCCACATAAATAAAGAGGGGCGGAATACTTCCGCCCCTTCATTGTGCTCGCCTTATATGAAAAACGTCAACTGTTTATTGTGCGTCCCGCCACCGCAAGGGCGGCTTCCTTAACGGCTTCATTCAAGGTCGGATGCGCATGACAGGTACGGGCCAAATCTTCGGCAGAGGCGCCGAACTCGATCGCCAATACACATTCGGAAATGATCGTACCAGCATCAGGTCCGATAATATGAACGCCGAGAATTTTATCGGATTTCTTGTCCGCCAGAATTTTGACGAACCCATCCGTAAACCCGTTTGCCCGAGCGCGGCTGTTGGCCATGAACGGCACCTTGCCGACATTATATTCAATGCCCGCATCCTTCAGCTGCTCCTCGGTCTTGCCGACTGTCGCAACTTCCGGCCAAGTATAGATGACCCCCGGAATGGCATCGTAATTGATGTGCGGTTTCTGGCCGGCCAGCTTCTCGACGCACACAACGCCTTCGTCTTCTGCCTTATGCGCCAGCATCGGCCCTTCGATAACGTCACCGATGGCATAGATACCGTCAACACTGGATTTGAAGTTCTTATCCACAATAATCCGACCTGCCTTGTCGGTTTCGACACCAAGGTCGTCAAGTCCCAGCCCCTCCGTATAGGGGCGGCGGCCGATTGCGACCAGAACAACATCGGCCTTCAGGGTTTCCTCATCACCCCCTTTCGCCGGCTCCATGGTCAGGGTAACTGTTGTCTTGGTTTTTTTCGCGCCTGTCACCTTCTTGCCGAGCATGAAATTTATGCCCTGCTTCTTCATGATCCGCTGAGTATTCTTGGCGACTTCATTATCCGTTCCGGGTAGGATACGGTCCAGAAATTCGACAACTGTGACGTCGGCGCCAAGTCTGCGCCAGACGGTTCCCAGCTCCAGACCGATAACGCCCGCACCAATCACGACAAGCTTTTTAGGCACTTTTGGCAGATCCAGTGCGCCCGTAGAGGACACGATCTGCTTCTCATCAATCTCCACATTCGGAAGCAGCATTACATCAGAACCGGTAGCGATCAGAATGTTTTTCGCCTTAAGGGTCTGTGCGTTGTCCCCGCTTACCTCAATACGGCCGCCGCCCTCAAGCGTGGCAGTGCCCTTCACGTAGGTCACTTTGTTCTTTTTGAACAGAAACTCGATCCCCTGCGTCAGGCCATCGACCGTAGCTTCTTTCTGGCCCATCATTTTCTTCAGGTCCAGTTTGAGGGTTCCTGTCGAAATCCCGCGATCTTCGAAGCTATGCTGTGCCTCTTCAAACAACTCGGATGACTGCAGAAGTGCCTTTGAGGGAATACAACCGACATTCAGGCAAACACCGCCCAGCTTCCCGCGCTTTTCAACGCAGGCCGTTTTCATCCCAAGTTGAGCGGCGCGAATTGCTGCCGTGTAACCACCCGGACCGCCGCCTACCACGACAAGATCAAAAGTTTCGTCGCTCATTCTATGCCTCGTTTCGAATTAATATGATCAAAGGTCCAGCAGCAGCCGTTGCGGATCTTCCAACGCGTCTTTTACACGCACCAGGAAGGTGACAGCTTCCTTGCCGTCGATAATCCGGTGATCATATGTCAATGCCAGGTACATCATTGGACGGATCTTGATTTCCCCTTTGACAACCATCGGCCGTTCCTGAATTTTGTGCATGCCGAGCACGCCTGCCTGTGGCGGGTTCAGGATAGGCGATGACATCAGTGACCCGTATACACCACCATTTGTAATCGTGAATGTTCCACCCTGCATGTCGGCCATGCTGAGCTTACCGTCGCGCGCTTTCTTGCCGAGGTCCGCGATGCCTTTTTCGACATCCGCAAACCCGAGCTTATCCGCGTCGCGCAATACCGGCACCACAAGACCGGAGTCCGTCCCGACCGCAATACCCATATTGTAGTAGTTCTTGTAAACCAGATCGTCACCGTCGATTTCCGCGTTCACCGCCGGGGTTTCCTGAAGCGCCGCGACACAGGCCTTGGTAAAGAAGGACATGAAGCCGAGTTTGACACCATGCTTTTTCAGGAACAGATCCTTATATTCCGACCGGAGGTCCAACATGGCCGTCATATCCACCTCATTATAGGTGGTCAGCATCGCCGCCGTGTTCTGGGCATCTTTCAACCTTGCGGCAATACTCTTGCGAAGCCGCGACATCTTCACACGCTCTTCGCGGTCTTCCTCGGCGCGCAGGCCGGAAGGAGCAGCAGGGGCTTCTGCAGCAGCAGGCTTCGGCGCCTCCTTCGGAGTTGAAGCCGCCGCAGACTTGCCGCCATTTTCCAGGGCTTCCAGAACATCCCCTTTGGTGATCCGTCCGTCCTTACCCGTGCCAGTAATTTGACCGGCATCCAGTCCTTTTTCATCAATGAGTTTTTGTGCCGCCGGCAACACGTCTACCGCGGCAGAGCCCGAGGATGGCTTTTCTGGCTCGGCTTCTGGTTCGGGTGATGCTTTCGCAGTCGGTTCCGATTTTTCCTTTGGCTCTTCTTTGGGTTCTTCCTTGGCAGGTTTGGAAGCCGCGCCTCCGGCTCCTGCTGCCAGATGCCCGAGCAATGCGCCGACCTCGACATCCTCGCCCTCGGCAACGATAATCTCGTCAAGTCGGCCTGATTCTGCCGCGTTCACCTCAAGAGTGACCTTGTCGGTTTCCAGCTCTAGGAGCGGCTCATCCTTCTCAACGGCATCGCCAACACTTTTAAACCACTGTCCAACCGTTGCTTCAGTTACAGATTCACCGAGTGCAGGCACGCGAATTTCAACCGTCATCTTGATTTCCTATTCCGATTTTACGCCGAGGGCGTCATCTACCAATGCGTTTTGTTGAAGAACATGCTTTTTCAAAAGCCCTGTCGCCGTTGAAGCAGACGCAGTACGACCTGCATATCTTGGGCGTTTGACTTTCTTCATTTTCAAATTCTCGAAGACTTTCTCCAGATGCGGTTCGACAAATGTCCAGGCGCCCATATTCTGGGGCTCTTCCTGACACCAGACAACCTCCTCCACATGCCGGAAATTCTTCATCTCCTCTTCCAGGGCCTGGTACGGGAACGGGTAAAGCTGTTCCAGCCGCAAGAAATATGTATCTTTCAGGCCCAGTTCTTCCCGCCGCGCATGCAGGTCATAGTAAACCTTGCCGGAGCATAGAACGACACGTTTTACATCCTTGTCAGCGCACAGCTTCTCGTTGTCATACAGCACACGATGGAAGTTTGAGCCCTCCGCCATATCTTCCAATGTAGATACGGCCAGTTTGTGCCGCAGCAGGGATTTCGGCGTCATGATAACAAGCGGTTTACGGAATTTGCGATGGATCTGACGGCGCAGCACATGGAAGTAATTCGCCGGCGTCGTACAGTTCACGACCTGCCAGTTATCTTCGGCGGACTGCTGCAGATACCGTTCGAGCCGGGCGGAAGAATGCTCCGGCCCCTGCCCCTCATAACCATGCGGCAGCAACATAACCAGACCACTCATACGGAGCCATTTGGATTCACCACTGGAAATAAACTGATCAATGATCACCTGAGCGCCATTGGCGAAATCACCGAACTGCGCTTCCCACAAAACCAGCGCATTGGGTTCCGCCAGTGAGTAACCATACTCATAGCCGAGAACTGCAGCTTCAGAGAGCAGGCTGTCAATAACCTCGAAATGGGCCTGTTCTCCGCCCAGATTGTCGAGCGGAATATAGCGATCCTCCGTCACCTGATCGACAATGACCGAGTGACGCTGGGAGAAAGTGCCGCGGCCGCAATCCTGTCCGGAGAGGCGCACCGGTACTTTTTCTTTCAGAAGCGATCCGAACGCCAGCGCTTCGGCTGTTGCCCAATCGATATTCTTGCCGGTATCGATCATCTTTTTCTTGGCTTTCAGAACACGCAGGAGCGTCCGGTGCACATTATGGCTTTCCGGAATATCCGTGAGCTTCGCACCAATCGCTTTCAACTCATCAATCGGTACGCTGGTTGTTCCACGGCGCGCACCCTCATCGGCACGCTCAAAACCCTGCCAGCGGCCTTCAAACCAGTCGGCCTTGTTCGGCTTGAAGCTGTTTGACGTCTCAAACTGCTTTTCAAGATATTCCTTAAAGTCCGAAATCATGCGCTCGACTTCTTTTTCCGAGAGCACGCCCTCTGCAATCAGCTTCTTGGCGTAAATCTGCATGGTTGTCGGATGCTGAGCAATCGTCCGGTACATCAATGGCTGCGTGAAGGCCGGCTCATCGCCCTCGTTATGACCATGCCGACGATAGCAGAACATGTCGATAACCACATCGATCTGGAACAGCTGCCGGAACTCCGTCGCAATTTTTGCAACATGACAGACCGCTTCCGGGTCATCCCCGTTCACATGAAAGATTGGGGCCTGAACCATCTTGCCCACGTCTGACGGATATGGGCTGGAGCGCGAGTATTTCGGGCTGGTGGTGAAGCCGATCTGGTTATTGACGACGAAATGAATGGTGCCGGACGTCCGGTATCCTTTAAGTTCCGACAGACCAAAGCATTCCGCTACGATCCCCTGCCCCGCAAAGGCGGCATCACCATGCATCAGCAACGGCATAACCTTGCCGCCAACATCGGGTCCGATCTGAGCCTGTTTTGCACGCGCCTTGCCCAGCACAACCGGGTTCACCGCTTCAAGATGGGACGGGTTTGCCGTCAGTGACAAATGTACCTTATTGCCATCAAACTCACGGTCCGATGATGTGCCCAAGTGATATTTAACGTCACCAGAACCCTCAACATCTTCCGGGTTGGCCGGTGTTCCCTGGAATTCGGAAAAGACCGCCCGAAAGGGTTTCGCCATGACGTTCGTCAGAACATTAAGGCGTCCGCGATGCGGCATGCCGAGGACTATTTCCTGAACGCCCAGCTGACCGCCGCGTTTGATAATCCCTTCCATCGCAGGAATGAGGGATTCACCTCCGTCAAGGCCGAAGCGCTTGGTACCGGTATATTTAACATTGAGGAAATGTTCGAAACCTTCTGTTTCGATCAGCTTGCTCAGGATAGCAATCTTGCCTTCCTTCGTGAAGGAAACCTCTTTATGGCGACCTTCGATCCGCTCTTGAATCCAGGCTTTCTGGTCAGGCTCCTGAATATGCATAAACTCGACACCGATGGTCGAACAATAGGTCCGCTTGACGATAGCGAGGATTTCTCGAATGCTACCTGTTTCGAGACCGAGGACATTGTCGAGGAAAATCTGTCGGTCCCAGTCTTTTTCCGTGAAGCCGTATGTTGCCGGGTTCAATTCTGGATGCTCTTTCGGTATTTCAAGGCCGAGCGGATCGAGATTAGCCTTCAAATGCCCTCTCACGCGATAGGACCGGATCAGCATTAGGGCGCGGATCGTATCAATGGCAGCGGCCCTGACATCATGTTGTGAGGCGCCAGATTTCTCCGCCTTCTCCGTTGCCCGGTTGGCCGCATCCCCGAGAATTTCATACTCATCCTCCGGCTCCAAGCCATTGGAAGGTGTCCAAGGAGCCCCGCGGGCTTCGGCGACGATGGTTTCCGCATCGTCACCAAGAGATTGGAAATACTGGCGCCAACTGTCATCAACGGAGTTGGGATCGTCGAGATAGCGCGCGTAAAGGTTCTCCATAAATCCGGCGTTGGATCCAAAGAGGAAAGAAGAATTATCCAGCTGTTGCGACATTTTAAGTAATCGGGCGGGACGGACCCGCCCCCTTTAGAGCCAATTTAAAATTAATGGTTAACTCTAGTACGTCAACCTTTCAAAACTCTTACCAATGTCGAGCCCAACGCGGATGGACTGTCAGAGACTGTGATGCCCGCACTTCTCATGGCGTCCATCTTGTCTTCCGCACCGCCTTTACCGCCGGAAATGATCGCACCAGCATGGCCCATGCGTCGGCCCGGAGGAGCGGTGACACCCGCAATGAAACCGACGACCGGCTTCTTTGTTTTCGAGGCTTTCAGGAATTCAGCTGCTTCTTCTTCAGCCGATCCGCCAATTTCCCCAATCATGATAATCGATTCAGTTTCGTCATCTCCGAGAAACAGATCAAGGCAATCGATAAAATTGGTGCCGTTGACCGGGTCACCACCAATACCGATACAGGTTGACTGGCCAAGGCCAGCCGCCGTCGTCTGTGCCACAGCTTCATACGTAAGCGTACCAGAGCGAGAAACAATGCCCACATTGCCGCGACGGTGAATATGTCCGGGCATGATGCCGATCTTGCATTCATCCGGCGTGATAATGCCGGGGCAGTTCGGACCGATGAGGCGAGAGCCGCTATCCTTCAGCGCTCGCTTGACCTTTACCATATCAAGAACCGGAATCCCCTCGGTGATGCAGACAATCAGTTCGATCTCTGCGTCGATCGCTTCAAGGATCGCGTCTGCGGCAAATGGCGGCGGCACATAAATCACACTTGCGTTAGCGCCGGTTTTTGATCTTGCCTCTCCAACAGTGTCGAAAATCGGCAGGTCGAGATGCTTTTCCCCGCCCTTGCCTGGCGTCACGCCGCCAACCATTTTCGTACCATAGGCGATTGCCTGTTCGGAATGGAATGTCCCCTGTGAGCCCGTGAAACCCTGACAGATGACCTTTGTGTCCTTATTAACGAGAACGGCCATTACGCTGCCTCCTTCACTGCTTTAACAATTTTCTCTGCGGCATCTCCGAGATCATCCGCCGACAGAATAGGCAGGCCTGATTCAGAGAGGATTTTCTTGCCCAAATCCACATTCGTCCCTTCAAGCCGGACAACCAGCGGGACGCTGAGCGCGACTTCTTTTGCCGCCGCAACCACACCCTCAGCAATCACATCACAGCGCATGATGCCACCGAAGATATTTACAAGAATGCCTTCAACATTTTCATCTTTCAGAATGATCTTGAACGCTTCCGTAACTTTCTCCTTGGTTGCGCCGCCGCCGACATCAAGGAAATTGGCCGGCGTTCCACCGTTCAGCTGGATGATATCCATCGTTGCCATGGCAAGGCCCGCACCATTCACCATGCAGCCGATATTGCCGTCAAGCTTGATGTAGTTGAGGTCATATTGCGCCGCTTCAAGCTCAGCCGGATCTTCTTCATCCGGATCCCGAAGATCGGCAATTTCCTTGTGACGGAACAGCGCATTGTCATCAAAATTCATTTTCGCGTCCAGCGCGATGACATTGCCGCTTCCTGTAACGACAAGGGGATTGATTTCAACCAAGCTTGCGTCTGTCTCAACGATGGCTCGATAGAGTGCCATAATGAATTTAACGGCCGCACCTACCTGCTTGCCTTCAAGGCCGAGGCCAAACGCAATCTTTCGTGCATGGAACGGCATGATACCTGTCGCCGGGTCAATGCTGACCATCAGGATTTTTTCCGGTGTTTCCGCGGCGACTTCCTCGATTTCCATGCCGCCTTCAGTTGACGCCATGAAGGTGATACAATCCTTGGCGCGATCAATAATTGCTCCGAGGTACAGCTCCCGCGCGATATCGCAACCTTCTTCAATGTAAACGCGTTTGACTTCCTTGCCTTCCGGTCCCGTCTGATGCGTGACCAGTTGCATCCCGATCATGGATTTCGCGGTCTCAAGCACTTCTTCAGTAGACTTGACAACTTTGACGCCGCCGCCCTTGCCGCGTCCGCCCGCATGAATTTGGGCTTTCACCACCCAGACCGGCCCGCCGAGATCCTGCGCAACTGTTTTGGCTTCTTCAGAGGTATAGGCAACGCCACCCTTGGGCACCGTAACACCATATTTTGCAAGCAGGCTTTTTGCCTGATATTCATGAATATTCATTGTATTCCGTTATAATTGCTATTCAGAGACATGGATTTACGTCGGTTATGTTTGTATATCAGATATTTCAAACCGTACGGTATAGCACCATAAAAAAGGGCACAACCGCTTATTGTTGTGCCCTTTGATTTTGCCGCCTAGCTTTTCAAGCTCTCATCTATTCCGACACAGGCCTCAATCAGGCCCCTCACCGCATCAACAGAATGATTGAACATGGCCTTTTCATCATCGTTCATATCAATTTCAACGATACGTTCGATACCATTTGCGCCGATGACCGTCGGCACACCAACATAGATACCATCAAGGCCATACGGGCCATCGACATAGGCCGCGCAGGGCAGGACTCGCTTTTTGTCTTTTAAGTAAGCTTCTGCCATCGTGATCGCACTGGATGCGGGCGCGTAAAAGGCCGAACCTGTTTTCAGCAATGCCACCACTTCGGCGCCGCCGTTGCGTGTACGGTCAATAATGCTGTCAATTTTCTCCTGAGTGCTCCAACCCATCTTGATCAGGTCCGGCACCGGGATGCCGGCCACCGTCGAATAGCGGATCAGCGGCACCATCGTGTCACCATGCCCACCAAGAACGAATGCCGTCACATCTTCAACCGAGACGTCGAATTCTTCAGCAAGGAAAAGGCGGAAACGGGCGCTGTCCAGCACACCGGCCATACCTACAACCATGTTGTGCGGCAGTCCGCATTTCTCGCGAAGGACCCAGACCATGGCATCCAACGGATTGGTAATGCAGATAACAAAGGCGTTCGGCGCGTATTTCTTGATGCCCTCTCCAACGGATTGCATAACCTTTATATTCGTTCCCAGCAGATCATCACGGCTCATTCCGGGTTTGCGGGCAATCCCTGCCGTCACGATGCAGACATCCGCACCTTCGATCGCGCTGTAGTCGTTTGCACCGGAGAGGTTGGAGTTGAAACGATCCACGGGGGAAGAAGACGCAATATCAAGCGCCTTGCCTTGCGGCAATCCTTCCGCAATATCAAAAAGAACGATGTCGCCTAATTCTTTCAGGCCGGCGAGGTGTGCAAGGGTACCGCCAATATTCCCACTGCCGATGAGGGCAATTTTTTTTCGAGCCATTACATTCTCCGAAGCAATAAGATGGGAGGGCTCTCTGAGAAGACAGAAAGTCCTCTTGTGAATATTATCGTGGGTACTACCGCGTTTCCCAGCCGAGAGCAAGATCGTCTGGGAAATTATTGCCAATTTTTTACAGTACCGGAAAATTAAGCCGCCGGATCGAAGAAATGCCAATTCCTTTTGCCAGATTGCGCCAGACGAATAACGCGAAAAATGAATCAAAAGCCGCACTGATCGTTGCATGAAAGAGTTCATATCTGTACAGATCAAGTTCCGGTGCCATTTCCATCGCCCTGATTAACGAGAGAAGTTTCCGCATTTTATGACTGAAGTACCTGGCCCGCTTGAAGCCTATCGCAACCTGCTTTCGTTAAATGAGCTGCAACCCGACCCGATACAGCGTCTGGCGGTCGAGAAATTGCAGACTCTTCATCGTCGCCTTGTCAATTATGATCCTCACACTAGCACGAAGTGGACACATTTCTTCCGCCTCGGCTCCCGCAAACCCCGTGTCGAACCACCGCAAGGCTTATATATTTACGGCGATGTCGGCCGGGGCAAGTCGATGCTGATGGATCTGTTTTTCGAGACGGCCCCGGTCACGCACAAAAGGCGGGTTCATTTCCATGCTTTCATGCTGGAAGTTCATGCATTCTTGCATAAGCAACGACAGAAAGCCGACAAGGATGACGGAGATCCGGTTGTTGCCCTAGCTGATTCCATTACCGAGTCGGCCTGGCTACTGTGCTTCGATGAATTCCAGGTGACGGATGTGGCCGATGCCATGATCCTCGGCCGCCTGTTTGAGTTTCTGTTTGATCGGGGTGTCGTCGTCGTCGCAACGTCAAACAGGGTTCCGGACGATCTGTACAAGGATGGCCTCAACCGGCAACTGTTCCTTCCCTTTATTGCCATGTTGAAGGAACAGCTGGATATCCTGCACCTTGACGGAGGGCGTGACTACCGGCTTGAGCGGCTG
The DNA here is from genome assembly GCA_002706985.1 of Sneathiella sp. GTDB lineage: Bacteria > Pseudomonadota > Alphaproteobacteria > Sneathiellales > Sneathiellaceae > Sneathiella. The sequence continues at coordinate 34,155 of PAKP01000042.1, read as the reverse complement.
GCGGAACATCCGGTTTATTTTTCACCGCTTGACGAACATGCGTCTGCCGAAATGGACCGTATTTTCGCAGAGCTGACGGAAGGCCGCGAAATTGCTCCGCAGACCCTGACCACTCAGGGGCGTGATCTGAAAATCGATAGGACGGCCCGCGGGGTCGCTCGCCTCTTTTTTGAAGAACTCTGCGCCCGGGCGCTTGGTGCCTCCGATTATCTGACCCTGACGGAACATTTCCATACCCTGCTACTTGAAAATGTGCCCCGATTGTCTCCCGCCCGCCGAAATGAAGCCAAGCGGTTTGTGACACTCATTGACATCCTTTATGAAGCGAAAACCAATCTGGTGATTTCCGCCGAAGTGCCCGCGAAAGATCTTTATCCCGAAGGGGATGGCAGTTTTGAATTTGCCCGCACCGTCTCGCGGCTGATGGAAATGCGCTCTGAAGACTATCTGAAGGGTAGACCGCAAGGAACATGACACAGGCATTTATTTTTGAGCCCGACCTGCTATAGTTTTGCGAGGCAGCAAAGAAGGATCACAAAAATGACTGCACCTGCATTTCCGGACATGGCCAATATAAAGAAGCGCCTGTTAATAGAGGATGATATTGTCGCCGCGGTTTCAAGTTTAACCGCAGGCTCGGACGATCCGCGTATCCTGATCTCCATTTCCCGCTCGCTGTTGGCCAACTCCTCCGTTGTTGACGACTTGAAAGAACAGCTGCACGGCCAGATCATTGGCGCGATCAGTATTCTTACCGAGCATACGCCATATGACAAGGTGTTCGAACTTGTCAATGAAATTACGTCCAGCAAGGCAACGCATCTTCTGTCAATCGGTGGCGGCAGCGTTATTGACGGCGGGAAAATAGCGCTCCTTGCGGCCAACCTGCAAATAAAAGGTGCTGAGGCACTCGAAGAACTTGCGAGCACCCTTGGGAATACAAAAGATGTTGGCGACTGGCCGATACAGCATATCGCGGTGCCAACGACACTTTCCGGCGCCGAGTTTACGCCGATTGCCGGAGCCACCAGCAGCATTACCGGCAGAAAAACGGGTTTTTCCCATGCCTTCCTGCTGCCCGATAATATAATTCTTTGTGCACCTCTCTCGCTGCACACGCCTGAAAAGCTCTGGCTGTCGACAGGTATTCGTGCTGTCGATCACGCTGTGGAGACGATCTGCGCCCCGGGTGTTGATCATGAAATCGCTGAATTTTGCGCCAATGGCCTCGCACTACTTTATCGCAGCATGATTGAAACGAGAAAGGATCCCGAAAGCCTTATTTACCGGGAAAGCAGCCAGCTGGGCGTCTATTACGCGACAGCTGGCATATCCCGATACAGAATGGGGGCAAGTCATGGTCTTGGATATCTTCTGGGTGTCTTGGGTAACGTTCCGCATGGCATCACGTCCTGCGTCTTCCTGCCCGCTGTCCTGACATATAACCTGCCCGTAACAGAAGGCCCGCAAACTCGGATTGCCGGGGTCCTGGACGTGGAAACTGCATCGGATGTCGCCCCGGCGTTGAGAGACTTCATCGGCGCTCTCGGCCTGCCGAACAAGCTAAGCGCCCTCGATATTTCCAAAGAGGCAATTGCCGAGATCAAATCATCGGCACTTACCCATCCTGTGGTTCAAGCGAATCCGCGTCCCATTAAAACAGTTGAGGACGTTGCGGAAATTATGGCTCTGTCCGGCTAATCCGTCTTGGCGGCGCTCCACAACGTGCCAATTGCCGCGGCAACGGCGGCCTGATCTTCGGCTGATTTATTCTGGCCGAGTTTGGCCTTCCCCTCGATCCGGTCAATCCGGATTTCGAAGGCGATGATGCCCCGCATCAATCCCTCCAGCCGCTTTTGATCCAGCATCTCGGTCCGCCAAGGCTCGGCCCGGTCTTTCTCGTTATCTTCCGTCAACTGATCAAGCAGCGCACGAACCTTCTCGGTATCCTCAATGATCGAAGGGGTGCCATAGGCATGTACCGCGACATAGTTCCAGGTCGGTACATTTGTATCCGTCGTATAATAGCGTGGAGAGATATAGGCATGTGGTCCCTGAAAGATAATGAGTGCTTCGCCCTGCTCCAGAATTTTCCCATGCGGATTGGCCCGGGCCATATGGGCGATCAGGGTTCCATGCTTCCCCCGGCTCTCATCGTAGGAAAAGGGCAAATGCGTCGCAATCGGCACGCCGCCCTCACCACAGGAAATCAGAAGGGCGAAACTCGCCTCGGGCAGAAGCCGGATCAGGGTTTCCTTCCCCGGAACGGAAAAATGTGGAGGGACATACATCGGCTTAATCCATAAAAAAGGCCGCTTCGATAAGCGGCCTTAATCTATTGATAAATTGGCCCCACAAAAGAGCCAATTTCTTTTAAATCATAGCACCACTCTACCGGCGTTCCACCATCATCTTCTTGATCTCGGCGATGGCTTTTGCCGGGTTCAGGCCCTTCGGACAGGTGTTTGCGCAGTTCATGATCGTATGGCAGCGATAGAGCCGGAACGGGTCTTCAAGGTTGTCGAGACGCTCCCCGGTATGCTCATCCCGGCTGTCTATAATCCAGCGATAGGCCTGCAAAAGGATGGCCGGCCCCAGAAAACGGTCCGAGTTCCACCAATAACTCGGACAGGAGGTGGAGCAGCAGGCACAGAGAATACATTCATAAAGCCCGTCGAGCTTTTCGCGATCCTCTTTCGATTGCAGCCGTTCCTTCGACGGCGGCGGTGTTTCCGCCTGAAGCCAGGGCTGGATCGACGCATATTGTGCATAAAAATTCGTAAGGTCCGGGACCAGGTCCTTTACCACCGACTGATGCGGGAGTGGATAGATATTAATGTCGCCATCCACCTCATCCATGCCTGTCGTACAGGCCAGAGTGTTCGTCCCGTTGATATTCATTGCGCAGGACCCGCAAATCCCCTCCCGACAGGAGCGACGGAATGTCAGGGTCGGATCGATCTCGTTCTTGATCTTGATCAACCCGTCCAGAATCATCGGGCCGCAGCTATCCAGGTCGACATGATAGGTATCGATGGCCGGGTTCTTGTCGTCATCCGGCGACCAGCGATATACATTGAATGTCTTGAGATTGGTTGCCCCTTCCGGTCCCGGGTACGTCTTGCCCGTGCCAACCTTCGAGTTTTTCGGTAGTGTCAGTTCAACCATGTCTAATCCCTACGCGCCTAGTACACACGTGCTTTTGGTTTAATGTAATCAATCTCATCCGTCAGCGTATAATCATGAACCGGACGATAGTCGAGTTTCACACCCTCCGTATCGCTGTGATAGGTCAGCGTATGCTTCATCCAGTTTTCATCATCGCGATCGGGGAAGTCCTCATGCGCATGGGCGCCGCGGCTTTCTTTCCGGTTTTCCGCTGCGGTCATGGAGACGACCGCCTGACGGATCAGATTGTCCAGCTCCAGCGTTTCCACGAGATCGGAATTCCAGACCAAAGAGCGGTCAGTTGTCTTGATATCGGCCATCTGATCCCAGACCTTGTTGATCTTGCCAACGCCTTCGAGCAACGTCTTGCTGGTCCGGAAAACCGCGCAATCTTCCTGCATCACCCGCTGCATGTTGTCACGCACGGTTGCCGTCGAGCTACCGCCATTGGCGTTACGGAACTTATCAAGTCGCGCCAATGCCTCATCACAGGCATCCGAGGGGAGCGGTGCATGGGCTGCGCCGGGTGTCACGACATCCTTCGCGCGAATTGCGGCGGCACGACCGAAAACGACCAAGTCGATGAGGGAGTTCGACCCCAAACGGTTCGCGCCATGCACAGACACGCAGGCCGCTTCACCAACGGCCATCAGGCCCGGCACAATCGCATCGGGATTACCATCCTTCAAATCGACGACTTCCGAATGATAATTTGTTGGAATACCGCCCATGTTGTAATGCAACGTCGGCAACACAGGGATCGGTTCTTTATGCACATCAACGCCGGCAAAAATCCGCGCACTCTCAGAAATGCCCGGGAGCCGTTCGTCGATCATTGCCGGATCAAGATGATCGAGATGCAGATAAATATGGTCCTTGCGGGATCCGACGCCGCGGCCCTCACGGATTTCCAGTGTCATTGACCGGCTCACCACATCGCGGCTGGCCAAATCTTTCGCATGAGGTGCATAGCGTTCCATAAAGCGTTCGCCCTCGCCATTGACAAGGAACCCGCCTTCACCGCGCACGCCCTCGGTAATCAGGCAGCCCGCGCCATAAATACCCGTCGGATGAAACTGGGTGAACTCCATATCCTGAAGCGGCAGACCGGCGCGCAGCACCATACCACCGCCATCGCCTGTACATGTATGGGCAGAGGTGCAGCTGAAATAGGCGCGGCCAAAGCCGCCTGTCGCCAGTACCACCATATGCGATCGGAAGAGATGCAGGGTACCGTCTTCAAGGCTGAGGCACAGAACGCCCCGACAGGAGCCGTCCTTGTCCATAATCAGATCAAGGGCGAAATATTCGATGAAGAATTCAGTATCATGCTTGAGCGACTGGCTGTAAAGCGTATGCAGCATCGCATGTCCTGTCCGGTCCGCCGCAGCGCAGGTCCGCTGTGCCGCGGGCCCCTCACCAAATTGCGTTGTCATACCGCCAAAAGCGCGCTGATAGATCTTTCCTTCTTCCGTCCGGCTGAAGGGCATACCAAACTGTTCCAGCTCCAGTACAGCGGCAGGGGCTTCCCGGCACATATACTCAATAGCATCCTGATCGCCGAGCCAGTCTGATCCCTTGACGGTATCATACATATGCCATTGCCAGTTATCTTCGCCCATATTGCCGAGCGAAGCGGAGATACCTCCTTGCGCGGCAACGGTGTGGCTCCGGGTCGGGAATACTTTGGTGACAGCGGCTGTTTTCAATCCAGCGGCGGCCATCCCCATGGTCGCCCGCAAACCGGCGCCGCCCGCGCCGACAACAACCACGTCATATTTATGTTCTGTAATAGGATAGGCTTCAGACATTTTAGTATTTTAACTCCCAAGCGCCAGCTTCAATACGGCCAGAGCAGCGGCCAATCCAACGACCGCACATAAGAAACTGTTAAGCAGCAAGAGAACGAATTTCGTGCTTTCAGTATGAATGTAATCTTCGATAACCACCTGAATACCTAGCTTCATGTGATAGAACATAACGACGATCAGCAACAGCATAACCAAAGAGGCAACGGGCGTACCGAGAACATAGCGCACATAACTGTAATCCGCGCCGACGAGACTTATGACATAGGCGAGCGCAATGACAAACAGCGGGATCATCGCAACTGCCGTGACTTTCTGATGCCACCAATGGGTTGTACCGTCCTTGGCGGAACCGAGACCCCGTACTTTTTTAAGCGGTGCTTTCATTCCCATGCTCATGCTCCCATTCCGTAGGCGATTATCCATGTGAGAAGCGTCAGCACGACAGAGGCGATAATCGCAGCCATCCCGGATTTCCGCATGGTCGGCAATTCAAATCCCTTGCCCATATCCCAGAACAGATGGCGAATGCCGTTGCAGAGATGATAAAACAGGGACCATGTAAAACCGAACAGAACCAGCTGTCCAAACCAAGAGGAGATAAACGCACTGACCGTTGCATAAGCCTCCGGCCCACTGACCACGGCAATCAGCCACCAGGTCAGCAACAAAGTACCGACACTGAGTGCAATCCCCGTCGCGCGGTGCGTAATTGAGGTAATCATCGTGATCTGAGGTTTGTAAATCTGCAGATGCGGCGACAAGGGTCGTTCAATATTCGCCATGAGAAAATCTTTCTCGCTTAGTTACTTTTGATATCTGTTATTCATTTTTGCGGAGGAGTTTAATCCTCCGCTTATCCAAGTCAACATAACCTTTGATCTATTTACACTGATATCGTCTTTTTTGGCAAGACAACCCAGTAATCAAGGTCGAGAACGACAGACGGATCACGTTTGCCGTCTGCCGCTTTATCCGGGAAGCTGTCACAGGGCATGTCCTTCGTTGCCAATGTCCGAATGCGAAGCGCGCCTGCTGTCTGACTATCTGACAGTTCCGCTTTTTCCAGAATTTCGCTCCAGGCATAAATCGTATGTCCGGCAAAAGTTGGCGCCGTATGCGATCCGCCGTTAATGGCGGCAACAAGCTGGGCGTTTCCGAGGCCGTTAAAGGATAGCGCCCGTGCCAGGCTGATGATGTGTCCCCCATAGATCAATCGGCGGCCAAAGCGATCATTCTGCATCTGGTGCTGATTGAAATGGACCTTGGCCGTATTCTGATAGAGCCGTGTTGCCATCATATGTTCGGCTTCTTCGATCGTCATGCCATCGACATGATCAATTTTCTCCCCAACTTCATAGTCTTCAAAAAAATGAGGAGATCCGGCCAGCGTCGCATCATAGCCCGAAAAATCCAGACCGCCCGGTATCGAGAGATCCTTCGGATCAACGCGCTCCGGCAAGTCGGGAACGATCTCCTCAGGAGCGGGAGCAGATTCATCTTTCTTGCGCACCATTACCCAACGGACATAATCGAGAACAATCACCCCCATCTGGTTGGTGCCGGTAGAGCGAACATAGACCACCCCCGTCTTACCGTTGGAGTTCTCCTTCAGGCCGATAACTTCAGAACTGGTCTGAACTGTATCGCCCGGAAAGACAGGCGCCTTGAACTGTACATCCGCATAGCCAAGATTGGCCACGGCATTCAGGGACACATCGGGCACGGTTTTACCAAAGACGATGTGAAAGACGAGAAGGTCATCGATAGGCGCCGCGTCAAGACCGCATTCCATCGCGAAACTGTCCGCTGACTGCAGCGCAAACCGTCCACCGTAAAGCGCCGTATAGAGCGAGACATCCCCCTCGGTGATCGTGCGGGGTGTCGCATGATTGAGGACCTGGCCGACCCTGAAATCCTCAAAATGATTGCCAGGATTTGTTTTATTCATTGTCATCTTTTCCTTACTCGGCTGCAGCCGCGATAGCATCAGCCATGGCGACTTTTGCCTTGGCAATCTCCACATGAAGGTTCTCAACGAGCTTGCCGTCCACCAGAACGACACCTTTCCCCTCTTTCTCGGCTGCCTCGAAAGCGTCTATGACCTTACGGGCATGCGCCATCTCTTTTTCGGAGGGCGCAAATACTTCATTAGTCGATGCGAGCTGCTTCGGATGGATCAGGGTTTTACCGTCAAATCCCAGTTCCAGCCCCTGAACGCAGGAATCATGAAAGCCACTCTCATCATCCAGGTCCAGGTAAACTCCATCCAGAACCGTCAGCCCATACGCACGGCCCGCCAGCAGGCACAAGCCAAGCGATGTAATCACCGGCAGGCGCATCGGCGTATGCTGTGCCTGAAGATCTTTAACAAGGTCCGACGTTCCCATGACGAAACAATCGACTCTGGGACTGGAAGAAGCAATTTCTTCTGCCTTCAAAATACCGAGCGGCGTTTCCATCATACACCAGATTGTCGTTGCGTCCGGCGCCCCGGCCTCCGTCATGATCCTTTCAAGTTTCCTGACCTGATCCGCGCTTTCAACTTTGGGCAGCAGAATAGCATCCGGCCCTGCCTTGGCGGCGGCGACAATGTCATCCTCACCCCATGGCGTATCAAGTCCGTTAACCCGGATGATTATCTCGCGTTTTCCATATCCGCCTGAGGCGGCATTGGCGCAAACAATCTCACGGGCTTCTGCCTTCTTGTCCGGCGCAACGGCATCTTCAAGATCCAGAATCAGGCCATCTGCCGCAAGAGATTTTGCTTTTTCCTGAGCCCGGGCGTTAGAACCCGGCATGTAGAGAACTGACCGACGGGGGCGTATTGATTTTGTCATTATTGATCCCTGGGCTTTGATGCCCTTACTGTTTTCCTGACACTAGGTGAGAATTTCGAGCATATCATAGTAGGTTTTTGCTGCGATGCAACAAGCAGATCAGTCTCTATACTCAACCGCCCCGGCATCCGCGCATTTACCGATAGGCCGTGGATTGCCAAAAAAATCGATATCCACTTTTTGATCTGCGGCGCAAATGTCGATTGCCTCGCTGTCGTCCGGCAACCTGTAGTCCCCATCGTCAATATCGACAAAGACGTCATCAAAATCGGCATCCATGAAATTGCCTATAACGACAACACCTTCCGAGTCTCCGAAAATGTCATTCGCGATATTGTTGGCGATCAGGCTATTCTCTACAGGTGGGCCGCCGTTTTGCCGCCGGATCGTAATGGCGGCGGGGCCGGGTTCGAAATAATCGACATCCAGAACCGTGTTGTGCTGGATACGAACATTCCGCGCACCCATTACGGTAATTCCATGCCAGTTGTCGACGATGACGATATTATTCTCAATGATCCAGTCTTCGTAAACGCCGCCAAACATCCCGATGCCTTGAAGCTCACAACGGTATGGCTGGTCAAAATCCTCGAAATTGAGAATTAGATTGCGGCGCAATATGACATCCTTGACAACCCCGGCCGCAATCTCACCGTCTGAGCTGACAGACCATGACTGAAATCCGTCTGCATGATTCCGGTTCACCTGATAACAGTTTTTAACAACATTGCCCTCAAACAAGGCATGATCGCCAAGTCCACGCAGCCCGTCACCGGAGAAATTCTCAATGTGATTATCCACGACTTCACTATGGTCGCCATAGATCGTGATACCAAAATTGACATTTTTGATGTCGTTGTTTCGGAACCTGGTGTAATTCCCGGCAGAGAAAATGCCGTCGATTGCCTGTTCATTCCAATCCACATCCGACCAGCCGGAGATATCCGCGACGGTGAAAATCGAGAAGTCATTGACCGTGATATGTTCTGAATCCTCATCAACCCGGACATGATACCGGAAGTTCTCTTTCCGCTGCCCGTTTGACGTTACCGTAAGCCCTTCCAGGCGCCAGTTGGAACTGCCCAGAATATCAACAATCTCGAAGACCGGTTTCTGACCCTGACCCGCAAGAATGGTTGTCTCCTCGGACATCCTTTTATTTTCAACAAGCAGCCGGCCATAATCGCCGGTCGCAAGGATGACACGATCCCCGGGCTTGATAATATCATCATCGATAATCTGTTGCAGGCTGCGCCAGGACGTATCCGCGTTGCCATCACTGGATATACTCGCGGCTGCCCCCGGGTCCACATAATGATCCCGCGCCATTGAGAGAGAGGAAAATGCCGGCAAAAGAAGAAGGAGCGAAACCAACGCTGATAACCTAAACAAAGCTCTTGCCATATCCGCCTCCGGCTATTGGTTCGTAATTACGGTACGGCGTCAGGATACTAGAAAGATAGCTTGTGCGGGAGATAAGTTTAGGGCAGTCGTCACGCTTGGTCACGACTGCCCTGAAATAACTATCTGTTCTCTTACGTATCAGGCCGCGTTTTTAAGATATTCCCGGCCAACCAACTCCGCAATCTGCACCGTATTCAGCGCTGCACCCTTGCGAAGGTTGTCAGATACGCACCAGAGATTGATGCCGTTTTCGATGGTGGCGTCATCCCGAATACGCGAAATGAACGTCGCATAATCGCCAACACACTCAACCGGTGTCACATAACCATTTTCTTCAGGATTATCGACGACCATGATACCCGGTGCTTCGCGCAGAATTTCTCTCGCCTGATCTGCGGTCAGTTCATTTTCAAACTCGATATTGACGCTCTCCGCATGGCCAACGAAAGTCGGCACGCGAACGCAGGTCGCTGTCAGCTTGATTTTCGAATCAATTATCTTTTTGGTTTCAACCGTCATCTTCCATTCTTCCTTGGTGTAACGGTCTTCCATAAACACATCGATATGCGGAATGACATTGAACGCAATCTGCTTGGTGAACTTTGACGGCGTCGGTGTATCATTCACATAAATACCCTTGGTCTGCGTAAACAGCTCATCCATGGCTTCATTTCCACCACCTGAGGTAGATTGATAGGTTGAAACCACAACCCGCTTGATAACTGCAGCGTCATGAAGAGGTTTCAGCGCGACAACGAGTTGTGCGGTCGAGCAGTTCGGATTGGCAATGATGTTTTTGCGCGTATATCCCGCGGCCGCTTCCGGATTGACTTCCGGTACAACAAGCGGCACATCCGGGTCCATGCGATAATGCGAAGAATTATCGATGACAATACACCCTTGCGCAGCCGCCCGTGGCGCAAATTTAGCAGACACAGTGCCGCCGGCGGAGAACAATGCAAAGTCTGTTCCCGTGAAGTTGAAATCATCTAGTGCCTGGACTTTCAGCGTTTTATCGCCAAAAGAGACTTCACGTCCCACAGAACGCTTTGAGGCCAGCGCGATAACTTCAGTTACGGGGAACTGCCTTTCGTGCAGTATGTTCAACATTTCGCGGCCCACATTACCGGTGGCGCCGACTACGGCTACTCTATATCCCATTTTCCTATCTCTTTGTTGCCCCGGAACGGGCGCTCCGGGTATTAATAAATCGGTCTTCCGCAGGCTTATCCGTTCGCCTTGTCCAGCTCCCGGATAATGGCATCGCCCATTGCTGTCGTCGATACCTGCGTCATGCCCGTGGACATGATATCGCCAGTGCGGATGCCACTTGCAAGGACTTTTTGCACAGCAGCCTCAACAAGGTCCGCTTCATCGCCCATATCGAAGCTATATCGCAACGCCATGGCATAGGAAAGAATGGTCGCGATCGGATTCGCGATATTCTGGCCCGCAATATCCGGCGCGGACCCATGAACCGGCTCATAAAGCGCTTTACGGCGTCCGGTTTCATCAACATCCCCGAGCGAGGCCGAGGGCAGCATTCCAAGTGACCCGGTCAACATGGCGGCACAATCGGAGAGAATATCCCCAAAGAGGTTATCCGTGACGATCACGTCAAACTGCTTCGGCTTGCGCACCAGCTCCATGGCGGCGGCGTCCGCATACATATGGCTGAGTTCTACTTCCGGGAATTCCGTATCATGGATTTTCGTCACTTCTTCGCGCCAGAGGACGCCAGATTCCATAACGTTGGCTTTTTCGCTGGAACAAACGCGGTTATTCCGCTTTTTCGCCAGTTCGAATGCTACGCGGGCAACACGATGAATCTCCGGCGTCGTGTACACTTGAGTGTTAATTCCCCGGCGCACGCCATTCCCCAGATCTTCGATTCCGCGCGGCTCTCCAAAATAGACACCGCCCGTCAGTTCCCGGACAATCATGATGTCCAGACCACTCACCAGTTCCGGCTTGAGACTGGATGCATCGACAAGCGCATCGAAACAGACTGCCGGCCGCAGATTGGCAAACAGTTCAAGATCTTTGCGAAGGCGCAGCAGGCCACGTTCCGGCTTGACAGAGAAGTCAAGATTATCCCATTTCGGCCCACCAACCGCGCCCAAGAGCACGGCGTCCACATTCTGCGCCTTGTCTACCACTTCGTCAGTAATCGGAATGCCATGCGCATCGATAGAGGAACCGCCGACAAGGTCTTCGTCAAGGTCGAAGGAAACGGCACGGTTATCTTCCATCCAGCTGACAATACGGCGTACTTCGCCCATTGCTTCAGGGCCAATGCCGTCACCGGGCAGGATCAACAGGGATTTATTAGATGCCATCGTAAAACACTCTCAAAAGACAGAAGGAGAAGGAAATTTAAAGCCAGGGCTGACTTAGTTTGCGGGTTTCTTCATACTCGGTGACCTTGTTTTCTTTTTTCAACGTCAAACCGATTTCATCGAGACCCGTCAACAGGCAATGCTTGTTGAATTCATCGATCTCAAAATGAATAACCCCACCGTCAGGTCCCCGAATTTCCTGTGCCTCCAGATCGACCGAAATCGTCGCGTTTGCACCGCGAGAGGCATCTTCCATCAGCTTTTCCAAGTCTTCCGGTGACACTTCAATCGGTAAGATGCCATTGCGGAAGCAATTGTTATGGAAAATATCGGCAAAACTTGTGGAAATCACGCAGCGAATTCCAAAGTCAAGCAGGGCCCAAGGGGCATGCTCCCGGCTGGAACCGCAACCAAAATTGTCACCGGCAACCAGAATTTCCGCGTTCCGGTAAGCCGGTTGATTGAATACAAAATCTTCAACTTCATTGCCATCATTGTCATAGCGCATTTCTGCAAACAGATTCTTCCCCAGACCCGCACGCTGAATGGTTTTGAGATACTGCTTCGGGATAATCATATCGGTATCGATATTGACCAAGGGCATTGGTGCGGCAACCGCCGTCAGTTTATTAAACTTTTCCATTATCCTGATCCCTTATCCCAATTCCCGCACGTCTGTCAGATGGCCGGTCACCGCCGCCGCCGCCGCCATTGCCGGGCTGACAAGATGCGTACGACCGCCGCGGCCCTGACGACCTTCAAAATTCCGATTTGAAGTCGAGGCACAACGATCCCCCGCATCAAGCTTGTCTGCATTCATCGCAAGGCACATGGAACATCCCGGTTGACGCCATTCAAACCCGGCTGCTTCGAAAATTTTATCCAAGCCTTCTGCTTCCGCTTGAAGCTTCACTAGCCCCGAGCCCGGTACGATGATCGCGTTCACCGTGTCCTTAACTTTCCTGCCCTCGACAACCTTCGCAACCGCCCTTAGGTCCTCGATCCGGCCATTGGTGCAAGATCCGATAAAGACATGGTCGACTTCAATGTCGGAGAGTTTCATGCCTGCCGTGAGACCCATATATTTAAGAGCGCGCTCCGCGGCGCCACGCTTACCTTCATCAGCAAAATCATGTGGCGCCGGCACATATCCGTTAATCGGCAAAGCGTCTTCCGGGCTGGTTCCCCAGGTAACATAAGGGATTAATTCACTCGCATCGAGCTCAACTTCCTTGTCAAACTTGGCGCCCTCATCAGAGTTGAGCGTCTTCCAATAGGAAACTGCCTGCTCGAAAGTGCCTGCTTTTGGCGCATATGGGCGCCCTTTGATATAGTCGAACGTGACCTCATCCGGCGCAATCAGTCCGGCGCGTGCGCCTGCCTCAATCGTCATATTGCAGAGAGTCATCCGCCCTTCCATGGAGAGCGCACGTATCGCATCTCCGGCATACTCGATCACATGGCCGGTACCGCCCGCAGTACCGATTTTCCCGATAATAGCCAGCGCAATATCTTTCGCCGTAACGCCGAGAGGCAGGTCACCATGAACCGTCACCCGCATGTTTTTGGCTTTTTCCTGAACCAGCGTCTGGGTTGCCAGAACATGTTCGACTTCCGACGTTCCGATACCATGAGCAAGCGCCCCGAATGCCCCATGAGTGGAGGTGTGGGAATCACCGCAGACGATCGTCATCCCGGGAAGGGTCAGCCCCTGCTCCGGCCCGATGATATGAACAATACCACGGCGATCGTCAGTCATGGAAAAGTAGGGAATACCGAATTCCGCTGTGTTAGCTTCCAGCGTGTCAATCTGAAGCTTGCTTTCAGGATCAGTGATGCCTTTCTCAATATCCTTGGTCGGAACGTTGTGGTCGGCAACCGCGAAAGTCGCTTCGGGACGCCGAACCTTCCGGCCAGCGACCCGCAAACCTTCAAAGGCCTGCGGGCTGGTCACTTCATGAACGAGATGGCGATCGATGTAAAGAATATAGGCTTCGTCTTCCAGTTGATCTACAACATGGCTGTCCCAGATTTTGTCATATAAGGTTCTAGGGTTTCCCATTTCTTTTCTCGCATCCTGTTTATTGATCTTTGCACACGCTCACCAGAAAACTGGCCCTTCGCACTCCCCGCGCCAACAACCTTTAGCTTGCGGTCTTTCCACTGTAGCGGTCTTCACGGCGCTCGCGGATACGTGCCTTCTTGCCACGCAGTTCGCGCAGGTAATACAGCTTCGCCCGGCGAACAATACCCTGACGGACAACTTCGATATGATCGATACGCGGTGAGTAAAGCGGGAAAATACGTTCAACACCTTCACCATAGGAAATTTTTCGTACCGTGAAGTTGGCATTGATGCCGCCGCCGTTTCGCGCAATGCAAACGCCTTCGAATGCCTGAATACGTTCACGCGTACCTTCGACAACCTTTACATGGACCCGAAGAGTATCTCCGGGGCGGAACTGGGGAACGGGACGCTCCGCCACCAATTTCTCGATCTGCTCTTGTTCTAGCTTTTCAACCGTATTCATGGTCTTCACCCTTTATCAAAAATTACGCTTCCGACGATCCCACAGGTCCCGTCTTCGTTCCTTTGTCAATTCCTCGGACTGACGTTGCCGCCATTCCCTTATTTTCTCATGATGGCCCGAGAGTAAAACTTCCGGAACCGATCGGCCTTCCCAGACCGGCGGGCGGGTATAGTGGGGATATTCCAGCAACCCGTCCGCAAAACTCTCTTCCTCCAGTGACTCCCTGTTTCCTGTCACACCAGGGAGCAGGCGAACCACCGCATCCAACAATGCCAGTGCCGCCACCTCGCCACCGGACAGGATGAAGTCACCAAGACTGACTTCCTCCACATTTCGGGCTTCCAGAACCCGTTCATCCACTCCTTCGAAGCGACCGCACACCATAATCGCTCCCGGTTCGTCCGCCAGCTTCCGCACAAAGGCCTGATCCATGGCCCGCCCACGGGGGCTGAAATAAATAACCCGCGTCCCCTCTTCTGCCGCGGCAAGCGCCGTATCGATTGCCGGCGCCAACACATCCGGCCGCATCACCATTCCGGCTCCGCCGCCAAAAGGACTGTCATCAACTGCGCGATGCCTGCCTTTGGCAAAATCGCGTATATCGCTGACCTTCAGGCCCCACGCCCCTTCTTCCAGCCCCTTCCCCGCAAGGCTTGACCCAAGCGGCCCCGGAAACATTTCCGGAAAAAGGCTTAAGATATGGGCAGTCCAGACCATCCGTTTTCCTGCCACCCGTTGACCCGCACTTAAGACTTGGCCGTCTCTTGCGGAGCCTCCGGATTTTCAAAAAAATCCTCACTCAACTCGACGACGACCCGGCCCCCCGAAAGATCGACCTCGGGCACCATCTCGACGGTAAAGGGAACCAATACCGCCAATTTATCGTCTTTGTTCTCCGGCACAATCTCCAACATGTCGCCCGCACCAAAATCATGCAACCGCAGGACTGTTCCGAACTTCGTTCCATCCTGAAAGAATACCGGCAAGCCGATCAGGTCGGCATGATAATATTCTTCCTCTTCTTCCGTCTCGGGCAACCGGTCCCGCGCGATATAAAGCTCAGTTCCCTTAAGAGCCTCAGCCGCAGTGCGATCTGATATACCCTTTATTCGCACCACCGGCAAACCTTTGCTGAGACCGACAACTTTCAGCTTATAAGTTGTCCTTCCCGACTGATCCTGCAAGGGGCCGTAGGCGGCAATATCTTCGGGGTTTTCGGTGAAGCTTTTCACCTTCAGCTCGCCCTTGATACCTTTTGCCCCGACGATCACGCCCAGCAGCAACATGCCCGCCTGTGGCATAACGATAAGTCCTTAAGCTTCCGCTTTCTGCTCATCCTCTTCTGCCGCAACTTCCTCGGCAGGAGCTTCTTCAGCAACGGCCTCTTCTGCCGGAGCCTCTTCTTCAGGTGCTGCCGCAGCTTCAGCGGCGGCTTCTTCCGCAGCCTGCTTTGCTTCGGCCTGCTCCCGCAGACGTTCCTGCGCCTTGGCTTTCGGCTTCGCTTTCTCGGGGTTGTTGCGAACGGGCTTTTCACCGAGACCGGCGCTTGCCATCAGGCTGGCGACGCGATCCGTCGCTTTTGCGCCATTCCCGATCCAGTACTGGATACGCTCGGCATTCAGGGATACACGATCCTCACTATCCTTCGGCAACATCGGGTTATAGGTACCAAGGCGTTCAATATACCGACCATCGCGCGGGCTGCTGGCTTCGGCCACGACAACACGATAGAAAGGCCGCTTCTTGGCGCCCTGACGGGTGAGGCGAATTTTCAATGCCATATTAGGTTCTTTCCTTTAACAGATTCAATTTCGGTTACAGTTTCATTCCCGGCGGCAAAAGACCCTGCATGCCACCGCGCGCAATGCCTTTCTTGCCGAGTTTCTTTACTTTTTTCATCATGCCGGCCATCTGTTTGTGCTGTTTCAACAGACGGTTGACATCCTGAACGCTCATGCCGGATCCTGCGGCGATCCTCTTCTTGCGGGACGCGGCGATAATCTGCGGGTTGCGCCGTTCCTTCGGTGTCATAGACTGGATCATGGCTTCCTGACGAATCAGAAGCTTGTCATCAAGGTTCGCTGAATCCAGCTGCTTCTTCATCTTGCCGACACCCGGCAACATCCCGATCAAGCTGTTCATGCCACCCATTTTACGCATCTGACGCAGCTGGTTCGCGAGATCATCGAGATCGAACGTGCCCTTCTGCATTTTGAGGGCAAGCTTCTCGGCTTCATCCTTCTCGATCGTCTCGGCGGCTTTTTCCACCAGCGAGACAATGTCGCCCATACCCAGAATACGATTGGCAATCCGGTCCGGATGGAACGATTCCAGCGCATCAAGCTTTTCGCCAGTACCCAGCAGTTTGATCGGACATCCAGTTACCTCGCGCATGGAGAGAGCCGCACCGCCACGACCATCGCCATCGATACGGGTCATGACGATACCGGTGACATCAACGCGCGACTTGAACTGCTCCGCCACATTGACGGCATCCTGACCGGTCAGGCTATCGACAACCAGAAGGGTTTCCGTCGGTTTGGTATTGCGATGGACGGCGTCCATCTCCGCCATCAGTTCCTCATCCACATGCAGGCGGCCCGCCGTATCCAGAAGGATGACATCGATACCCTGCAACCGGGCCGACTGAACGGCACGATTCGCGATATCCACCGGCATCTGACCGGTAACAATCGGCAATGTAGCAACACCTGTTTGCTCACCCAGGATTTTCAGTTGCTCCTGAGCCGCGGGACGGCGAACGTCAAGAGAGGCCATCATGACCTTCTTGCCTTTCTTCTCCGTCAGCCATTTCGCAATTTTCGCTGTCGAAGTGGTTTTACCGGAACCCTGCAGGCCAACCATCATGTAGACAACCGGCGGCACGGCGACGAGGTTCAGTTCCTGCTGCTCGGAGCCCAGCATCTCGATCAGCTGGTCATGCACAACCTTGATGACCATCTGCGCCGGATTAACGGACTTCAGGACTTCCGTGCCAACCGCTTTGGTTTTAACCCGCTTGATAAAGCTTTTGACAACAGGCAGCGTGACATCGGCCTCAAGAAGGGCAACGCGCACTTCACGCATCGCCTCCGAGACGTCTGCCTCTGTAAGGGCACCCCGCTTGGTCAATCGCCCAAGCACATCACCCAGTCTGCCTGTCAAACTTTCGAACATTTGGCCTTTAACCTGTTCAAATCACGCTTTAATTCCATCTCGCGGCAACCGTTTCAAGCAACGCAAAAAAGCGCCAGGGCGCGAAACTCGCGGGCTGACGGATACCAAAATGGTACTTCTATGTTGCGACTCAGTTGTCTTGAGTGGCCGGAATTAGCCACAGACACCCGCATAAGTCAAGCAGAACTCTTGGTGAGCCGCCGATAAATATGCTGGACCGCAGGCGCACAAACGCCTATATCGCGGGTTATGGAACCGATACCTTTCATAAAGATGCATGGTCTTGGCAATGATTTCGTCATCATTGACGGACGCGAGCGGCTGCCCGAATTGTCGGGAGGCGCCCTGCGTGCAATTGCCGATCGGCATCGCGGTGTCGGTTATGACCAGTTGATCGTGATGGAACCGGGCGATCCGGATGCCGCGATTTTCATGCGTATCTATAATGCGGATGGCAGCGAGGCGGAAGCCTGCGGAAACGCAACGCGCTGTGTTGCATATCTGTTAATGCAGGAAAGCGGCACGCAAGACGTCACCATAGAAACACGAGCCGGATTACTTATCGGCACCAGAAGCGATCACGGCGACATCGTTATTGACATGGGAAAGCCAAAGCTAGAGTGGCAACAAATTCCGCTGTCGCAGCCCGAAGAGACGGCCCATGTCCGGCTTGAAATCGGACCGCTTGCCGATCCGGTTGCCGTGAATATGGGCAATCCTCATGCCGTCTTCTTTGTTGACGACGCGGAGGCGGTCGATCTCGAAAAATGGGGTCCGGTGGCTGAAACCCACCCGATATTTCCCGAAAAGGCAAATATCAGCGTTGTCAGCAGGATGGAGAACGGTGAGTTTCGGCTGCGTGTCTGGGAACGCGGTGTCGGCATCACGCTTGCCTGTGGTTCGGCGGCCTGCGCCACCATGGTTGCCGCGAACATCCGCGGTTTTGCAGATAAGACCGCCAGACTGCACCTTAACGGCGGGCCGCTTGACATGCGCATTGACGAGAACGGCCATATCTTTATGGGCGGCGCAATTGCAACGTCTTTTCGCGGGTTTCTGGATACTGCCCTGCTGAAAGGAGCCGCATGATGGGAGAGGCAAAACCGCTCGCCATGCCGGAGGTGATAACTTTCGGCTGCCGCTTGAATACCTATGAGTCTGAAGTCATGCGCGGACATGCCGCCGCGGCGGGCATGAACAATGCAATCATCATCAATAGTTGCGCCGTCACCAATGAAGCTGAGCGCCAGGCACGGCAGGCCGTGCGAAAGGCCCGCCGGGATCATCCGGACGCAAAAATCATCGTCACCGGCTGCGCCGCCCAGACGAACCCGGATCAGTTTGCAAAAATGCCCGAAGTTGACCAGATCCTCGGGAATCTCGAAAAGCTGGAGCCGAACGCCTTCGGAACAGAACAGAGCGAACGCGTTCAGGTAAATGACATCATGTCCGCTGAGGAAACCGCGGGTCACCTAATCGAGGGGTTCGACGGTCGTGCCCGGGCTTTCCTGCAAATCCAGAACGGATGCGATCATCGCTGTACCTTCTGCATTATTCCTTATGGCCGCGGCAACAGCCGATCCGTCCCGCTCGGGGCCATTGTCGATCAGGCGCGCACGCTCACCCAGAACGGATACAAGGAATTCGTCCTGACCGGTGTTGACATCACTGCCTATGGCGAAGATTTACCGGGCCGCCCGACCTTGGGCCAGATGTGCCGCCGCCTGCTGAGTGCCGTGCCGCAAATCGAACGGTTGCGCCTCTCCTCACTCGATCCAGTGGAAGTCGATGATGACTTATGGCGCCTGATAGAGTCGGAACCCCGGCTGATGCCGCATCTGCATATCAGCCTTCAGGCGGGGGATGATATGGTTTTGAAAAGAATGAAACGGCGGCACCTGAGGAAAGACGTATATGATTTCGTCGAAAAGGCGCGGAAGCTGAGGCCGGAAGTCGTGTTCGGCGCGGATATCATTGCGGGCTTCCCCACCGAGACCGATGAAATGGCGGCAAACAGTCTGAAGCTGATCGAGGAATGCGATATCGCCTATCTGCATGTTTTTCCTTATTCCGCGCGCCCGGGAACGCCCGCCGCAAAAATGCCGCAGGTACCGGGAGATATCCGAAAGGCCCGCGCCGCTGCTCTTCGCCATGCGGGAGAGATTAATCTGTCCCGATTTCTTGAAACGCTGGTCGGAACTGAACAGTCCATTCTGGTGGAAAATGAGACAACGGGAAGGACCCTGCATTACGCCCCGGTCGACCTTGATTTCCCGGCAAACGGAGGCGACATTGTCGATGTTAGAATTACGGGCACAAATGGCAGAAAACTGTTTGCCGGACCTTTGGAGCAAACAGCGTAATGAGTGAAACGAAAGAGAAAAAGGGCTGGTTCCGTCGACTAAGCGATGGCTTAAAACGCTCCTCCGGCGCCATATCGAGCGGTATTTCCGATATCTTCACAAAACGCAAGCTTGACGATGATGTCGTTGAAGAGCTTGAAGAGCTGCTGATCAGTGCTGATTTAGGCGTTTCTACAGCGGCCCGCATTTCCGCCACCATCGCAAAATCCCGTTATGAAAAGGAAATCTCACCGGACGAAATCCGGAGCGCTCTCGCTGACGAGGTGGCGCTCATTCTCGATCCAGTCGCAAAGGATTTTGAACTACAGGAAGATCGCAAGCCCCATGTGGTTTTGATTGTCGGGGTGAATGGGTCCGGGAAAACGACGACCATTGGCAAATTTGCCAAGCAATATCGGGCGATGGGCAAGAAGGTCGTTCTCGCAGCGGGAGATACATTTCGCGCAGCCGCAGTTGAGCAGCTTCAAATCTGGGGCCAGCGCACAGGCTGCGATGTCGTCACCACCAAAGTCGGGGGTGATGCAGCCGGGCTCGCCTATTCAGCCATGGAGAAAGCGAAGAATAACGGCGCGGATTTGTTGCTGATCGATACCGCCGGACGCCTGCAGAATAAATCTGACCTGATGGCGGAGCTTGAGAAAATTCTGCGGGTGATCAAAAAGCTTGATCCGGATGCTCCGCATTCCTGCATTCTGGTGCTGGACGCAACGACAGGTCAGAACGCCCTCAACCAGGTGGAGATCTTCGGTAAAACCTGCGATGTGACCGGCCTGGTCATGACCAAGCTGGACGGGACGGCCCGCGGCGGGGTGCTTGTCGCAATCTCGGATCGCTTTGGCTTGCCGGTGCATGCCATTGGTGTCGGCGAAGGGGAAGACGACCTGCAAGCCTTCGCTGCAAAGGATTTCGCCCGCGCCCTTTCCGGTGTCGCAGACAACTAACAGGAAGGCATACATGACCAGCAGCAAACCAATGCCCAAGGGATTGAAACCGGCGACAGAGCTTGGACCTATACTGATATTCTTCGCGGCCTATTACTTTGGTGATCTGTTCATTGCGACAGCCGCCATCATGGCAACCACCCTGCTCGCGCTTGCCATTTCCTATTATTATACACGAACCATGCCAATGATGCCTTTGGTTACGGCGGTGGTCGTGACCATTTTCGGCGGGCTAACCCTGTATCTGAATGACGAAACTTTCATAAAGATGAAACCGACGATCATTTACGGGATTTTTGCCGTGGTTCTGTTCGCCGGACTGATGCTCGGGAAGTCCTTTATCAAAATCCTGTTTGATAATTTCTGGAAGCTTGATGATGAAGGGTGGAAAAAACTCACAATCCGCCTCGCGATATTCTTCCTGATCATGGCCGTCGCAAACGAACTGATCTGGCGCAATCTTTCGACAGAGATATGGGTCAATGCAAAGGTCTTCGGCTTCACTGCGGCAACATTCCTCTTTTTCATTGCGCAGGTGCCGTTGATAACCCGGCACGGAACCCAGGAAAAGTCAAATCCGGACGCATGAACCTTCGCTACTTCCCTCTCGACGGTACTGATTTCCGCCTGAATATGGGCCTTCAGGCCCTGCGAAACCGATCATGGATTGATACGGATCAGAACCATGGGCGGGATGTCGCTGAAAAAAGCAGATTAATCCGCGACCATCGGGATCAGGTTTTTGCCGAAACATCCGGAAGCCTGCCCGCGCAGCAGAAAATCCGTCAGCTTGTGGAAGATGAACTGGCCGCCAATCATCGCGATATTACAGCGCGCGCGCCGGCAAAGGACGAACCCAGTCCGCTTGTTCAGGCTGCCCTTGCCGTGCAGGAGGACCTGGTCCTCATGAGAGAGACGGATGACGGATATACCCTTGCGGCGGCGTGCGTCTGCTTTCCGACCGGGTGGAACCTGCCGGAGAAGGTGGGCAAGGTCATGCAGGCTATTCACCAGCCTGTCCCGGGGCTCAACCCGCGCATCGGCAACCCCATAGACCGCTTCTTCCGGAACCTGAGACCTGGCAAGAAAGTGGAGCGGTTCAATTGGGGCTTATATGACAGCGATGCCCTGTTTCAGCCCGGCTGGTGGCGCAGGAACCGCGCCGTCGATACGTCCATTACTCACCATAATGTCGGCGAAAAGATCTTCTTCCGGGTCGAACGTCAAACCCTGCAACGGATTGATGATAACCCGGATATTCTTTTTACCATCCGGATTTTCAATAACAGCCTTGCCGAGGTATGTGAAGACAAAGCCCGCGCAGAACGTCTCCTGCACGGGCTTCAAACCATGAATGCCGATATGCGCGGGTACAAATCGCTTCCGCGGTATGAACCATTGATCGCGGAGTATCTGGCGAGAGCCGCCGACTAGTTCCCAAAAACGGTAGTCAGGATTTCCGTTGTCCGCTTGACCGGATCATTGCGAATGGCCGCCTCTTCCTCGGCGAGGTAGTGAAACAGCCCTTCCAGCGTCATATCCGTGGTGTAGTCGGTCAGATTAGACTTGATATCCGGAACCAGCGGATACGTCTTGTATTGTGAAACCAGGCTATCATAGAGGGAGATCGCCCCGACATCCTGCAGCGACTGCTCGATAATCGGACGAATTGTCTCAGACAGATCGGCTGTTGAGACCTTCCGGAAATACTGGGTGGCCGCATCATCGGGTCCGCTGTAAATAGCCTGGGCGTCCTCTACGGTCATTTCAGAGATCGCATTCATGAGGATTTCCTTGGTTTTTGGCGCCGCCGCTTCCGCACCGCGGTTCAGCCGCGCCTCAAGGTCATCCGCCATACCGGAGAGGCCGAACTTTTTCATAAGCGCTTGCGCCTGCTGCATCTTTTCAGGGAGCGGGATATGAATAGCCGGATCATCATTATATCCCCCCGTTGTCCCGATCTGGGAGATGACAGTCTCCGTTCCAACCTGCAGCGCCTCCTTAAGGCCTTCAATTATCTGGCTCGTCGACAGGTTACTCGCGCCGCCACTATTGGTCCCGCCTGTCACGGAAGAGGCCGAATCCGTGATTTTCTTCTGAATGTTATCCAGTAATCCGGCCCGGGCATTCATGCCAACGGCGAGCACGATCAACGCGCCCATGACAAGAGCAGTCATTATCTTTTTCATTCCGATGTCCTCTATCCTGCCGATCAGCGTCGTATTATTTCAAGTGACTTTTTGAGCATGTCACCATGCGCGTTGGAAAAGGGAGTGAAGCTCTCCTTGTCCTTGATCTCCTGATACTGATGTAGCGCCCAATAGACAGTTGGAAAGGCAAGATCGTTCCAGGGAATATCAGCCCAGTCGAACAACTTGACGTCCAGTGATTCAGGGCCCGCCGAAAATTCCGGAGCTTTCAAGACAGAGCGATACATGATCTGCACCTGACTGATATGCGTCACGCTGTAAACAGCGAGCAGGTCGCGAATGTGAATTTCCGCTTTCGCTTCTTCAAACGCCTCGCGCATTGCGCCGTCTGCTGTCGTTTCATTTTGCTCAAGGTATCCGGCGGGAAGAGTCCAGAAGCCTTTGCGCGGGTGAATGGCGCGCTTGCAGAGGAGGAATTTATCTTCAAAGGTAACAACGGACCCGACAACAATCTTCGGGTTATCATAATGCACCCAGCCGCAGTCAGCGCATACATGGCGCTCCATGTTATCGCCTGCAGGGACCTTGCGTTCAAACGCATAATCATCTGGATTTGTCGAAGTCAATGGCCGTTGATCTTTCTGCTGTTGAAAGTGCAACGGTATCAATTTTTATCCTGATCGGAAAGGCTCTTTATGGCGGCTTCCGCCGCATTATGAACGCGACCGCCTGCTTCCGTCACTGCCTGCAGGCGCCGCCAGAAATCTATGGCTTCTGCGTCATTTCCTTCGGCTGCCGCGGCAACGCCCAAATACCAAAGCGCCTGCGGGTGCTCGGGGTTTTTCTCGATCAACATGCGATAAAGCCCGACCGCCTGCGCGGGCGGGACACCGTTGTTTCCTGCCATCTGGACATAGGAAAAGGCTTCCGCATCAATTGCCGTCAAATCGTCCGGTTTCAGCATGCGTGCCCGCCCGTACGCATTCGCCGCCTTTTCATATTCTTCAAGGGTAGAGTATGCCTGACCCAGGCGCATTAAGCCCTCATAATCCGGGGTTTCATCCATACGCGACGCCAAGCTTTCAACCATGGAGGCAATCATTTCCTGCCGCGCTTCAGGCGTCATGTCGGCGGCGGCGGCAATATCTGCGCCCGATGGCCCTTTGGGCATATCAGGGACACTCTTGCGGGAGAAAAGGTCGCCAATGTCTGTCCCGGTAAGTTCGGCTGTCCGCTCGATGCGCTGCTCCAGAACCGGCATGAAGGGCGCATCTGCCGGGCTTTCTTTATAAAGCAATATCCATTTCTGAAGGGCGCCAGCATTGTCCCCTGCTTCCGCATCTCTCAGGGCAAGATAGTACCGTGCACCCGGATTTTCCGGATCGAGTGCAAATGCTTGCTCAAAAGCCTCTTCTGCCTTCGCCGTCACATTCCCATCAGCGGCAAAATAATAATTTTCCCCCGCCCCGATAAACAGCTCCGTCGCCCGTGGCGCCAACAACGTTGCTTTCATATAGGTTTCGGCGGCCTCCTGATACCTCTCCATCCGGCTCAAGGTGCGGGCCAGAAGGACCCAGCCTTCCAGGTTGTCCGGCTGTTCCTTCAATGCCGCGATAAGGCGCTTGATCAAGGGTCCTGCATCCCGCGCTTGCAGCGCTCTCGCGTCTGCCGCAAGGTCACGAGCGGCCAGCGGGTGAGCCGGTTCATTCGGCGACCCGAGGTCGAGATAAAGACCAAAGCTGAGCGCAGGAATGACAACCGCAAGCATTGCAGCGATACGCCAATGCTTCCTAGCATTCAGGGATGAAGAGGCTTCATTTTCGGCGCGGTCCAGCCGCAGCATACGCCGCTTGATTTCAAGCGCCATCGCCTCCGCCTCGGATTTCTCGATTGTTTCACGTGCAACATCTGCTTCCAATTCATCCAGCTGTTGACGGTAAACAGCGAGCCCCTGATCCGCATGACGACGGCGCATCCGATCCGTTCGCAGAAACGGCCAGACCAGAATCCCGAGCGCTGCCGCAATGATGAGTGAAACAACGATCCAGATCATGACTTATGCCCGGTTATGTCCGATTCAGAATCGAGCAGGTTTTTCAATCTTGCCTCTTCCGCAGGCGTAAGTTCGCCCGGCTCCTCCGCATCGGGCTGCCTGTTGCGGCCACGAAGGAACACAATGGCCGCAATCGCGCCGATGATGAAAATCAGTACCGGTCCCAGCCAGAGGAAAACCGTGCGGAGCTTGAACGGCGGGTCCAGCAAAACCCAGTCCCCATAACGGGTCACCAGAAATTCGCGCACCTTGTCATCGCTCTCGCCCAATGCAACACGTTCCCGGACGATCTGCCTCAGGTCTTTTGCAAGGTCGGCATTACTGTCGAGGATGGATTGATTCTGGCAGACAAGGCATCGGATACCTTCGGAAATTTCCCTTGCCCGCGCCTCCTGTTCAGGATCATCCAGCCGCTCCTCAAGGAAGACAGCGGATGCCGACAGCAGGATCATCGGTACGAACAATAGCGCCAGAATAAACGAACGAGCTCCAATCGTCACGATCCCGCCTCATTCAGCAACGGCCGGATACGCATATCGAACATGTCCTTGCTGACCGGGCCGATAATCTTATCAAGTATTTTGCCGTCCGCACTGATGACAAAGGTTTCCGGCACCCCGTAAACGCCAAAATCAATGCCGATACGCCCTTTCAAATCCATCCCTGTCCGTGCATAAGGATTGCCATGACGATCCAGCCACTGGGCGGCGGCATCCGGTTTGTCTTTATAGTTGAGTCCGTAAATCTCAACGACATTCTGTTTTTTCAATTCCATGAAGAAGGGATGCTCGGCCATGCAGGCGGCACACCAGGAGGCGAAGACATTCAGCAATGTCACCTTGCCCGTCGCCAGATCCGCCTGCGCAAGACCTGGCCCGTATCCGGGAACAGGCTCCAACGCGAATTCCGGTGCCGGCTTACTGACCAGCTCGGACGGGATTTCTGTCGGGTTCAGATTGAACAGGGCATACCAGAGAACGACGGCAATCGCCGCGAATGTCAGAACCGGCACCAGAAACTTCAATTTCATCGCCCTACCCTTTCGCTTCCGACGGCGCGGAAGATACCGCAGATGCGCGCTTCGCCCGCCCTGGCGCACCAAGTCGCAACCGTCTGTCACTCAAGCTGAGCGCCCCGCCTGCAAACATCACGAATGCACCGATCCATATCCAGGAAATGAACGGTTTGTGGTAAATCCGAACGGCATAACCGCCGTCTCCGTCCGCTTCGCCAATAACCGTGTAAAGGTCAGCGCTCAGCATTGGCCGGATTGCGGCTTCCGTTGTTTCCATAGGCGGGTCGGTATAACGCCGCTGTTCGGGATAAAGATATACACCCTTGTTATCGCCCTTGTAGGCGAGAAAGGTGCCCTGAATGGCGTCATAATTCGGTCCCGTTATCGCCTCGGCGCCGTCAAAACGGAAATCATATCCGCCGACAGTTACTGTCTCGCCGGGCCGCATGACACCAAGATGCTCGCTTTGCCATGCCTCAGATGCCGTGATACCCAAAATGACCAAGGCAACACCAATATGGGCAACAGTCATGCCGTGAGCGCTTCGCGGAAGCTGTATCATGCGTTTCCAGCTATTCGCGAGCGGACCACGAAACAGCTTTATCCGCTCAGCCCACTCAAGGACGGACCCGACCAGCAGCCAGGCAAACAGACCCATACCGAGCAGGGCCATTACCGGCGTCCCTGTCTGCCACCACCAGAGAAATCCGGAAAATGCAAGTGCTGCGAACAGAGCAAATTTAAGGCGCGAGACAATACCGGCAAGATCACCCCGCTTCCAGGCCAGAAACGGCCCGAACGCCATCGCCACGACTAAAGGAAGTGCAAGCGGCAGAAATGTAGCGTTGAAATAAGGAGGCCCGACAGAGACTTTTGCGCCTGTGAAGGCATCCAGAAAAATCGGATAAAGGGTCCCGAGGAGAACCGTTGCCGTAATGGTGGAAAGCAACAGATTATTCAGAACCAGCGATCCTTCGCGGCTGATAGGAGCGAACAACCCGCCCCCTTTCATCTTCGGTGCGCGAATGCCATACAACAATAACGACCCCCCGATGACAAATATCAAGAATATCAGGATAAATACACCCCGCGCCGGATCAGATGCAAAGGCATGCACCGAATTCAGGACGCCAGAACGCACAAGGAAAGTTCCCAGAAGGCTCAGGCTAAAGGCGATAATCGCCAGCAGAATAGTCCAGTTTTTAAGGGCATCCCGCTTTTCCACAACGATCGCCGAATGCAGCAGCGCCGTTGCCGCCAGCCAGGGCATGAAGGACGCGTTCTCAACCGGATCCCAGAACCACCAGCCGCCCCAGCCGAGCTCATAATAGGCCCACCAGGATCCAAGCGCGATCCCGATTGTCAGGAAGCCCCATGCCGCCAGTGTCCATGGCCGAACCCAGCGTGCCCAGGCCGGATCGACCCGCCCCTCGATTAACGCCGCGATTGCGAAAGAAAAGGTGATGGAAAGCCCAACATATCCGAGATACAGAAAGGGCGGATGAAAGGCGAGGCCAGGATCCTGCAAAAGTGGATTGAGACCGTTACCGTCCAGCGGCGCCGGACTGATCCTTTCAAACGGGTTGGACGTGAACAGAATGAACATCAAGAACCCCACGCCAATCAATCCCTGTATGGCCAGAACCCTTGCCTTCAAGCTGTCCGGCAAATTGCGCCCGAAAAAAGCAACAGCCATCCCGAAAAGCGCCAGTATCCAACTCCAGAGGAGAAGGGAGCCTTCATGATTCCCCCACACGCCACTTATTTTATAGAGCATCGGCTTGAGGGAGTGCGAGTTGTTCACAACGTTCAGGATGGAAAAATCACTGGTGACATAGCCTATGGTCAGGCAGGCGAAGGCGCCGGAAATAGCCGCAAACTGCACAAATGCCGCATTGTCACCAAAACGCATCAGGGGACGGTTTTCTCGCGCCGCGCCAATCAGTGGCAAGGCACCCTGAAAGCAGGCGGTCACCAGCGCCAGAATAAGAACAAATTGCCCAATCTCCGCGACCATCAATCACTTCCCTCGGGTTTCCATTGTCCTGACTTCTTTAATGCCTCCGCGACTTCGGGCGGCATATAGTTCTCATCATGTTTGGCCAGCACATTTGTCGCGACGAACAATCCTTCTTCCGTCAGGGAACCCTCGGCAACAACGCCCTGCCCTTCACGGAACAGATCGGGGAGCAATCCGTCAAACGTGACCGGAACGGTTTCATTGAGATCCGTGACCCGAAACCGGTGCGTTACTCCCTGGCTGTCAATGCTGCCCTCTTCAACAAGCCCCCCTAAGCGAAAATTCCGGCCGGGCGATATCGGCTTTTCAACAAGGTCGGACGGACTGCGGAAGAAGACAAGACTATCCTGGAACGACATGAGCACCAGCGCGGCCGCAATGCTGAGCACTATCATTCCCGCAAGGACAAAATATAGCCGGCGTTTTTTGCGGGTCATGAGTTGCTTCCCCGAACGTCAGAGGCCCGACCGCTCTTTTCCGATCGTTGGCTTTCCGCCAGAGCCAGTTCCCGCTCCACCGTTTTGAGTTTGCGGGAACTCAGAAGATAAAGCGCCAACAGCACAATCGCAGACAGCACGAAACAGGACCATATAAACGCCCCATATCCGCCCATATCAAAAAATGTCGTGACTTGCTCTGCCAATTTTCCTCAAATCCCGCTGTTTCCGGCGAATATACTTGCTCTGCCCTTAAAATACATACCAGAACCCCTGTTCTGCGTCACAATGCCGCGATCACCGTTTGGACATGTCACCTCTGCCGTAAATCGGCAATTTGCATGACGCGAAGACGTCTTTGCAAAATTTCAGCTTTTACACGGATTATCAGAACCATGACAAAGAAAGCCGTATATGCCAGCCCCATAATGAGAAGCGGAATCAAAATTGAGCTATGTATCTTGGGACCTGACATAGTTGCAACGCTGGCCGGCTGGTGAAGGGTATTCCACCAGTCCACAGAAAACCGGATGATCGGTATGTTGATGACTCCGACAAGCGCCAGGATCGCCGCCGCTTTCGCGGCCTTGGCCGTATCCTCAAAACTCTCCCATATCGCCATATAGCCAAGATACAGGAAAAGCAGGATCAGCATGCTTGTCAGTCGTGCGTCCCAGACCCAGAAGGTCCCCCACATCGGCTGCCCCCAGAGAGCCCCGGTTACCAGAGCGAGAAAGGTGAACGCGGCGCCGATCGGCGCCGCGGCCTTGGCGGTCAGGTCGGCCACCGGATGCTTCCAGATAAGCCCGACTGCCGAGGAAACGGCCATGATGGTATATATCATCAGGGCCATCCAGGCGGCGGGCACGTGAACGAACATGATCCGCACGGTATCGCCCTGCTGATAATCCGGCGGGGCGACGAACAACCCCATATACAACCCTACCCCGAGCAGAATAATCGTCAGCCAGACACTCCAGGGATAGATCACCGAGATAATCGAGAGAAACCGTTTCGGGTTCGCATATTTATGTAAATCGATCGCCATACTTCACTACTGTTCATTCAAATTGTTTCATCACGAAAGAGACAAACGTAATCCCGCCGCCGCAGCAAGCGGCCCAAGGACCAACGAACCCAGCGAAATCCCGCCCAGTAACAACAAATGCGGCGCCACGGAAAGCTGCGCAATCGCTGCATCGACCGCCGCCACACCGAAAATCAATACCGGTATATATAGGGGAAGCACCAGAAGTGACAACAAAACACCACCCCGCCGCATTCCCACGGTCAGCGCCGCCCCGACCGCGCCGATCAGGCTTAACGTCGGTGTCCCAATCAACAGGGCGAGCGTAAGGGCGAAAATGCCATCTCCCGGCAGGTTAAGGGAAAGTGCCAGAACGGGTGCGACGACAATAAGCGGCAGGATGGATGTGAGCCAATGGGCAATGACTTTGGCCAGCACCAGAATCTCGACTGGCAACGGCCCGATCATGAGGAGGTCCAGCGCGCCATCCTCGAAATCCGCCTGAAACATCCGATCCAGTGTGAGCAGACAGGCAAGCAGCGCCGCAACCCACAGTACGCCCGGTCCGATCCGGGCCAGCACCGATAGTTCAGGTCCGACCCCAAGTGGAAACAGGACAATCACGATGACAAAGAAGGAAAGACTGAGTGTGACGGCGCTTCCCTGCCGGAAAGCCAGCATAACATCCCGGCGGATCAGCTGGAAAAACCGCGCCATCATGTATCCGCATCCAATTCAAGGGATCTGCTGTCATTCAGCTCCAAATCCTGATGAGTTGCATAAATTGCCATGCCGCCCGTGGCCAGATGCCGTGATAGGCGCGTCCTGAACTGACTGATGTAGTGCCGGTCAAGGGCACTGAGTGGCTCGTCCAGAATCCACAGGGAAGCCGGAGAGGCCGCCAATCGCGCAAGATTGACACGTTTCTTCTGCCCCTGAGAGAGAATGTCGGCCGAAACATTCCGAAGCGGTATCAGGTCAAATTCAGCGAGCGCCGAAGAGACATCCGCCTCTCCATGAAAGTCCGCCCAGAACTTTATATTCTCCTCCACCGTCATCGCACTTTTAAGGGCGTCCTGATGCCCGAGATATTGATAGGCCCCGACATAGTTCTCCGGATCATCCAGTATATTCTCTCCCTGCCATGAGATTGAGCCTTCCAGGGGTTTCAGCAGACGCGCGCAGATTCTGAGCAGCGATGATTTGCCGGCGCCATTACGCCCGCGCACCCATATCGCTTCTCCGGGAGCGAGAGAAAAGGACACATTATCAAAGATGATCTGGTCAGCCCGCTGACAGGCAAGGTTATGGACGGAAAAACTCATGGCAGCGGCACATTGCTCCGAAGGCGTATTGTTCAGGCATCATTTATCCCCTCTGACTACAGCAAGATTCCGCGTTTCGCAAATGTTTGACGCATAGGCTCCCTGGAGATTCGCAATAATCGGGAGCCCATTTTTCGATAATTTAAGGGAGGAAACACCCGATGGCATGATAGCACTTGAGAATTTTTCTAATTTAGGGCACATACGCACATTATTGAACCAAAGAACCCGTGCCGCTATGCTGGCATTTCCCGTTCCCCTTACCTTTTAAGGAGCGAAACGTTGACAACAACTGGTCACGACAGCCTGAATATTCGCCGTTCTCTCGACATTGATGGAGAGAAATATGATTACTACAGCATCCCGGAGGCCGAAAAAGCCGGTCTGGGTGATGTATCCCGCCTTCCTTTCTCCCTGAAAGTCCTGCTAGAGAATCTGCTGCGTCACGAAGATGGTCGCACCGTAACGTCAGAGGACGTCAGTGCTATTGCCGGGTGGCTGAAAAACCGCAAGGCGGACCGAGAAATTGCGTATCGTCCGGCGCGCGTTCTGATGCAGGATTTCACCGGCGTTCCCGCGGTCGTCGATCTTGCGGCAATGCGTGATGCGATGGTCGCTCTCGGGGGCGATCCTGAAAAGATTAATCCGCTTGCTCAATGTGACCTCGTTATCGACCATTCGGTGATGGTGGACAAGTTCGGGACGGCAGCATCTTTCGGCCAGAATGTGGAACTGGAAATGGAGCGTAACGGCGAACGGTACGCCTTCCTCCGCTGGGGCCAGAAAGCGTTCAACAATTTCCGCGTTGTTCCGCCCGGAACCGGTATCTGCCATCAGGTGAACCTGGAATATCTGGCACAAACCGTCTGGACAACCAAGGATCAGAACGGCACTGAAATCGCCTATCCGGATACACTTGTCGGAACGGACAGCCACACAACCATGGTCAACGGACTTGCAGTTCTTGGCTGGGGCGTTGGTGGGATCGAGGCGGAGGCCGTTATGCTCGGTCAGCCCATATCCATGCTAATCCCGGAAGTTGTCGGTTTCAAGCTGACCGGCAAGCTGAAGGAGGGCACAACGGCAACAGACCTTGTGCTGACGGTAACACAAATGCTGCGTGCCCAAGGTGTTGTCGGCAAATTTGTTGAATTCTATGGCCCGGGTATTGCCGAACTTGGTCTTGCCGATCGCGCAACTATCTCCAACATGGCGCCGGAATATGGTGCAACCTGCGGCTTCTTCCCGATCGATGCCGAAACCATCAATTACCTCAATTTCACGGCACGTGATCCAAAGCGGGTCAAGCTGGTGGAAGCTTACGCAAAAGCACAAGGCATGTGGCGTGACAACAATACGCCGGATCCTGAGTTCACAGCGACACTGGAATTGGATATTTCAACGGTAGAGCCCAGCCTCGCCGGACCAAAGCGGCCTCAGGATCGTGTTCTCCTCTCTGATGCCGCTAATTCCTTTAAAGGAAGCCTGCCGGAACTAGCAGGAGAGAATGCCAACCTTGACGTTATGGTTGATGTCGCCGGAACGGACTACAAGATCGGGCATGGGAATGTTATTATTGCGGCGATCACTTCCTGCACCAACACATCAAACCCGAGCGTAATGCTGGCCGCCGGACTGGTTGCCCGAAATGCGCTCAAAAAAGGGCTTGCCGTCAAGCCATGGGTAAAAACCTCCCTCGCGCCCGGATCGAAAGTCGTAACCGATTACCTCGAAAAAGCCGGATTGCAGGATGATCTGGATGCCCTCGGCTTCAATCTTGTGGGATATGGCTGTACGACATGTATTGGCAACTCCGGTCCTGTCGATCCGCATATCGCCGATGCGATTACAGAGGGTGAACTGGTTGCCTGCTCGGTTCTTTCGGGCAACCGCAACTTCGAAGGCCGCGTAAGCCCGCAGGCGAAAGCAAACTATCTTGCTTCACCGCCGCTGGTTGTCGCATATGCTATCGCAGGATCGCTCAACATTGACATCACGAAAGATTCGCTCGGAACGGACAAAGACGGGAATCCCGTTTACCTGAAAGATATCTGGCCCAGCAATGCAGAGGTTCAAAAGACGGTTAAAGAGGCCGTTGCCCGCGATATGTTCGAGCATCAATATGCCGATGTTTTCTCAGGGGACTCGACGTGGCAGGCAATTAAGACGGCGGAAGGCCAGACCTATAGCTGGGATGTTACCTCAACCTATGTGCAGCATCCCCCCTATTTTGAAGGCATGCAGAAAGAACCCGGCGCATTTGAGGATATCAGGGGCGCCCGTATTCTTGCCCTCCTCGGGGACTCTGTAACGACAGACCATATTTCCCCTGCGGGCGCGATCAAGGCGGACGGACCGGCCGGTGAATATTTGACATCGCATCAGGTCAGCCCGAAGGATTTCAACTCCTACGGCTCTCGGCGCGGGAACGATCAGGTCATGACCCGCGGCACGTTTGCCAACATCCGACTGCGCAACGAGGTAGCACCAGGGACAGAAGGCGGCGTTACCCGCCATATGCCCGACGGAACGCAGATGTGGATTTATGATGCCTCCGTCAAATATCGCGAAGAGGATACTCCGCTCGTCGTGTTTGCCGGCAAGGAATACGGCACGGGCTCAAGCCGTGACTGGGCGGCAAAGGGCACCCTGTTGCTGGGTATCAAGGCCGTGGTCGCAGAGAGCTTTGAACGCATCCACCGGTCGAACCTGGTGGGGATGGGCATTCTGCCACTGCAATTCCCGGAAGGCGTAACGCGGAAAACGCTAAACTTGGATGGCAGCGAGGTCATCGACCTGACGGGCATTGAGGAAGGGGTTACCCCGGGCATGAGCGTCCGTTGCAACATCACGCGGGCGGATGGCTCATCGCAGTCAATCGACCTTCTGTGCCGGATCGATACATTGGACGAGGTTGAATACTATCGTCATGACGGTATCCTCCAGTATGTTCTTCGGAATCTCTCGGCCAGCTAAAGGCGGATTGCATAGAACAAAAAACGGCGGTCCTGATTGGCCGCCGTTTTTTATTCACCTACCTCTCACTCACAGGTGATTTGTGTGTGAAGCGGTAATCCGCTAAATAATCATCATGAAACAGCTTTACTTAAATTGCGTCGCGATGGCCGTTGTAGCCCTGTTTGGAATGACAATCTCAGTCAGTTCCGTCAGCGCCGAGAGCGCCCATCAACCGACCACAGTTGTCGAGCTTTTCACATCGCAAGGATGCAGTTCCTGCCCTCCGGCAGACAAGCTCCTTGGGGAACTTATTGAAGACGAAAATATTCTCGGGCTCTCCTTCTCTGTTACCTATTGGGATTATATCGGCTGGAAAGACATCTTCGGTAGCGTCGACAATGACGCACGGCAGGTAGGATACAGAGGTGAGTTCAACTCGCGTTATGTCTACACACCGCAGCTGGTTGTCGATGGCGTGGATCATATGGTCGGCTCGGATCGCAGTGGCGTGACTGCCCTGATTAAGAAGCAGGCCGGCACTGCAAAACCGTTACCGCTGCAATGGTCCTTCAAGGGAGATGAGCTTGTCGTTACTCTCC
>PAKP01000041.1 GCA_002706985.1 Sneathiella sp. | reverse complement strand
GTTTGGCCTATGCCCAGTTTTTCATTCGTCAGGGAGACTACAGTCGGGCAGAAAGACTGCTGGAGAATATTGCTAGAGCAAAGCCGGCAGAGATAAATGCGCTCAAGTTGCTGGCGGATGTTAAGCTAAAAGAAGAAGACTGGATGGCGGCAGAGAAAATTGCTGACAGGATTCGTGCCGTCGACAATATGAACGCGGCAGCATATCAGATAAGCGGAGCGGCGCTTGCCGGGATGAAAAATCCGGAAAAAAGTCAAGAAGCCTTTCAAAAAGCATATGAGGCCACCCCGGAAGGCGGACATGCCATGGCCGCATTGGTGCAGGCATATCTGAGGGGGGGTAACATTGCCGAAGCGGAGAAATTTCTGGATGACGCCGTCGGTAATAGTGAAAACAAGTATCTCGCCCGGACATTGATGGCGCAAATACAGCTTCATAAGAACAACCCGAAAGAAGCGGAGAAGTTGTTGAAGGAAGCCATTTCTAGCGAGCCTGGAAAAGCCTCCGGCTATGTTATGTTGGCGCGGCATTATATATCCCGGGACCGTCAGAAAGAGGCACAGGATATTCTGGCAGAAGGAATGGAGTCCGCTGAAGACGGATTTATGTTGAGAGTTACGCAAGCGGAGATTTATGAATCTTCCGGGGCCAATTCAGATGCTATTAAAATATATGAAGAGCTGCTGGAAGAGCGTCCGAACTCTGAAATCGTCGCCAACAATCTGGCCAGCCTGATTACCGAGGAAGCTGAGAGCGATGCGGACCTGCAACGGGCATATGCGCTTGCAAAGCGGTTTCGCAGCTCAAAAGTGCCACATTTCATGGATACGTTAGGGTGGATTCACTACCGGCTTGGAGAATATGAAATGGCGACTCCGCTTTTGCGATTGGCGGTCGAAAAGGCGCCGGACATAGCAATTCTTCGTTATCATCTTGGCATGGCCTATAAGGCAGAGAATAATCGCGATAAAGCCTTGAAAGAGCTGGAGCAAGCTGTGACACTTGCGGACAGCCAGCCTTTTCCGGTGCGTGAAGAGGCTGAGAAGGCAATTGCGGAGCTGCGCTCAGAACCAAAGACAAACTAGAAGAACCAATTGTGCAAACGATACCATTGATTACCCCAAATTTTCGGGTGAAGGCAGACATATATGTATAGAGAGTTTTACGGACTGACGCAGAAGCCTTTTTCAATTTTGCCCGACCCCAATTACCTTTATTGGGGCCACAGTCATTCTCTGGCCTATTCCATGCTCGAATATGGCGTTATGAACCGGGCCGGCTTTACCGTTGTGACGGGTGAAATCGGCTGTGGCAAGACGACGCTTATCCGCCATCTCCTTGACAGGCTTGATGAAGAGTTCACCGTTGGACTGGTGTCCAATATTCAGGACGGAGACCTGCTGCAGTGGGTGCTGATGGCCTTCGGTCAACCTTATGAGGGAAAGTCCCATGTCGGGCTGCATGATGAATTGCAGCAATTCCTTATCCGCGAGTATGCGGAAGGGCGGCGGACCATCCTGATTGTGGACGAAGCGCAGAACCTGGGTCCGAAACTGCTGGAACAGTTGAGGCTTCTTTCCAATATCAATGCGGACAATGATCAGCTCCTGCAGCTTATCCTCGTCGGACAGCCGCAATTGAAAGGCTTGTTGCAGGCACCGGAGTTAATCCAGTTTGCGCAACGCATTGCCTCTGATTTCCATCTGGCGCCACTGACGGCAGAGGATATTCACAGCTATATCGGCCATCGGCTTTCCATCGCCGGACGTGACGAACCTTTGTTCACCATGGAGGCATGCGAAAAGCTGTTTGAGGCAAGCCGCGGCATTCCCCGTATCATCAATATTCTGTGTGATACCTGTCTCGTGTATGGTTTTGCGCGCATGGCCCCGGAAATTGATGCGGCGATTGTCAGTGAAGTAATCCGCGATAAGCAGACACATGGTATATTCGATGTTGGGGCGCCGAAAGGCGTGGAAGATACACGGCGCCTGCCGGTACAGACGAAGGAAGAGGCCGATGAGGATCAGCCTTCTCTCGTGATCCACGATAAGGATCTTGCACAACAAATTTTTAAGAAATTAAAAGCGCACGGATAAAAAAATTGCCCGGAATTATCGGCCGATTTTTACGGCGAGATAGTTCCGGGCAATTGTTAAACGTCTAGAAGTCTTTCCGGATGTTAATCGAGATTACATTTTCCCGATAATCGTCTACACCGTTTTCACTATTGCGATTGAAGTGGCTATATGAAAAATCTCCACTCAGGGTCGGCGTGAACTGGTAATTAATACCGGTCTGTCCATAGTAGCTGGTGTCTTCGTCACCGGTTACCTGTGATCTCAGGACCTTTGAATAACCGCCGAGAATGGACCATTCAAGCTTTCTGGAAAGCTGCCGGGCATAGCGTCCATCGATGGAGGCGACTTCTTCTTCAGTGCCATCATCAAGGAAACGGCGTATGATATAGCTGCCGGACGCGGAATAGCTGTTCCGTCCTTTAACCCCGTCCAGACCCATTGAAAGAGTCTTCGTTTTGGTAATCTCGGTTACATAACCACCTGGAAAATAGTTTGGATTCTCAAGTCGTCCGTATTGATCGAGAACCCGGGTATCCGCAAAAGTTTCCCCGGAACCTGCGATATCGACTTGATAAGAGGCAACGAAGCTTGCTTCGCTGGAAATATCATATGTCAAATCTGCATCGACTATTCCGCCGCCAAATCGATGTCCGACCTGAATGCTGAAATCTGTGCGCGGGCCAGGCGTCAGGCGAACACCACCACCATAGAAAGCGCCGCTGATGTCGTCATTATTGATGTTATCACCATCAAATTCATCCCAGCCGGCGCTTCCGATCAAGGCGACAAACCGGTTGATCGGCATTTGCGCAGAGGCCTTACCCGTGGCGCGCTTCAGATCATCGCCATCAGACACCTGATTGTCGAAAGCAAAGGCTTCGACACCCCATTTCGTTCGGGCAAACTCCCTGCCGCTTAACAGGGACAGGTCGACCCGGTTTGTCTCGGTGTCCGACGGTTCTGATGAGCCAATATCCGATTTTGTGTTGGAGAAATTGGTCATCTGATGGGTGTAGCGGGCTGTAGCCGTCGCGAACCCACCGATATCATGCACATAATACGGGCTGATCCGGGTGTTCAGGACGCGCGTGGTCGCACTTGTCGTTGTGCGGTTCGAAAATGATGTATCTCCATCACTGGAAAAACGCTCTTGCGTCAGGGCGATCTCGGTATCCAGGAACAGATGCTCCATCACAAGTTCAGTTTTGGCGGAGCCAAGCAAATTATGCGTGAAGCCATCCAATTCTGAAAACCGTGCGTATTTATCGTATCCGAGTTCATATTCCGCAATAAGCTGAATACGTCGCCCGACGCCTTCGACATTGAAACCGGCAAACAGGTTTGTGATGAAATCATCTTGCCTGTTTGTTGAAACACCGAAGGCGTTATCCGTATAGGTTTCACCCGCTCCGATATATGGATTGAACATCCATTCGGCGGCAAGGGCGTTTCCGGCCATTGCAAGCACGCTGCTGGCGACAACACATCCTATCGCCAGCGAAGTGCGAGACCTTTTTCGATGAACTAGCTGGTTGGCATTTAACACAATGCGACTACCTTCTATTTAATTCCACCCTCAACTCTAACGGCAACCGAAGTTGCCGCACTTACTAGAACCAGCTTTGTGGAATGATGATAATATCGCCCGGCAGCAGCGGCACGTTGGCCGTTACATCCCCATCAACGATCAGGTCATCAAGACGCACATTGTAGGATTGCTGTTCCCCGCTTTCAGTCCGGACAATCACAGCACGGTTTCCGGCCGCGAATTCGGTCATGCCGCCAACCGCGATAATTGCGTCAAGCACAGTCATGTCGTTGCGATAAGGGATAGCTTTGGGCTCGGCGGCCTGTCCGACGATACGAATCTGCTGATTATACGGACCGTTAAAGGACTGGACAGTCACGGTTACCAGTGGGTCTTTCACATATTTGGCGAGACTTTTTTCAATATCGCGCGCCAACTGCTGCGATGTTTTCGTCGCCGCCATCATGTCATCGACCAGCGGCGTGGAGATACGACCGTCGGGACGAACCGGCACAGTCACCGAGAGATCCGGGTTCTGCCATACAAACACATTAAGTTCGTCCTGCGGGCCGATTATGTACTGAGGCGCAGCCTCCAAAGAAGCAGGCGCTGTCGTCGCTGCCTGATTTTGTGCGGCACAAGCCGAAACAAACAGTGCCAGTGAAACCAAGACGGTCCGGGTGGCAGCGGACTTTATCTTTTGAAGTGTAAACACGTAAGTGCCTCCCCCTATCTAAAAAAATCTGATACAGTCATCAGAAATGGTTAATATCGATAATGACGCTTTGTAGCACAGCATATGCGCTAATTCTAAGGGTAACGCCATATTTTTTTCTAGTATTTCCCTAAAAATGGCCATAATGCAACAATAGTTTGCGCAGCGCGTCGGGTGCAGACTTCACGATATGCTTGTACCGGACGTTTTATCGATAAAAAATTAATCCAATTTTAAGCATACTTTATGTACGGTGGCTGGCATCGGGCATTGGCAAATACGCTGACAATCAATATGATCCAGCCATGACTGGTTTCGACTTA
The DNA here is from genome assembly GCA_002706985.1 of Sneathiella sp. Classification (GTDB taxonomy): domain Bacteria; phylum Pseudomonadota; class Alphaproteobacteria; order Sneathiellales; family Sneathiellaceae; genus Sneathiella. Next base: position 45,763 of record PAKP01000041.1, on the reverse strand, counting down.
TAGAGGGAAGCGTGAGCAAACAGAAAAACCCGCTTCTGAAGGAAACTTTAGACAAATGCTCCCGGGTATTCATTATCATAGCGGTGTTTGGGCTTGCCATTAACCTGCTGATGTTAACAGCCCCGCTGTTCATGATGCAGGTATTTGACAGGGTTATCACCAGCCGCAATACGGATACGCTTATGTTGCTGATGCTTATTGCGGCATTGGCCCTGTTGACTATGGCTATGCTCGAGGGTGTCCGGTCGTTTATTCTTGTACGGATGAGCAGATGGCTGGACGGCCAGGTTGGCGGTGCCGCCCTGACGGCGAGCATTATGTCGACGTTAACAACGGGGCGAGAAGCAAGTATCCAGGCGCTTCGCGATCTCAATACCTTCCGTTCATTTCTCACGGGCGCCGGTATTTTTCCAATACTCGATGCGCCCTTCGCGCCGATTTTTCTGGGTGTAATGTTTCTCTTGCATCCGCTGCTGGGCTGGATAGCCTTGCTCGGGGCGATCGTCCTGCTGATTCTCGGCATTGTGAATGAAAGAGCCACCCGGAAGTTGCTCGCAGAATCAAGCGGTCAGCAAATGGTTGCGATGAAGCAGGCGGAAACCGCATCGCGCAATGCCGATGTCATTGAGGCCATGGGTATGATGCCGCAGCTTATAAAGCGCTGGAACACCCGGCAATCGGACTCTCTGGCGTTGCAGGCACAGGCGAGTGATCGCGGCGGCATTCTCTCCGCGGCCTCAAAATTTGTCCGGGTCATGCTACAGATCGGGGTGACAGGAGCGGGGGCGTGGCTGGTCATCCAGGCAGAGATGAGCCCTGGCGCCATGATCGCCGGCTCCATCATCATGGGCCGTGCCCTGGCGCCTGTTGAGCAGGCAATTGGCTCCTGGAATGGTTTTGTCACGGCCCGCGCCGCTTATGGCCGCCTGAAAGCCCAGCTGGACAGCAGCCCGCCCGGTACAGACATTATGCCACTCCCCCGGCCGAAGGGCGCAGTTTCAGTCGAGGGCTTGAGTTATTCTCATGTCAATTCGAAGGAGCCGATCCTCCGGAATATTAACTTCCGGATTGGCGCGGGGGAAATTCTCGGGATCATCGGCCCGACGGCAGCGGGAAAAACGACTCTGGTGCGGCTGCTGGTCGGCAATCTCAAGCCGCGTTTCGGACATGCACGCCTTGACGAGATGGATGTCGCCGAGTGGAGTGCGGATGATCGCGGACAGTATATCGGATACCTGCCACAGGATATCGAACTATTCTCCGGCACGATCCGCGAGAATATTGCCCGCATGAATGATGGTGATCCGGCACAGGTGATTGCGGCGGCAAAAAAAGCCGGCATTCACGACATGGTGCTGCGTATGGACAAGGGCTATGAGACGGAGATCGGTGAAGGCGGCGCCGCGCTTTCCGGTGGTCAGCGGCAGCGGATTGCGCTTGCCCGCGCGCTTTACGGCAACCCGAGCCTTCTTGTCCTCGATGAACCAAACGCCAATCTTGACAATGTGGGTGAATCGGCCCTGATGCGGGCGATGGAGAATCTCCGGCTGGAAGGAATGACGATTATCGTCATCGCCCATCGGCCCAATATCCTGAAACATGTCGACAAGATACTTGTCCTGAAGGACGGAATTGTGCAGGAATTTGGCCCGCGCGATGAGGTGCTGGCAAAGCTCCAGGGTGTTCAGAAGGCTCTGCCGAAGCCGGGAGCCCAGACGATCGAAGTGAATGACCGGCCCGGCAAGTCCGATGGCGGGTCTGCGTCTGCAACCATGGCGTCCCGTCAGGATCAGCAGTCGGATATCAAGACCACGAAGAAATATGCGCCCTCGCAGCGAGCGACGGCAACAGCCGAGGCCCCGCGGCATGTGAACGGTACACATGTTAACGGTAAAACCAAGACGGTGAAAAAGGCGGCCGTGCTGACCATGGGTCCAAGTGAAAAGATCAAGGCCAAGATTCAGTCGCTTTCATCCGAGCCACTGACCGATGCCGATATATCCAAGATATATTCACTCTTTGTCAAAGGGGATCAGGCGGGTGCTTTGAAATACATTGAGGAAATGAAGAGATGATGAATGTGCGCGGGCCGGTACTTTTCGGCCTGGTAATTATTTTTCTTTTTTTTGGTGCCTTTGTCGGCTGGGCAGCTTTCGCTCCGCTCGGCAGCGCGGCCATTGCGCAAGGCGTTGTCAGTGTCGAGGGTAACCGCAAATCCGTTCAGCATCTTGAGGGTGGGATCGTTTCTGAAATCAAGGTTCAGGACGGCGATGTTGTAAAGCAGGGCGATGTTCTGATTGTTTTGGATGAGTTGCAGTCAAAGGCGTCGACCGAGATTGTCCGCAGCCGTTACGCCATCGCGCTTGCCCAGAAAGCGCGGCTGATCGCGGAACGGGATGAACTCGATGAAATCGAGTTTCCCGAATGGTTGAAGGAACGTGAGGACGAACCCAACATCAAAGAAGCCATGCAGGGCCAGCAGAATATTTTTGATTCCCGCCGCACCTCCCGCGAGGGACAGGTTACCATTCTCCAACAGAAGGCGTCGCAGTTGGAAGAGGAGATTAAAGGGCTGGAAGGGCAGGTTGCGTCTTCTGATCGCCAAATTGTTCTCATAAGCGACGAAATCGAGGACGTGGAGACCCTCATCGAGAAAAATCTCGCCAAGCGGCCGAGACTCCGGGCACTGCAGCGCAGTCTAGCGGAACTAAAAGGGAACCGCAGTCAGAATGTCTCGAAGATTGCCCAAACCCGGCAGGCGATTGGAGAGGTTGAACTTCAGATCAATGAGCTGTCGAATAATATGATGGATGAGGTGGTCGCGGAACTCCGCGATGTACAAGCTGAGATATTCGATCTGGAAGAGCAGACCCGCGCCTCTGAAGATGTCTTGGACAGAACCGAAATAAGGGCACCATCGGACGGTTATGTGGTCAATTTAAAGGTCCATACGCCGGGTGGTGTCATAAAGCCGGGGGAAACCGTTCTTGATATTGTTCCGGATAATGTCCAGCTTATTGTGGAGGCACAGGTCAATACAAAGGATATTGACTCGGTCTATATCGGAGCGTTGGCGCGTATCCGCTTTCCTGCGTTCAGTCAACGTTTCTCGCTGCCGGCTGAAGGGACGGTAATCAGCGTGTCGGCGGATAGTCTGGAGGATGAACGGACGGGCAATTTCTATTACCTGGCGCGCGTTGAGATCGATAACCTTGAAAATGCGGATATCAAGGTTACGCAGTTGCGCCCCGGCATGCAGGCGGATGTCATGATCTCGACAGGCGAACGAACGGCACTGGATTATTTTATTAATCCGATTATTCTTAGTTTTAATCGCGCATTGCGGGAAGATTGACGCTAAAATGACAAGTGCCGAATTTTCACAGGCGAACTCTGGTTGGCGTCAAATCCTTGATATGAGGTAGATCCATTAGTATAAATTGAATTGACGTTGCCACAGGCTTGCCGTTGCCGGATTTCAGTCAGATTTTGTATTTTCGTGTTTTATACGTCGTTTTAATATGCGTGTGAGACAGACATCTGCATATTGTGTAACTTAAACCCCTGACATATTGGATAGTGAAGGGAAGTTTGATCAATTTTTACCATTTTTAAACTTAAAAACTCTAGATTAGGAAACAATAAATCCGGACTTGAAAGTGTCAGTAATGAAAATCGCTATTGTTTCGCGCCATGACCCGGCAGACGTCAGCGCGTGGTCAGGAACACCATATTTTATCACGCGTGAAATAAAAAAGATTTCCGGCGATGTTGTGGTTGTTCGTGCGCAGAAAACGGCGTGGCTGCTGATGCTGACGAAAGCCTTCCGCTACCTGTTCAGGAAGTTCGGGTCCAGTATAGATTTGTCCGTTACCGGAACGTACAGTAGGACAGTCGGCAAGGAAATCCAAAAGCAAATTGATCAGGTCAAACCTGAAATTATAGTCGGGATCGCTGCCTCGCCGGAACTGGCCAATATTCACACCAACGCCCCCATACTGCATATCTCGGATGCGACTTATGCCATTATGGCGGACTATTACCCGGAGCAAAGCCGCATTCCAAACTGGCTTTGGCGTGAAGGCAACGAGATAGAACGTAAGGTAATCGGAAAATCATTCTACTCCATTTTCCCGTCGCAATGGGCGATGAACTCGGCGCAAAAGGATTATGACGCCGATCCGAACAAACTGAAATTCATCCGTCTTGGCGCCAATGTCGGCGCACTGCCTGACGTTAGTGATGCGTATTTGGAGAAGAAGTTTGGCGGCAAATGCAATCTTCTCTTTATGGGAAAAGACTGGGATCGCAAAGGTGGAGATATAATCCTGTCTGCATTCCAGCATATCCAGAAGGCTGGCATAGATGCACAGCTCACCATTGTTGGCTGCGATCCATTTTCAGGGAGCCCGCCCGAGGGTGTTACGGTTTATGAAAACCTGAGGAAAAGTGAGCCGGAGCAGTTTGAGCTTTATAATAAACTGTTTTCTGAAGCGTCCCTTTTCGTCCTGCCTACCCGGGCCGAGGCCTATGGCCTCGTTTTTGCGGAGGCGGCCGCATTTGCAACCCCTGCCGTCGCCCCGACAACGGGCGGCGTCCCCTCCGTTGTCGATGACGGGAAATCGGGTGTGCTGCTACCGTCCTCTGCGGATGGCAAAGACTATGCGGAGGCCATCATCAAGCTCTGGGAAGACAAGGAGAAGCTTGCCGAGATGGCAATCTACGCCCACAAAAAATATGTGAATGAGCTTAACTGGGATAAATGGCGGGATGACTTTTCATTGCTGCTCAATAATTTGCAGACAGCAGATTCATTAAAGCAAGAGAGCGCGGGGGGCTCCTAATCCTTTTCCAAGTGACCGGCGTCGGCTGAGGCGGAAAAAGACAGGTCTTTAACACCCACTTATTCAAGAGTACTGGATGACCAAGGCATGACAAAAAAGCGTATTTCCGTCGTTATGCCGGCATATAATTGCGATGCGACAATATGCGTAACCCTCGATAGCCTGATGGGGCAGCGCCGCAAGCCCGATGAAATTATCGTTGTCGATGATCATAGCGACAATCCGGTTATTCAGATTCTCGGGGATCGTTATCCAGGCGTTCAGATATTGCGCCACGAGGTAAACAAGGGTGTCCAGCACGCCCGCAACACCGGCTTTTCGCATGCAACCGGGGACTATATCTATTTTCTGGATGCGGATGATATCCTGTGCCCGGAGTTCCTGTCTGTTATGCTTGAAGCACTTGAAGAAAATGAAACCGCCGCGGCCTGTTTCGGCAGTTTCTATCAGTGCTTTGATGGAAATGCAGCCCCCATTCTGGAAAAACACAGGGAGCAGGCGCCGGATGTTGCCATATTGCCAAGGGGCGAGGGCCTGACATTTTATCTGAACAATACCGGCGACTTCATTCCCTCGTTCAGTATATTTCGAAAGTCCGCGCTGGAGGAGATATGTAAAGACGGCCATCTTTTTCTGCCCGACCTCAAGAATAACGAGGATTTTCATATGTTCGCCCGGATACTGGCGAAGTTCGATGCTCTTCATGTTAAAAATCCGATGGGCGTATATTTTCTGCGCCCAGACAGCATCTCGCGTAACCTCGTGAAGGTATGGTCTTCGCGTGCTCTTGCGGTTGACTCCCTGATTTCGCAGGCTGATGCGTTGGCGCTTTCCGATTATCATCTTGTGTTCCTGAAGCGCATGCGGGCAACCGCAGCGCGGCAACATGCCCGGGTTCTCGCAAATGGAGGAGAACGTAAAGAAGCCTCCCGGCGCCTGTTCGAAGAATTTAAACGACTGCCGGATATAAAGACATTTATCCTGCTTGTTCTTGTGACGCTCGGGCTTCAGAAAAAGAAGATCGAGTATGGTGGTGCAGAGTATTAGGGCCCAGAGATGGATCAGGAAACAATTACCGTTGTTATACCAGCGTACAATTCTTCGGAAACCATTTGCGAGACGGTCGATTCCGTCTTGAATCAGACGCGTCCGCCGGATGAGATCATCATCGTCGATGATTGTGGACCCGATGACGTGAAGGCGGCGCTTGGTGAACGTCTGAACCGCGTCAAGCTGATACGTCATGAAACGAATAAAGGGGTGAGTTGTGCCCGGAATACCGGATTTAGCGCCTCGACGAGCAGCCTGATCTCATTTCTGGACGGGGATGATATTTTCTTCCCGCAGTTTCTTGAAACAGCCGAACGGATATTCAAGGAACACCATGATGTTTCCCTTTGTTTCGGCGCGTTCCACAGCGCCTTCGAAAGCCAGTTTTCTTCGATCAAGGATCGCAGCATTCCTGCCGACCCTGAAATCAGTTTTTATGATCCGGAGACTATCCTCGGGCAATACTTACATGATTCCACGTCACCGCTGATCAATTTCGGACTGGTGCGGCGGTCCGCAATAGACACCATCTTGAAAGACGGAAACGTATTCGACCCCCACAGTAACCTGACCGGGGACTTTAATTATCTCCTTGAGCTCCTTCTATTGTTCAAGTTGGCCTATATCGAAAATCCATGCGGAATCTGGCGGTTGCGATCCGGGAGCATGTCACAAAATCGTTTCGCACTCTGGCATAGCCGTTTTGACAGCCTGACGGCGGTTCTCAAAGAAAACTCCCTCAAGTCTATCAGTGCGAAAAGCCGGGAGATGCTTGAGGAAAACAAGCGGGCGACATCGAGATATTGCGGGAAAATACTGGCCTGGGAAGGCCGTCGCATGGCGGCGACAACTCATTTGTTGAAGGAGCTTGTTCGCGCTCCCAGCCTGAAAACGGCCGGACTGCTGGTTCTGATCGCGCTCAATTTGAAGTTCAAGACGAACAAAAACCAGTCTGCCGACTGGCGCGGCAGCAATGTTCAATAAAATTTTCTCATAAATATCATTATAAACGCCGCGGTTTTTCAGAAAAATTCAGTTTTTATCGCAGTATCCCTCATATGAGGGATGCGTGATTGGCGACACGGCCTTAGAAACATAGACAGTCGGCAGAATCCCACTTGGAAATCGGGATCTTGTCAGGAAGTTATCAAGGAGTCAGAAGAGTGCGGTTTCGTGATCTCATAGCGACGACTTTAATACTGTTACTTACCGGGGCAACTGTTTCGGCGGCCGCGTCGGCGACAGTAGAGCGTACCGCAGTCAGTTCGGTTGACACCATGACGGCGCAGAAAGTTGCCGTAGAAAAAGCCAACAGCAACAGCGTTGCAGATGCCGGAAAGGCTTTTGCTATGGTCAAAGGCAAGCAGCCAGCCAGTCTTTCGGATGCCGGTTCAAACGGTGAGTCAGCTAGTTCCATTTCATTGCCGCCGGCAGTTTTGCTTTTCGGCGGGGCAATTGGCGCAATTTTCTGGCTTGGCCGGCGTCGCAGGCAAGAGAACGCAAACTGGGAATAAGCTCGAGTTTAATACAGACGGTATTTGATAAAATAAATTTTTTAGTAGAAGCAGAGCCATTTCGGTTCACACTTCAAAAGTAGCATATCAGTAACTATATAAAGTGGTGGTCTTATGACTGCCACTTTTTTTGTTGTATATGTAATCACGTAGTTGTTGGTAGAAAGCATCTATTATTCACGTTAACATAATACAATAAAGAATGTCAGATACCGTATTGGATCGGTAATTGCGGAAATTGGAAGATTGGATTGAATGCCTTTAGCCCGGCTTAACAAGTTTATCTCAAGGCGCTCGCCGGCAGTGCCCGAGGGACCTGTCTCATCGGCGACGGCGGCAATGCCTGATGGTCAACGCGCCTATATTATTGGTGATATCCATGGCCGAGAGGATTTGCTGACCCCACTGCTTGAGCGGATAGACGAGGAAGAGGCCCGGCGCGAAAGCGCGGATACGCATCTTGTCTTTCTGGGGGATTATGTTGACCGCGGCCCCATGAGCTCTGAGGTCATTGACAAACTGCTGACCCTTGACGGGTCGGACAAAAAAGTTGTTGCCCTTAAAGGTAACCATGAAGCATCGATGCTGTCGTTTTTACAAGACCCGGTTAAGGGAAAGCGCTGGCTGCATTACGGGGGGGATGCGACGCTCAGAAGTTATGGCGTCGATCTGAAGCTTGCAGAGATTACGGAAGACGGTATCCGTAAAGCGGCGCGCGCTTTCAAAAAGACGCTTCCTGACTCCCATTTGCAGTTTCTGGGGACACTGAGAACCAGCCACATTATGGGAGATTACTTCTTTACGCATGCAGGGGTAGACCCATCCCGATCGCTTGAGGACCAGAAAGAGACGGATCTTCTCTGGATCCGCGATACCTTCCTGTGTCACGAGGGGCTTTTCGATAAGGTGATTGTACATGGGCATAGCATTATCCCCGAGCCCGAGATCAAGGAAAACAGGATTGGCATCGATACGGGTGCATTTTATTCAAATGTGCTGACCTGTCTCGTTCTGGAAGGAAACACCAAGGAAATCCTATGAACTTCCGCCCTGGTATCGTTTGTTTTCCTGTCCTTTTCTTTCTTCTTTTCTCCTTTTCACCCTCCAGTTCCTTTTCCCAGCAATCTGGCCTTAAGCCATCGGACATCATCGCCGGGGAGGAAATTTTCCCGATTGGTGTCTGGCTTCAGGATCCCGGCAACGCGCCGTCATTCAAGGCTCTCGGCATAAACTTTTTTGCAGGCCTTTGGAAAGGCCCGACGGAACGGCAGCTTACGCAGTTACAGGCCGCAGGAATGCCCGTCTTCGCAGCCCAGAATAATTTCGCATTGATGCCTCGTTATGAGGATATAATCATTGGCTGGATGATGCCTGATGAACCAGATAATGCTCAGGCGCTAGCCAATGGCGGTATGGGCCCACCTGTTCCACCCGAGACAGTAATTGAGCAATATCGTCAAATGAAAGAGCGCGATCCGGTCCGACCCGTTCTTCTTAATCTCGGGCAAGGCGTTGCCTGGGATCAGTGGCATGGGCGCGGGACACGCACCAATCACCCGGAAGACTATACGCATTATGTCAAGGCGGCGGATATCGTCTCTTTCGATATCTATCCGATTACCCATCGGGACAGTGCAGTTCGAGGTCGGCTAGATTATGTCGCGCGGGGCGTGGATCGTCTCGTCAACTGGACGGATGTATCAAAACCGGTCTGGAGCCTGATCGAGACGAGCCGTGTCTCGACCGCAGAGATCATGCCAACGGGAGAACAGGTCCGCAGTCTCGTGTGGCTCAGCATCATTCATGGCGCGCGCGGGATCATTTATTTTGTCCATCAGTTCAGCCCCTATTTTATCGAGGCATCGCTGCTTGAAAACGAGACGTTAAGCCAGGACGTCGCGACGATAAATGCGCGGCTACAAAGTCTGGCTCCCATTCTCAATACGGAGAAAGCTGCAAAGATCGACATCAATGTAACGGCCCCATACGACAGCGTTTCGATACTTACGCGGCAGGATAGCTGCCATCTTTATGTCTTCGCCGGTTCTGTCAGCAAATTCGCGAGCGAAGCACAAATTACCATCGATGGCGATGTTGTCGAGGCGGTTGTGGATGTCTTGGATGAGGCGCGGCAGATTGAGTTTCGGGACGGTGGATTTCAGGACAGTTTCGCACCCTATGCCGTGCATCTTTACAAAATCGCCCTGAATGGAGAGGACTGCGGCTGACCCGGTAGCAGTCATGGATTGCGCCGGAAATATATCGACTGTTCGGTTGATTCAGAATGACTGGTCCCAGGTAAATACAAATAGCAAACGTTCGTTTTTCTTTTAAAACAATTCTCTTATGTAGGGGTTTTCCCGTAATTACATTTTTCTCCGCTGTCATTAAAAATAGATACAGTCTAGGGAGTTGACTTCATTTAATTAATTTGGCTGAGACCACTTCACTTTTCGTCCGAAACAGGATGTTATGTAAATAACACTTTGAAAGAAATACGTTTTTTATTTGGATAGTTCTTTTCAAATTAACCGTTAGAAGATAATTTAAGTGTATATTCTGCATGCTGGAATATGTAACTGCAAAATCTGAAGGGGTGAGATTCAGAACATGGTCGCAAAGGCACAAGATCTAAAATTAGAGCAGATAGATAAAGTTCTCGCAATAGTTGAAAATCGGCTTGATAAAAAGACGGCAACAGATGCGATAAAGTTTATTCGTCAGTTTTATGACCGTCCGGCGCCGGAAGATGTTCTCGGCATCTCGCCGGAGTATCTCTACGGATCTGCCTTGTCACTTTATAAGTTTGGTTCCACGCGGGAACCGAAGACGCCGAAGCTTCGGGTCTTCACCCCCGATCTGGAGGAACATGGATGGAAAACCACCCATTCGGTCGTTGAAATCGTCAATGACGACATGCCCTTTCTGGTCGACAGTGTTACTGCGGCATTAAACCGTCGCGGTCTGACCGTTCATCAGGTTATTCATCCGGTTGTTTACGTCGAACGCGATGAAAAAGGGAACCGCATTCAGACGTTTGAGAGCAAGCCCGGGCCCAAGCAGAAATGCATGCTCGAGAGTGTTATGCATTTCGAGATTGATGAACAGTCTGACCCGGAAGTTCTCTTGGAGATTGAGAAAAGCCTGCGTGAAACATTGGATGATGTGCGCGTTGCGGTTAATGATTGGAAACCTATTCTTTCCAAAGTCGAGTCGATCAGCGAAAAACTGAAAAAGAATCCGCCGCCCCTGGATAAAGCGGAAATTGACGAGGCGCTGGCGCTGCTGCAATGGATGTCCGACAATCATTTCACCTTCCTTGGTTATCGTGAGTTTGAGTTCAGTGCCGACAGCAAGGGCAAATCGGATAATTGGGGTCAGGTTGAAGGCTCCGGTCTTGGCATCTTGCGCGACCCGACCCGCCGGATCATGTCAGGCGGCAAGGAAATGTCACCCGAGGTGAAGGATTTCTTGCGCCGACGTGAGTTGATCATTGTCACCAAGGCCAATGTCCGTTCGACGGTTCACAGAGCCGTTCACCTTGATTATGTCGGGGTGAAGAAATTCAATAATAAAGGAGAGGTGATTGGCGAATGCCGCTTTACCGGTCTGTTCACCTCCGCGGCCTATAACCGTATTCCCAGGGATATCCCGTATTTGCGGCGGAAAGTAAGCCAGACCCTCGAATTGTCAGGTCTTCAGAAAAACAGCCATGATGAAAAAGCGCTGGCGCATATTCTCGAAAGCTATCCGCGTGATGAACTGTTCCAGATTGCGGTAGACGATCTGCTGGAAAACGCAACGAAAATCCTCTCTTTGCAGGAACGCCCGCGCATCGGCGCCTTGTTAAGGCGGGACCGGTTCGAACGTTTCGTGTCCGCGATCGTTTATATTCCGCGAGAAAAGTTCAATACGGATATTCGACAGAAATTCGGGGCTCTGCTTGCCGAAGTGCACAACGGCTCACTGTCGTCCCATTATGCCCTTGTTGGCGATGATGTTCTTGCGCGAATTCACTATATCATTTCTCTCAAAAGCAAGCATAAGCCGAAAGTCGACGAAGCAGAGCTGGAGCGACGGCTGGTTGATGCCTCCCGCAGTTGGACGGACGATCTGAACGATGCCTTGCTTGAAAAATGGGGCGAGGAAAAAGGACTGCGACTTCGCTCCCGGTACGGCAATGCCTTTCCTGCGGGATATAAGGAGCGCTTCAATGCCGAACTGGCGCTTTACGATATCGATAAAATCGAGGCGGTCTTCAAGGCGAAGGAGCTTGGCCTCAACCTCTACCGCTGGGTAGAGGATCCGGAGAATATTGTGCGGTTCAAGGTTTATAGCCGGGAAACACCGCTTACACTCTCGGATTGTTTGCCAATGCTGGAGAACATGGGCCTGAAGGTCCTGTCGGAGAACCCCTATCTGGTTACCTCCGACGACCTTCCGGGGAAAATGTGGATCCATGATTTCGAACTGATAGAACCCGGCGGTCATGCGCTCGACCTGCATGATCTGAAGGCAAAGTTCGAGGAGACATTCCGGCGTGTCTGGACCGGCAATATGGAAAATGACGGGTTCAACCGTCTTGTGCTCCGTGCTGGGCTGGAATGGTCGAATATCGTGGTGCTGCGGGCCTATGCGAAGTATCTGCGTCAGGCGGGCATCACTTTCAGCCAGACCTATATGATGAACACATTGTCCGGCAATCCGAAAATTGCCAAATGCCTGATAGACCTGTTCTATGCCAGGTTTGACCCGGCGTTTGAAGGGGACCGTGTTGCAAAGGTCGCGGGCATTCTGGAAGGCATCTGGGATCAACTTGATGATGTGGCCAGCCTAGATGAAGACCGGATTTTACGCCGGTTTGTCAACCTCATCGTCAATACATTGCGCACCAATGTCTTTCAGGGTTGCGTCGATGAGCAGGGCAGGCCGTATTATTCCTTCAAGCTGGATAGCCAGAAGCTGGACGAACTTCCCCTGCCGAAGCCACTCGTGGAAATCTTTGTTTACAGCCCGCGGGTGGAAGGTGTGCATCTGCGCGGCGGCAAGGTTGCGCGGGGCGGGCTGCGCTGGTCAGATCGCCGAGAAGATTTCAGGACGGAAGTGCTTGGCCTGATGAAGGCCCAGATGGTGAAAAACACCGTCATCGTGCCCGTTGGCTCGAAGGGAGGCTTCTATCCGAAAAATCTGGCTAGCACCGGGAATCGGGAGGAATTTCTGGCGGAAGGCATTAATTGCTACAAGATTTTTATCTCCGGCCTTCTCGATATCACGGACAATTATGTGGGCAATATGGTGGTGCCGCCGGAGAATGTCGTCCGGCATGACGAGGATGATCCATATCTCGTTGTCGCGGCGGACAAGGGAACGGCCACCTTCTCTGATATTGCCAATGAGGTGGCGATTTCCTATGGGTTCTGGCTTGGCGATGCTTTCGCTTCCGGCGGCGCGGCCGGCTACGATCATAAGAAAATGGCGATTACCGCCCGTGGCGCCTGGGAATCGGTCAAACGGCATTTCCGCGAGATGGGGCACGACACCCAGACACAGGAATTCACCGTTGCCGGTATCGGGGATATGTCTGGCGATGTGTTCGGAAACGGCATGCTGCTCTCCAAAAAGATCCGGCTGGTCGCAGCGTTCGATCATCGCAATATCTTTATTGATCCATCACCGGATGCCGAAAAAAGCTTCAAGGAGCGGGAGCGGATGTTCAAGCTGCCGCGCTCATCCTGGGAAGACTATAATGCAAAGCTGATTTCGGCTGGAGGCGGAATATTCGATCGCAAGGCGAAATCCATTACGCTGACGCCGGAGATTAAAACCCTCCTCGGTATCAAGGCCGATCAGCTCACCCCGAATGAGATGATCACTGCGATCCTTAAAATGCAGGTGGATCTGTTATGGTTTGGTGGCATTGGCACCTATATCAAGGCGGTCCATCAAAGTAACGGGGAAGTCGGGGATCGTGCCAATGACGGGATACGCGTCAATGGCTGTGATGTAAGCGCAAAAGTCATCGGCGAGGGCGGTAACCTCGGCGTGACGCAGCTCGGGCGTATTGAATATGCTCTGACCGGCGGGCGTCTTAATACGGATGCCATTGATAATTCTGCCGGCGTGGACTGCTCGGACCATGAGGTCAATATCAAAATCCTTCTTCGCGCCGTGCTTGACGACGGGGAAATGACGGAAAAGCAGCGCGACCGTCTGCTTGTCGACATGACGGAAGACGTGGCAGAGCACGTATTGATAGACAACTACCTGCAGACACAGGCATTGACGACCGCAGAGCGTCAAAGTGTGGACAATTTCAATGAAAATGTTCTGTTCATGCGCAACCTGGAGAAGGCAGGGCGTCTCGACCGGGCCGTGGAAAACCTGCCGGATGATGAGGAAATTGCGCGGCGCCAGTCAGCGAACACAGGACTGACCCGTCCGGAAATGTCTGTGCTCCTCGCCTATTCGAAATTGACTCTTTACGCCGATATTCTGGAGACCAGCCTGCCGGACGACCCTTACTATGATCTCTGGCTGAGTCAGTATTTCCCGCCGCAGCTTAGGGAAAAATATGCATCCTATGTGTCGAACCATCGGCTGCGCCGCGAAATTATTACGACAATTATTGTTAATCAGGCTGTCAACCGCGCGGGGCCAACCTTTGTTGCCCAGATGATGGAAGAACAGGGATGTCAGGTGCAGGATGTGACGCGCGCCTTCGCCCTTGTCTGTGCGGTCTTTGATCTGGAAAAGCTGTGGTCGGGAATCGAAGCTCTCGACAACAAGGTCAGCACGGATGTTCAGGGGCGCATGATTGACGTGACGCAGAAACTGGCGCGCCGGGCAACGCTCTGGTGTCTGCGCCATCTTTCCCGCGACGATGACATCGCGGCTGAGGTCAAGCGGCTCTCTACTGATATGCGTAAGCTTGAAAAAGGCCTTGAGGACCTGCTGAGCGAAGAAGGCCGCACGCGGTTTGTCGGCCGAGCCGAGCAGCTTGTCTCCGAGGGTGTACCGGAGCCGCTGGCCCGCCGGGTGGCGGCGCTGGGTCCGCTCAGATCTTCACTGGATGTGGTTCAGGCCGGAAAGGCAGTCGGGCGGCCCATCACCGAAGTCGGCGAGGTTTACTTCGCCGTTGGCGCCGATCTCAATATCGATTGGTTGCGGGGCGCGGCGGAGACGATCGAGCCGGACAACAACTGGGATCGCCTTGCCATCACCGCTATTGTTGACGACCTCTATGGTCAGCAGCGGGCAATTACCATGTCTGTCTTTGGTGGTGCCAATGGACATAAGGGTCGGGAGGCCTTCAAGCATTGGGCTGCAAATAATCGGACGACAATCAAGCGTACGGGCGATTTGATAAAGGAATTCAAATCGACCGGCACTCTCGATATCGCCAAGCTCGCCTTCGCAAACCGGCAATTCCGCTCGATGATTACCTGATTGTCATTGTTGTTTCTTTATCGTAGCGTAAACCCTTCAGGGGAGCGGAAAAGGTGGGAATGACATGACCGCAATCAGTGAGGGGATGCCGCGCGAAGCGGGGCGGCTCGGGAAATTTTCCTGGGCCTTGTTTGACTGGGCGAACCAGCCTTACTTCACTGTTGTCACCACCTTTATTTTTGCGCCCTATTTTACTTCCTTCGTGGCGTCAACCCCGGCGGAAGGGCAGGCATACTGGGGGTATACCCAGGCGATCGCCGGTGCCCTTATTGCCATTTTAAGCCCGGTATTCGGATCGATTGCAGATGCTGGCGGGGCGCGCAAACCCTGGATAGTCTTTTTCAGCAGCCTTTGCGCTATCGGTGCTTTTTCGCTCTGGTGGGCAGCTCCCGGTATGGAGAGCGGTATATTCTGGATACTGGCGGGAATTATAGTCGGCACCATCGGGGTCGAGTTCAGTATTGTTTTCAATAATGCCATGCTGCCTAGTCTTGTGCCCGCCGAAAGAATGGGGCGCTTAAGTGGATTCGGCTGGGGGCTTGGGTATATCGGCGGATTGATCGCACTCTTTATCGTGCTTCTTGGCTTTTCCCTGCCGGAGGTCCCACTGTTCGGACTGAGCAAAGTTACTCATGAGCCGGACCGGATTACCGGGCCCATGGCAGCCATCTGGCTGATTGTGTTTATCATTCCGATGCTGCTTTTTACGCCGGACAGGCCCGCGAATGATCTGCCGAAATCAGCGGCGGTGCGTCAGGGCCTTAAATCCCTGATGACGACGCTCCGCTCGCTCAAGAATTATCGCAATATCATCTTTTTTCTCATTGCCCGCATGTTTTACAATGATGGCATTCTGGCCCTCATCGGGTTTTCGGGAATCTATGCAGCCGGGTTGTTCAACTGGGGGACGACGGAACTCGGGATCTTTGGCATTCTGATCAATTTCTTCGCGATTGCCGGCTGCTTTATCGGCGGATATCTGGATGACAGGCTCGGCTCCAAACCGACAATTGTTATTTCCGTGCTGGGCCTTGCCTTCGCCTCCGTCGGGGTTCTCTCCATCAGCGACGGTCAGGTGCTGTTCGGATTGCCCGCCGCCATGCCGGTGGAGGAGGGTGCCTTGTTCGCAAGTCCGGCGGAAATGGTCTTTATGGTGTTCGCCTTCATCATGGGGCTGTTTTTCGGCCCGGCGCAGGCCGCCAGCCGGACGCTGATCGCGCGGATGGCGCCGCCCGAAAAAGCCGGCGAGTTTTTCGGGCTTTTTGCTCTGTCCGGAAAGGCAACGGCATTTGTCGCCCCGCTGATGATCGGTATTGTCACGTCGGCAACCGGACAGCAACGCCCGGCCATGATTGTAATTTTCATCTTGCTGATGATAGGGGCGGCGCTGATGAGTTTCGTGCGCGAACCCGCACACAAATGATTGTCAGGCCAGCTTAACGGCGGTCCCTGAGACGGTCACCATCAGCATGCTGTCGCCGATAACCTCAACATCAACGCTGATCCCGACGATGGCGTCTGCGCCGATATCGGCGGCCTCGTCCTTCATATCAGAAAGGGCATGGGCACGGGCATTGCGGATTTCCTTCTGATAGGCGTCGGACCGTCCGCCCAGTGTGTCGGTCACCCGGGCGAAGAAATCGCGGATGAAGTTGGAGCCCATAACGGCCTCTCCGCCGACAACGCCCATATATGCGGAAATCGTTCTGCCCTCGACGGACCCGGTCGTGGTAATGATCATTTGCCCTTCCCCCTGTCTTTATTAGTGACGGAAATGTCGCATGCCGGTGAAGACCATGGCAAGTCCGGCCTCATCGGCGGCGGCGATTACTTCATCGTCCCGCATGGAGCCTCCGGGTTGAATAATGGCGGTGGCGCCCGCTTCTGCGGCCGCAAGGAGACCATCGGCAAAGGGGAAGAAGGCGTCGGAGGCGACAACCGACCCTTTTGCCCAGGCTGTCGTCTCACCCGCATTCTGTGCGGCTTCCAGCGATTTGCTGGCGGCAATTTTTGACGAATCAACCCGGCTCATCTGCCCTGCGCCAACACCCACCGTGGCGCCGTTCCGGACATAGACAATGGCGTTGGATTTCACATGCTTGGCAACGGTAAAGGCGAATTTGAGGTCTTTCATCTCCTGATCACTCGGCGCGCGCTTGGTGACGACTTTCAGCTCGGGCGTTGCGGTCAGGGCATTGTCACGATCCTGAATGAGATAGCCGCTTGCCAGCGATTTGACGAGACGGCCCGGCACGGTCGGATCGGGCAGGCCGCCGGTCAGCAACAGGCGAAGATTTTTCTTCGCGGCAATGATTTCCTTTGCAGCCTCATCCGCTTCCGGTGCGATAATCACCTCGGTAAAGATTTTTACGATTTCCTCGGCGGTTGCCGCATCCAGCGTCTGGTTGAGGGCAATAATTCCGCCGAAGGCCGACGTGGTATCGCAGGCAAAGGCGGTCTTGTAGGCTTCCGCAAGGGTTGTCGCCATGGCGACACCGCACGGATTGGCGTGCTTGATAATGGCACAGGCCGGGCCGCTCACCTTCGGGTCGAACTCCGCGACCAGCTCGAACGCTGCGTCGGTGTCATTGAAATTATTGTAGGAAAGTTCCTTCCCCTGGACCTGCGTGGCGGTGGCGACACCGATACGCTTTTCATCATTGGCGTAAAAGGCGGCGGACTGGTGAGGATTTTCGCCATATCGAAGCGTTTGCTGACGTGCTCCCGCAAGAACGAGACGGTCCGGATAGACATCCCCCAGCTGCGCCGCATACCAGTTTGAGATTGCCGCATCATAGGCGCCGGTGCGGGCATAGGCCTTGGCGGCGAGTTTCTTGCGAAGCTCGATACTTGTCTTGCCGCCGGTTTCAGTCAGTTCGTCAATCACCGCCTGGTAATCGCTGGCATCGACGATAACATTGACGAACCCGTAGTTTTTGGCAGCCGAGCGGATCATCGCTGGTCCGCCGATATCGATATTCTCGATGCAGGTATGAAAATCGGCTCCCTTGGCGACGGTCTCTTCGAAGGGGTAAAGATTGACGACAACCAGATCGATGCCGCCGATCTCATGATCTTTCATCGCCTTCACATGATCGGGATTGTCGCGAAGGGCGAGAATGCCGCCGTGAATTGTCGGATGGAGGGTTTTGACCCGTCCGTCCATCATTTCCGGAAAGCCCGTATGATCGGCCACTTCTGTGACCTTCAGACCCGCGTCCATCAGCATTTTAGCGCTGCCACCGGTAGAGAGAATTTCAATGTTGAGAGCGGAGAGAGCCTTGCCCAGTTCGACAAGGCCGGATTTATCGGAAACGGAAATTAGGGCGTGGGAAACAGGTTGCAAATCGGTGCGGGACATCGATGGAATACATCCTCTGAAGCAGGTGTTGCGGGAGTATGCGCCCTATAGCACGCAAGACGAATTTGCGGAACCTTTTAACGAAAAAAAAACTTGGACAAACTATTATCGCGGCGTTACCAACGTCACACATATATATTACGGAACAGAGTATCCCATGGCGAAAACAAAACCGTCGGCCCTTAAAGGTCACGACAAAGTCAGCAGCAAAACCAAAATTTCTATTGTCGGTCTTGGCTATGTCGGGCTTCCCCTTGCGGTCGCACTGGCCCGAAGCTTTGATGTCATTGGCTTTGATGTCAACAAGGAGCGGGTAAAAGAGCTTCGTCAGGGCTTCGACCGGACGATGGAAATTGATACGCCGAACCTCCGCGCCAGCAGCATGCGCTTTACTACAGACATCAATGACACGCGCGATGCGGATATCCATATCGTGACGGTTCCGACGCCGGTCGATGAGAATGATAAACCCGACCTTACACCCCTCAAAGGTGCCTGCTCGGCGGTAGGCCCTGTGCTGAAACAAGGCGCCATTGTCGTCGTGGAAAGCACGGTCTATCCGGGTGTCACCGAAGACGTATGCGGGCCGCTTCTGGAAGAAACCTCCGGCATGACATCAGGCGAGGATTTTTATCTCGGCTATTCACCGGAACGGATTAACCCCGGTGACAAGGTCCATACAGTCGATAAAATCATCAAGGTTGTCTCCGCGCAGACGGACGAAGTGACGGATATTCTGGCGGATGTATATGGGTCCGCGACGACGGGCGGGACCTATCGCGCGCGCAACATCAAGACTGCCGAGGCGGCGAAAGTGATCGAGAATGCGCAGCGAGATATTAATATCGCCTTTGTGAACGAAGCCACGATGATTTTCCAGAAACTCGGCATTTCCGCCTATGATGTGCTGGAAACCGCGGGCACGAAATGGAATTTCCTGAATTTTACCCCCGGCCTTGTGGGTGGGCATTGCATCGGTGTCGATCCTTTTTACCTCGCCCATCGGGCTAATGAGGTCGGCCATTTCGCCGATCTTATCCTGACCGGCCGCCGCATCAACGAGAATATGGGTAAGTTCATTGCCGACAGTGTGCATGACAATCTTGACGGCAAGAGCAAGATCCTCGTCCTTGGCGTGACGTTCAAGGAGAACGTTCCCGACCTTCGCAATACCAAGGTTGTCGATATTATCCGTGTCCTGCGGGAGCATGGCCATGAAGTTGATGTGCATGATCCCCTCGCGGACAAGGATGAGGCGCAGCAGTTCCTTGATATCGATATTATTGAAAGCCTGTCCGATCTGCATGGCTATGATGCGATTTTGGCCGCGGTCGCCCATTCGGTCTATCGCGATCTTTCGACGTCGGCAATTGAGGAAATGCTGGACGGTGAAGGGTTGCTTGCCGATGTGAAGGGTATTTGGCGTGAAACCGAATTTTCACCTTCGATCAAGCGCTGGCAACTCTGATAACCTCAATCTGAAAGCCGGGTAAGGGCCCATTTAATCAGGATCGGTTCCTGATCGATCAGCTGTCCGTTGATGACGATTTGCTGGTTATGGCGGCGCTCGCCCGGCATGCTGCAATATACGCTTTCTTCCAATGCAAGGCGCGGGGCGGCAGTCAGGAACTTCCAGCCTGTCCCGCTTGGGGTGCGGATCAGGATATTCTTGCCGCTGGCGCTTCTCGAAATACTTAAATCCGGATGCAGATGGAAGCGCAGGCTGAAATGGGAGCGGCCGGAGGGCGGCATTCTCTCCGGGATGATCTGGTCTTCGCCGCGCAGTGCCTGTCCGCTTGCGTCCAGGTAAAGCCGCCGCCGATGCAGGACACCGACGGAATCGCTATAGCCGTTGCTTTCCAGATCTAGCCAGATATTGCCTTCATCCTCATTGCGGGTGACGTGCTCCGGGTTTTCACCGGAGGGTTCCCGCGGGGGAAAAACAGCGTTGATATTATCGAACCCGAGTGTTGAATAGGCGGCGGTTGCCGCGAGGGCCTTGCCCCAGGCTGAGTCAGGGTCACGCACAGCGCCGCAATTTACAATAAGCCTTTCCCGCCCGTAGCTGAACTCGAAGCTTAAAAGCCCTGCATCGCGCTGGATTTGTGCATCCCGTCCGCCTTCTCCGCTTTCAAGGATGAGCAGGGCACGCCCCGCCTTCAACCGTTCGAACCCGCCTTGCGGAAAGCGCTGGGGCGGCCGTCCGGTGGCATCCGAAAGGGCCAGTATATTATCGCAAAGACCATCCGGCAGCCGCAGACCGCCGTTAAAGAGGGCAAGACTGCCATCGCCATGCTGGAAGAAGCGGATGGCGGGCGCCAGACGATCAATAGTGTTGTTGATGGCAACCGGGACCATTTCATTGGCCGACATCAGTGTATTGCGAATACCGATCAGCTCCCCGAGAAGAGTCAAATGCCGTTCCGGGTTGCGGGAGATGTGACAACCGTCCGCCAGGACAACACGCCCAAGCTCCGTTTCAAGTGATGCCAGGATCTTTGCGCATTGTTTGCTCATATCAGGGAAGGCAAGTGCGCCATACAGCAAGGCCTGCCAAGTTGATACCCGGTCCGGGTCTTTCGTTTTACTCTTCGCCAGACGGCTTAGGTGGATATACTGACGGCGCAAGGAGCGCAGAAATTCATAATTAAAGTCGCTTTCTTCCGCCTCCAGAAGGAAAGGGCTATGGCAAAACCAGGCAATAAGCCGCCTTGAGAGAACATCCTCATCCCAGACATAGGGGCGAAAAATACCAAACTCCGTAACCCAGGAAGCGATCAGGGCACGCGCATGGCGTTTTGCCGCCTCGCTGCCATTGGCGACAAAATCCCGAAGCCAGGCAAATTCATGCAACTCCTTGTGCCAGGCGAGGGGCATTCCCTCGACATGCCAGGGTTCCTGATCATCCCGTTCAAGGCTGAAGCCGCCAAACTCGAAATGTCCCTGAAAAATATTGTCGGCGCGCTCTCCGTCTCCGGGTAAAATATCCACGGGCGCAAGGACAAGCCGCTTGGGAACGCGGCTTTTCAGCAGGGCCTGATAGGCTCCGCTTGCATATATTACATCGGAAATCAGTCGCCGCGATGGAAGGCCTCCTTTCGCAGGCGTTATCGCGGTTTTGATCATGTGCGTCCCAACACCGACTTGATATTGGCGGCATACTGTTCTGCGCCGCCCTTGAACACGGCACTGCCCGCAACGAGGAGGTCCGCTCCGGCCTCAATGACCTTCGGCGCCGTTTCCGCATTGATGCCGCCATCGACTTCCAGATCGATATCGCGCCCCGATGCATCAATCATTTCGCGGATAGTCTTTATTTTTTTAAGCTGCGAAGGGATGAATTTCTGTCCGCCAAAGCCGGGGTTGACGCTCATCACCAGAATGAGGTCCACGTCATCCATGATATGCTCCAGCGTGGAGGCGGGGGTGGACGGATTGAGCGAGACACCCGCCTTGATTCCGTGGGACTTGATCAGTTGCAGGCTGCGATGCAGATGCGCGCCTGCTTCCTGATGCACGGTAATGATATTTGCGCCGGCATCGACAAATTCTTCGATATAGGGATCGACTGGAGAAATCATCAGGTGGCAGTCGAACGGCAGATCGGTATAGCCGCGTACGGATTTGGTTACGGCCGGTCCGAAACTGATATTGGGGACAAAGTGGCCGTCCATGACATCGACATGGATAAAATCCGCCCCGGCGCTGGTGATGGCGGAAATTTCTTCACCAAGCTTTGCGAAATCAGCGGCGAGGATGGACGGGGCTATTCTGACCGGTTTACGCATGGAAATTCCTTAAAACGGGCGCCTAATCTGCTCAAACGTCAGATTCAGCATTTCTTTACCATGACAAATAGGGGGGCTCAAGCTATGCCGGTATATATTTTACGAAGGCGGGCGGCATAAAAGCCGTCCATGCCGCCCAGATGACAGGGCAAGGACCGTAGATCACCTTGCGGATTTATCAGCTCCGAGACCCCCCCGGTCTCGGTCGGTTGGATCGGCTCTCGTTCCAGACTTGGGTCGCGTTCAAGCAGGGCGGCGATCTGGGCTTCTCCCTCTTCAGGCTGAAGAGAGCAGACGCTGTAGACAAGCAGGCCGCCCGGTTCAAGCATTTGCGAGGCGGCATCCAGAAGCCGGCTTTGCAAGTCAGTGAGTTTGTCAACATCGGCCTGTGATTTCAGATAGGCGACATCGGGATGGCGGCGCAGCGTTCCGGTGCTGGAACAGGGCGCATCGAGAAGAACGGCGTCCGGCGCTTTTTCCGGCGTGAAGGTGGCCGCATCACCGACAACGGTCGTAACGGGCAGGTTCAGTCGCGCCATATTTTCCTCAAGTCGTTTGAGCCGGTTTTTGGATCGATCCAAGGCGATGACGTCCGCCCCGGCCGCTGCGAGCTGTGCCGTCTTGCCGCCGGGCGCGGCGCAAAGATCAATCACGAGCTCTCCCGCCACATCGCCGAGCAGTCTGGCAGGCAGGGCGGCCGCGGCATCCTGCACCCACCATTCTCCCGTATCGAAGCCCTGAAGCTCTTTTAGCGACGACATCGTCGAGCGGCGGAGCGTGCCGGTCGGCAACAGGGTTGCCTCAAGGTCCGCCGCCCATTTTTCCGGGTTGTTTTTTACGGAAAGATCAAGCTCTGCCTCGGTCAGATGTGCTGTCGCGATCTCGCGGGCGATCTCCTCACCATAATGTCCTACCCAGGCATCCCAGAGCCACTCAGGCGTATTGGCGCGCGGTATATCCATCTGCGCTATCAATTTTTGACCCTGGCGATCCGTGCGCCGGAGAAGGGCGTTGACCAGCCCTTTATGCTTGCTGCGCTCCGGCACCAGCGAGACTGTGTCATGCACGGCGGCGTGCGAGGGAACTTCCATAAACAGGATCTGGGCAATGCCGATCCGGAGGATATGGCGTATGTCCTGCGCTTTCTCCGGCATCGGGCGATCCAGCATTTTGCCGATTAACTGATCTATGATGCCAAGATGGCGTATACTGGTTGAGGCGATAGCCCGCGCCAGCGCCCTGTCCCGCGGGCTAAGCCCCTGCAACACGGGATCAAGAGCTTCTTCGAGTGGCTGGTGTTTTTGCAGGACACGACCGAGAAGACGGGCAGCGGCATTACGTGGATTGATTGACGGAGCATTCATGCGCGGCTTCTATCTGAATTTCGCCTTGCGGTCTATAGAGGCTTCGGAAATACTTGCCTCTGATTTTTGAGAGAACTCATTATACAGGACAAACAGGACCCGATGACGGAAAAAAAGACGGAAAATAAACCCGACCCTCAGGAAAATAAACCCGACCCTCAGGAAAGCAAACCGGGGGCCATCAAACAGAAACAGGCAAAAGGCGAGATTGGCGGTCCCAAGGGTTTGGAGCCCACCCGCTATGGCGATTGGGAGCGTAAAGGAATTGTCAGCGACTTTTGAGTGTTGAGCCCTCAGGCGGGCTTTCCCTTCTCAGATAGCCAAATTCCGAACAGGACGAGTGCGAGTGCGGCCCCCTGGAAAAATTCGAACGGTTCATCCAAGACGGTAACGGCAAATATCGACGCGAAGACCGGCACCAGATTGACAAAAACGCTGGCTCGACCGGGGCCCAAAATGCCGACGCCGACGATAAAGGATATCTGAGCGATCGAGGAGGGGAATAACGCCACAATGGCAATAATTATCCAGCCATCGAACGTGGGAGCCTGAAAATGGCCGAGGCCGGCTTCGATGAAGACGAAAGGGATCGAGGTCAGAAACGCCGCTAATGCCATCATTGAAATGAAAGAGAGCGCAGATACTTCCGGCCGGGTGCGTAGCGCGACGGTATATCCGGAATAAAGAACACAGGCGAGGAGCATCAATGCATCGCCGAGATTAATCTCCAGCCCAGCGAGGCGCGCGAAAGATCCGCCGGATGCAACGATTATAACCCCGACAATTGTCAGAATAACGCCGACGGCCTGAAGGAGGGTTACTTTGTTCCGGAAAATCAGAAATGCCCCGATCAGAACAAAAACCGGGATTGATCCCTGCAGAATGCCGATATTCACAGCGGTTGTCGAATGCGCCGCCAGATAAAACAGCATGTTAAATCCGGTGAAACCAAACGCGCCCATGACCAGAAAATAGAAAACATAATTTTTCAGAACAGGCCAGTCACGACTGAGATGGCGATAGGATATCATCGACAGGATCACCACCACCAGCAGCCATCGAAGGCAGACGAGCGTCATTGGCGACACCTCGCCCACGGCGAGCCGGCCCAGCACGGCATTCATTGCCCAACAAGTCGTTGTCAGGGTCAGAAGCATATAGGCGCGAATGTTAGAGGCCTGCGCTGCCGTTGGCTCAGTTGGGGGCATGATGACTTCCGACGGATATCAAAGAATGGACTGCGACCTTACGCGATAAGGCTGTGATCGCCAACCGCTTTTATATTGGCTGATTAAAGGATATGCGAGCCGGAAAGATCGTCTTGTTCGGTTTCCTTGGCCGGTTCTTCGGACTTTTTGGCGGCGAATCTGATGCTCGGTTTCATTGGGCCTCCGCCAAGCTGAACTGTTGCCTGTGGCATCTGAACGCCACCGGGCGGTGCCCCGAATGCAGGTCCGCCAAAGCCGCCAAAGGAGACACCGCTCTGCGATACCTTAACTTCGTCTTCTCCCCGGATTTTCCGGAGTAGTTCATAATGATTTGGCAGGCCCTTTAATTCTTTCTGCTCATAACGAATGAAATCCGCCATACGCTGTTCCCAATCCCTCCGGGCAATGAATCGTTCCGCCGGGTATCGGATGTCTTTCAAATATCCTTTCGCAAAAAGGATCACATTATAGTTGAAGTAATTGAACAGATACGTGCCATCAAACTCGGTATTCACGGGCAGGGAATGACGATATTCATCAAGTAAATCCTTGACGCTGTCCGGGATAGTCATTTCTTCACGCGCAACACGCCAGTATTCACTGTCTTCCCGATTATTCAGGCAATAATGCAGGATGATAAAATCCCGGATGGACTGCATCATTTTCTCGGTTTTCTCATTGAAACGTTGCGCCAGAATCGGCGGGAAGCTCTTATCCGGGAAGTTGATCAGCAACAGCTTCACGAAATTCTCGATCATATAAATCGCTGTTGATTCCAAGGGTTCGATGAAACCTGCGGAAAGTCCGATCGCGATACAGTTCTTTTCCCATGCCCGTTCCATACGGCCAATACGGACCGGGATAACCCGAGGCTCGGCTTTTTTTCCATCTTCACCGAGATGCGCGAGGAACTCATCTCGTGCCTCGTCATCGCTGCGGAAATTGCTGGAGAAGACATATCCTGTCCCGATGCGGTTATAGAGCGGAACGCGCCAGACCCATCCCGCGCCAAGCGCCGTCGAGTTTGTGCAAGGTTCAATCTTGCTTACATCGCGATGGGGAATTTGAACGGCCATGGCGCGATTGTTCAGGAGATATTTGCTGTAGTCACGGAAGGGAACGCCAAGTACCTGATTGATGACAACGCCCTTGAAGCCGGTACAGTCAATAACCAGCTCGACCGGGCGACGACCCTGTCGCTGCAGCTTGAGGGCGGAAATGAAGCCCCGCTCGTCCTGCTCTACCTCTTCTACATCGTCAAGGACATGATTAACGCCGCGTTCGATCGAGATATCGCGGAGAAACTCGGCAAATTTCCCGGCGTCGAGATGGTAGGCATAATTCAACTGTGTTTCATAGTCCCCATGGGTCAGAAGCTTGGGGCCAAGTTTGTGCTTGATGGCGGTGCCGCTGAACGACATACAATCATCAATACCCTCACGGCCCGGAGGGCCACCATATTTATGGAAATGATAGGCCGGATTCTGCCCACCAAGTTGGGTCCGGATTGCTTCGAACGGGTGGATAAAGGACTTTGGTTGCCCCTCCTCGTCATGGCTCCAGTTCGTGAAGCGCACGCCCATTTTAAAGGAGGCGTTACATCTGATAAAAAATTCCTTTTCCGAGATGCCAAGGCTTTTTAGAAGCGCGGCCATTGTCGGCACTGTCGCTTCTCCGACGCCGATAGTAGGCACATTGGGCGATTCAATCAGCGTGATCTTAGTGGGGCTTTCCTCTTTACGCAGGTTCATAAAGCGGACGAGAAAAGCCGCTGCCAGCCACCCCGCTGTTCCCCCGCCAACAATCGTTACTTCGTTGATCTGGTTATCCATCCCAGCCCCCTAACCCACGAATTCCGCGTGAAAATATTAGGGTTTGGTTCTAGGGCCGTCAAGCGCGGGAAAGAAAGTCGCCATGAGCTTCGGGGTTACAGGCCGCCCATCTTGCAAATCAGCTTCCAGGACGGCGCGTCCACCGGGACAACAGAGAGGCGGCTTTGCCGGACCAGCGCAAGATTTTCAAGGCGCGGTTCGCCCTTGATATCCGCGAGCGTTACCGGCGTCGGCATGGATTTGACGGCTTTGACGTCCACCATACCGAAACGGCCTTTTTTATCGGTGTGATCGGGATAATATTCCTTAATCACTTCGACAATGCCGACAATCTGCTTTTCCGAGACCGAATGATAGAAGAAGCACAGATCACCGATCTTCATCTCCTTCATATTGTTCGATGCCTGATAATTCCGGACACCATCCCAGAAGGTACCTTTCTCTCCTGCGTCGAGTTGATCCTGCCAGGACCAGGTGCCCGGTTCCGATTTTACAAGCCAGTACTTCATCAAGGCTCCTATTTTTTGCGTTTGCCCGGGAAAATCCCCATCTGCTTGGCAACGATTTCGAGCATGATCTCGTTCGCTCCGCCGCCGACGGAAGACAGGCGAAGATCACGATATCCCCGGGAAATCCAGTTCTCCGACATAAAGCCCTGTCCGCCCCAATATTGCAAGCATTCGCTCGGAACTTTATTGCAGAGCGTGCCGACAAGATATTTTGTCATTGAGGCAAGTTTGGTGACGTCATTGCCGTTGATATATTCCTCGATCGAGCGGTAAAGCAGGGATCGGGCGGATTCGACCAGCGTCTGCAGTTCCGCCATTTTGTGATAGACGACCTGCTTGTCGAGGAGTGTGTCGCCAAACACCTTGCGCTGGCTTGTGTATTCGATGGTATCCTCGATTGCCATTTCACAGCCGCGCAACGCGCGCGCCGCCACATACATTCTCTCTTCCTGGAACTGCCGCATCTGGTAGGTGAAGCCCATATTCTCCTCGCCGATCAGATTGCGGGCCGGCACGCGGACATCATCGAAGAATATCTGCGCTGTATCGGAGCAGCGCAGCGCCATCTTGTCGAGCTTGCGAGCGACAGTAACGCCCTTGGTTTTAAGCGGCACGATAATCAGGGATTTATTCCGGTGCGGGCCACCTTCTTCTGAGGTATTCGCCAGCAGGCAGATCCAGTCGCCCTGAACCCCGTTTGTGATCCACATCTTGGAACCGTTGATGACATAGTCGTCGCCGTCACGCTTGGCATATGTTCGCGTATTGGCGACATCCGATCCGGCCGCTTCCTCGCTCACGCCGATGCAACCCACCATTTCACCGGCAATCGTTGGTACCAGAAATTCCTGCTTCAGATCCTCGCTGCCATAGTTGGTCAGCGCCGGGGTGCACATGGTTGTCTGAACGCCGATCGCGGTGGAAACGCCGTTTGCGCGAATACTGCCGAGTGCTTCCGCAAAAACCATCTCATATGAGAAATCGAGATCCAGCCCCCCATAATGCACCGGCTTGCCGATACCGAGAAGGCCTGCGTCGGCCATTAGCTTCATAACGTCATGGGCGGGGAAGATCCCCTCTTCCTCCCACGCATCGACGTTGGGATTGATATGCTCGTCGATAATCCGGGTAACGGTATCCTTGAGCGCTATATGCTCCTGAGAAAACAGCATGTGACCACCTATTGCTTTTTATTATTATTAGATGGTCACTACATCATAATATCAGTTGAATGGCAATCGTTGGGCTGTCCGCTCAGAGGCCACCGCCAATGGCATGTTTCCACGGCTTTACGATAACGCTGTCGAACAATCCTGCCGCGCCATATGGATCACCGGCAACCCAGGCTTTCGCAGCTTCAAGGTCTGCATCCTCAAAAATCAGGAGGCTGCCATTCGGGGTTTCTTCATCAGCTTCCGTCGTTGGACCTGCCAGCTTCAGGGCATCTCCTTTCGCTTTCAGAAACGCAAGATGATCCGGGCGAGTATCAAGACGGACTTGCAGATGTCCCGGTTTGTCCGTGCAATGAGCGATAAACAGCATTTATATTCTCCTATTTCATTCTTCAAAAACCAGCGAGCTTTTCGTCGCGGAACGGTCGGGCCAGCAATTCTTCAACGGCGCTGGAGACGGCGATCCCTCCGTTCAGAATCTCATCGACAGCAAAACAGATCGGCATTTCGATATTGAACTTCTCCGCAAGGCGGCAGATGGCGGAGGCGGTATAAACGCCCTCCGTTACCGCAGTGCGTTGCTGCAGAATTTCTCCAAGAATATCCCCCTGACCCAACGCAGCCCCGAGGGAGAAGTTCCGGGAGGTAGTTGAACTGCATGACAAAACGACATCCCCGAGCCCAGACAGGCCCATCAGAGTCTCTGCGCGAGCCCCCAGCTTTTCACCGAGACGCAGGATTTCCGCCATACCGCGGGTGATCAATGCGGCGCGGGCATTCTCTCCTAGGCGTCCGCCGGACACAACGCCGCAGGCGATGGCCAGCACATTCTTGACGGCGCCACCGATTTGCGCGCCGATGACGTCGTCAGAGAGATACAGGCGAAAGGTTGGCAATCCAATTGCCTTCACCAATGCGGCTCCGACATCCGCATCCTTGATCGCAAGCGTCGCGGCGGCAGGCAGTCCTTGCGCAATTTCCCGGGCAAAATTCGGCCCTGACAGTATGGCCTGGGTATTCTCCGGCGCGATCTCGCCGATCACGTCACTCATCAGGGAGCTTGTATCCTGTTCAATTCCCTTGGCGCACATGACAAGCACGGTGTCAGGGGACAAGTTCGGTTTCATGCGGATGAGTGTGTCCCGTACATGCTGCGCTGGCACCACCAGCAGAAGGATGTCCGCATCGGCTGCGCGGGCAAGATCATCGGTCGCCTCAATCCCTGAAGGAATCGGGATATTGTCGAGATACTTGTGATTGGTTCTATCACGGTTGAGCGCACTCGCGTGCTCTGCCTGTCGCGTCCAGAGGAGGACATCGTTTCCGCTGTTGCGTACTGTGATCGCCAGCGCTGTTCCAAAGGCTCCCGCGCCAATAACATTGATCTTTGTCATCCGCCCTGCATGTTCCGTTCCGTCAGAGTTCAAGATTGTGATCGCATAATATGAACCACAGCTGCCACGAAGTGGAGAAATAACATAGCTTTATGGCGCAATTAAATCTCGATCACCTCGATACCGTTGTCCGTTCCGATGATAACAGTATCTGCAAAGCCGATGAACAGTCCATGCTCGACGACACCCGGCATCGTGCTCAGTGTAAGGGCAAGGGATTCCGCATCGTCAATTTTCCCGAAATCACAGTCGTAGATATAATTTCCTTCATCGGTCACGAAGGGCGTTCCGTCTTTGGTCAGCCTGAGTTCAGGAGTGCAGCCCAGAGCTTCCAGCCTTGGTTTCAGGGCCGGCGCGACGAACTGGACAACCTCGACAGGCAGTTTGAAGGCGCCAAGCTGATCCACTTTCTTTTTCGTTTCTGCGATGACGATCATTTTATCGGAAAGGGAGGCAACGATTTTCTCGCGCAGATGAGCGCCGCCGCCGCCCTTGATCAGGCGACCCTGTGGATCGACCTCGTCGGTGCCGTCAATGGTAAGGTCGATGATGCTAACTTTGTCCAGACCAACAATGGGAATACCAAGATTTCGGGCCTGTGTCGCCGTCGCCTCCGATGTGGGAATGCCGGTGATTTTGAGGCCCGCAGCCACCTTTTCCCCAACCAGATCGACCATTTTCGCCGCCGTTGATCCGGTGCCAAGCCCGACAACCATTCCGTCTTTGATGTAGGTCACTGCTTTTGCGGCGGCGGCCTGTTTCTGTTCGTCTTCTGTCATTTTCAAGTCCTGCCTGTTAAGCCTTGTAGCCCGCAAAAGGGGCGGGTTCCGCGTCGGGGTCCAGTGGCCAGCGTGCACGCGCCGCCAAATCGAATGTGTCGGTATAACCTGCGTTCAGCCGTTCAATTCCGGCCCAGGCAATCATGGCGCCGTTGTCGGTGCAGAGTTTTGGCGGCGGCACAACCAGACGGATGCCCGCATCGTCTGCCAGGGTTTGAAGGGCGGCTTTCAAATATTGGTTGGCGGCAACTCCGCCTGCAACGACAAGGCTCCCCTCCAATCCGTAATCCCGAATGAAGGTTTCAAGGGCCCTGCCGAGGCGGTCTATCAGGCTTTCAACGGCCGCTTTCTGGAAACTGGCCGCGAGATCGGAAATGTCCGTCTCGGTCGCCATGTCGCCCAGGGCTTCACGCGCCTGTCGAACGGCGGTCTTGAGGCCGGAGAAGGAGAAATTGCATCCTTCCCGCCCCTTCATGGGCCGGGGAAAATCAAAGCGGTTCGGATTACCCGTCCTCGCGGCACGCTCAACGGCGGGTCCGCCTGGAAAACCGAGTTCCAGCATCTTTGCCGTTTTATCGAAGGCCTCCCCCACCGCGTCATCGATAGTAGTGCCAATACGCCGGTACCGGCCGACGCCTTCCACGACTAGAATCTGTGAATGGCCGCCGGAGACCAGCAATAGGAGATAGGGAAAGGCGACATCATCGCTCAGCCGTGCAGTGAGGGCGTGGCCTTCCAGATGATTGACGCCAATCAGCGGAACACCCGCGACGGACGCAATTGCTTTTGCCGTCATGAGTCCGACAAGAACCCCACCGATCAGGCCGGGCCCGGCGGTTGCCGCCACAGCAGACAGGTCAGAATAATCCACGCCGGCTTCCGTCATCGCCCGGTCCACGAGCCGGTCCATTTCCGTGACATGGGCCCGGGCGGCGATTTCCGGCACCACGCCGCCGAACGGGGCATGGGCATCATTTTGCGAGAGAACGACATTGGCAAGAACTTCCTTATCCGCCGTTACCACCGCCGCGGCCGTTTCATCGCAGCTGCTCTCCAGCCCGAGGACTATCACTTGTTTGTTTGGCATTTGTTTTCTATTACAAAGCGGTGCACATTGCATAAGGCTCTAACACTTGAGGAAATATCCCGCAATATGACCTTTGTCAAAACATACAAGATCGGAACTCGCGGAAGCCCGCTGGCGTTGGCCCAAGCGGAGGAGACGCGAACGCGGCTTCTCGCGGCGCATGAAGGCGCGCTTGAGCCGGAGCAGCTTGAAATCAGGGTGATCAAAACAACGGGTGACCGTATTCAGGACCGCGCCCTCAGCGAAGTGGGCGGAAAAGGGTTGTTCGTCAAGGAAATCGAGGAAGCGTTGATTTCCGGCGAGATCGATTTCGCCGTGCACTCTATGAAGGACATGGAAACGGAGCTGTCGCCTGAACTTATCATCGACTGTATTTTACCGCGCGAGGATGCCCGCGATGCCTTTATCTCTGCGAGCGGCAAGAGCCTTGCCGATCTTCCCTCCGGTTCGCTGGTTGGCACCGCCAGCCTTCGCCGTCAGGCACAAATCCTGAACCGCCGGCCGGATTTGAAGGTCGATATCCTGCGTGGCAGTGTGGAGACGCGGCTTCGCAAGCTTGCGGAAGGGAAGGCGGACGCAACACTGCTGGCTCTTGCCGGACTTAAACGCCTTGGGAAGGAAGATGTGATCACCGAGTTGATGCATGTCGATGATATGCTTCCCGCCGTTGCTCAAGGAGCCATCGGGATTGAACGGCGTCTGGAGGATGAAGAAATCGCAGCACTGCTCGCGCCAATCAATGATTCGGTCAGTTATGCGCGGATTTCCTGCGAACGGGCCATGCTTGCGGTTCTGGATGGTTCCTGCCGGACCCCGATTGCCGGATATGCGGAACTGGTGGATGGAAACATGCTGGACTTTAGGGCCAGCGTCCTGGCAACGGACGGTTCTCTACGCTTCGATGCCAGCGGTCAGGCGGATATTTCCGAGGCGATTGCCCTCGGGGAGCGTCTCGGCAAGGAGCTAAAAGTTCAGGCAGAGGATGCCAATTTGACTTTCGTCCTGTAAAGTAGGTCATGATGACGATACTGATTACCAGACCCGAGCCGGATGGTTCCCGGCTTGCGCGAATTCTGAAAAAGATGGGACATGAATCCCACCTTGCACCGATGATGGTGATTGAAAACCTGCCAAACAAAACCGTAGATGTGGATAGGGTGCAGGCGTTGCTGGTAACCAGTGCGAATGGTGCGCGTGCCCTGGGGCAGGCCCTGAAACCACGTGATATTCCTGTTTTCGCGGTCGGGGAAGCGACGGCCGAGGCGCTTCACAATGAAGGGTTTTCAAACGTCAAGGCTGCGGGAGGCGATGTTACAACCCTTGCGGAGAAAGTAAAATCGGCGTGTGATCCGAAAGCGGGGAAACTTGTTCATATTGCCGGATCGCATGTTGCCGGGGATCTTTCCGGCCTGTTGACTGACGCAGGATTTCAATGTGACCGCATCGTTCTTTATGAAGCAAAAGCCGCAACATCCCTTGATCCGAAAGTGATAAAAGAGATTAAGGACGGTAATATTGAGGCGGTTCTGTTTTATTCGCCGCGGACCGGCGCGATATTTGCTGATCTTGCTAAATCAGCGGAATTGGTGCCTCACTTGGCGTCAGTGACGGCATTTTGCCTCAGCAGGGCAGTGGCGGATAAAATCAGCAATCTGAAATGGCAATCTGTTGAGGTTGCCACAGAACCCAGCCAGGAAAACCTGCTTGCCTTGCTGGCGGCTGTCAGCCAATCTAGGCAGCAGGAAGATAAACCCGGCAAGCCAAGGGAGCGAGAGATGTCCGATAAAGAATCCGGCAAAAGCAAGGTCGAGGGTAAAACCGCCGTGCCCTCTGTCGGTGCGGAAGACAAGAGTAGCGCGTCCACTGATCCGGCGGATGGCAAAGCATCCGGTTCTGAAACAGCGAAGCCGAAATCTCGGGCCGGGCTTGTTCTGGTCGCGCTGGTTGTTGTTTTCTGCCTTGGACTGGCGGCATGGCCGCTTCTCTATCCACGGCTGGCGCCTTATCTTCCCGCGGAGTCAGCCGCGATCATAGCGGGTCAGTTCGGCACTCAGGAAACAGCCGAAACACCGGATATGACCGCGGCAATCAAAGGGGTAGAGACGGCACTGAAATCGGACTATGCCACTCTTTCGGACCGAATCCAGAAACTGGAGGACAGACCGGATACGGCCTCGGGCGTGACCGCAACGGATGATGGCAGAATATCGGATCTGTCTTCGCAGCTTGAAGCGCAGGAGCAGAAGCTGACCACGGTGCTTCAAGAGCTCTCAGAGCAGAAGGAAGCAATATCCGGCATTGAAAATGCGGAGCCTGCGACAGCAGCGCCAAGCCCGGAAGTCCAGAATCAGATCGTTGATCTGAAAACTACATTGCTTGATCTCAAAACCCAGATCAGCAACCTCCAATCGGATCTGGCAAATGAACGAGAGGAAGTGAAAGCACAGTCCACGCAGATTTCCTCGCTGGAAACGGCACTGAAGTCCGAAATTGCCGACAAATCTAAGGAAGCGGCGGAGAACCAGCGTACACTGATGTTGCTGGCAATTGGCCAGCTGCAACGGGAAACACGAAGCGATGAGCCGTTTGAGAACGGCCTGCAACAGGTTTCCGCGGTCAGCGGCGATAAATTCGCCGATGCGATAGACAAGCTGAAACCGATTGCCGAGGTTGGAGCGCCGACCATGACATCTTTGCAGAAGGATTTTACCGCCATTGCAACGGATATCAGCCAATCCGCACGGCTTCCCTCCGAAGAGACATGGTATGGTCAAGCGCTTCACCGGATCGCTTCCGCCGTGAAATTTCGCCGAGTTGACGAGATGGACGGGGACGATGCGGATGCAGTGGTTGCCCGGGCGGAACAGGCTCTTAATGACAATGACCTGGATCAGGCTGTTGCGGAAATTGAGAAGCTATCCGGACCCGCGGCGGAAGTCGCATCCCGCTGGCTTGAAAAAGCAAAAACCCGGCTGACGGTGGAGCAATCCATTGCCGGGTTGCTGCAGGAAGCAACAGCGACAGCAGTGGCCGCACCGGCATCAAACTAGAGGGTCAGACATGTTACGAACCATCATCGTTTTCGCTCTGATCGTCCTTATTGCGACGGCCGCCGTCTGGCTCTCGGACTATCCGGGCGATGTTCGCTTGACATGGGGCGGATATGTCGTTGAAACCTCTGTTGTCATTGTTGGCGCCTTGGCGCTCGTTTTTGCGGTTGTTGTGGCCCTTTTGTATCGTTTCTGGATCTGGATCAAACATGGCCCGGGGCGCATCGGCGCGATCTTTTCCGATCGCAAGCGCAATAAAGGACTTGAAGCAATTTCAAACGGGATGGTCGCGATCGCCGCTGGCGATGCCGTGGAGGCCCGGCGGCAGGCGGTTGCGGCAGAGAAACATCTTTCCGGCGAGCCAATGACGCTTCTGCTGGCGGCTCAGGCAGCGGAACTAAATGATGATAATCGTGCGGCCAGCATTTATTACGACCGGATGATGAAACGCGAGGATACGGAATTCCTGGGTTTGCGCGGGCTTATCAACCGGGCTATTACTGAGGGGGACCTCAAGAAGGCGCAGGCACTCACCAAACGGGCGGACGAACTCCGTCCTGGCACAGCCTGGGTTCTGAAGGAGCAATATGAGCTTGCCCTGAAGCTTCGGGACTGGGAAACAGCGGACCAAACGCTTTCGCGCATGACGCGCGGCAAGGCGTCGAAGGGAGAGGCCGTCCGGCGGGCAAAGGCGGTTATTACCTATGAACAGGCCCTCATTGCGGTCAAGGAAAAGCGGGATGCAGACGCTCTCTCCCTTGCGGAGCAGGCGCATGAGCTGGACCGGGGTTTCGTCCCCGCAGCCGCACTCGTGGTTAAACTGACAGCGGACAAAGGCGCTTCGCGCAAGCTTCATAAGCTGATTGCCGAAACATGGGAACATGCCGCGCATCGTGACCTTGCCGAGGTGATCCGCAAGACGGTTGCCGGGGAACAGCCGCGGGACTGGTTCCGCCGGGCAAAGGAGACGGTCGCGCCGCATAATCCGGATCACACGGAAACCCATCTGATGCTCGCCAAGGCGGCGCTGGCGTCAAATGACTGGGGCTCGGCACGGGAGCATCTGATGAAAGCGGGCGGCGAAAGCCCTCCGGCCAGTATCTTCCGGATGCTGGCGGAGCTGGAAGAAAAAGCCAATGCAGATGCGTTTGCCGCGCGCGAATGGATCGTAAAAAGCTCGCTTGCGCCGCAGGACCCTCTGTGGATTTGCGATTCCTGCGGGCGTCAGGAAGAGAAATGGCATGCCCATTGCCCCGCCTGTGACAGCTTCGACAGCTTCACCTGGCGCAATGTTGATCGTGGCTCTCATGATCCTGAGATGATCGAGGCGGAGATTGTGCGCGAGATCGCACCGACGAACTAGCCAAAAAAACAATCGTGTGCTGGTTCACGAAACGCTTGCTCTTCTTTTCGTGACAGACTATATGTTGCCGAAATTTACGATGTGCCGCTGTAGCTCAGTTGGTAGAGCACCGCATTCGTAATGCGTAGGTCGGGTGTTCGAGTCACCCCAGCGGCACCATTTCTCTTTAAAATTGATGTTGGTTCTGACTGTTTGCCAGTCTTATGACTAAGTGAGGGGAACGGTCAGACCTACCTTTGTCCGGTTCATGACCACAGACGTCCTGAATCGCTTGACGTTTGCATCCGCAAAGAACAGACGCTTTGTCAGATTTTCGAAATCCTGGATATCCTTTGCGAGGGCAATCAGGGCAAAATCAGCATCGCCTGTGATGTAGTAACACTGCTGGATGTATGGTTCTGCTTTCACCTTGCGCTTAAAGGCATCGACCTGATCGATGCGTTCGCGTTCCAGTTCAACAAGAATGAGAAAAGTCATCAGATAGCCAACTGAGTCCGGTGCTACCAGCGCAGTTTCTCCCATAATAATATCAGCTTTTTTCAAGTATTTGATGCGCCTCTGTATTGTCGCAACAGAAAGGCCGGTCTCATATGCTATTGTTTCCAGCTTTTCACGCGCATTTTCCTGTAGAAGCCGCAGAATAATATGGTCATTTTCTGTCAATTCACTCATCTTTCCCCCAAATTTATTCATAATTTATCCGCTAATCGTGTTCTAAGCTCTGTTTTCAGAAATTTTTTCAAAAAGATCATAAAATACCGATATTTTTGCACGTTTTGCGAGATTTTTTGTCAAATCAAACCAATTTACAAGAATATAATATTCTAAATCTCATTATATTTTGAAAACTATAGATCAAATATCACATTAAAATGATAAATTATATCAAAAATTGATCAATTTTGAATATATTAATAAATTTATGCCGATAAGCTTATTATTTGAAAGTATCGTTTTCTGAATATGCCTGAAAATAGGAAATAACATTTTGAAAAGTAAATATTTTTCTCATAAATCATGTTTTTTTCTACATGCAGAACATTTCTAGATATTTTCGATATTTCATGCGCCCCAGAAATCACCAAACATTACCACGGGATAGCAAAATATGAGCCGGATTATTGAATTCCAGAATGTATCGAAAGCCTATGGCGATCTGCAAGTTCTCAAACATCTGGATATGCATGTCGAGGCTGGCGAGAAGCTGGCGCTTATCGGTCCGAGCGGCTCAGGAAAAACAACAATTTTGCGGATATTGATGACACTGGAAACGATCAACAGCGGCCATGTTATGGTCGAGGGAGATTATCTGTGGCATCAGAAGGTGAATGATGAGTTGGTACCGGCCAGCGAAAAACACCTGCGTAAAATGCGCGAGAATATCGGCATGGTGTTCCAGCAGTTTAATCTGTTTCCTCATTTAACGGCGATTGCAAATATCGAACAGCCACAGATTCTGATCAAGGGCGTCGACAAGTCAGACGCGACGAACAAGGCAAGGGAGTTGC
The DNA here is from genome assembly GCA_002706985.1 of Sneathiella sp. Classification (GTDB taxonomy): domain Bacteria; phylum Pseudomonadota; class Alphaproteobacteria; order Sneathiellales; family Sneathiellaceae; genus Sneathiella. The sequence goes on along the minus strand of PAKP01000041.1, from coordinate 8,494 downwards.
TGGCGCTCGTCGGCCTGGAGGAAAAGGAGAACCATTATCCCCACCAGCTTTCCGGCGGACAGCAGCAGCGCGTCGCAATCGCGCGGGCGCTGGCGATGGACCCCAAAATCATGCTTTTCGACGAAGTGACCTCGGCGCTTGATCCAGAACTGGTGGAGGAGGTCCTCAACGTGCTGAGGCTGCTGGCGGAAACATCGGACACGACCATGCTGACAGTGACGCATGAGATGAATTTCGCCCGGGACTTTGCTGATCGCGTCCTGTTTTTCGAAAAGGGGCAAATCGTCGAATCCGGTCCGCCAAATGAAATATTCAAAAATCCGAAAGAAGAGAGAACCCGAAACTTCCTGAGGCAGATTATCGGGGAAATTCCATGAAGAAGTGACGTCATTTTACTGAGTGAGTGATCAACAGAGAAAGGGATAAGTGTCATGATGAGACTGGTTAGAAGAACGGTGGGACTCGCGGCGATTGGCGCGATAGCACTAACGACAACGGCGACTATCGGAGTTGCCGGGACGTTGGATGACTTGCGAGCGCAAGGATATGCAACTGTCGCCGTTGCGAATGAGCCACCCTACAGCGACATTAAGGGCGATGGTTATGTGACAGGGGCGGCGCCAGATGTGGCCCGCGCCGTGATGGCAAAGCTCGGTGTGCCTGAGCTGAGAGCTAAGCTCGTTGCCTATGGATCAATGATCCCTGCATTGATGGCCCGCCGCGTGGATATGGCGACATCAGGGCTTTACATCAAACCCAAACGCTGCGAATCCATCATCTACTCCGAACCCGATCTCTGCGGAGCGGAGGCTTTCGCCGTTCCCAAAAGCAATCCGCATAACCTTCTGACATATGAAGACATTGCCGCCAATCCTGAACTGACTATGACGACTTGTGCGGGTTGTGCCGAGGAAGCCTATGCGCTGGAACGGGGTGTCAAGAAAGAGCAGATCAAGGTTTTCACTGATCCGCCCAGCGGCATCAAGATGTTGCAGCAGGGCCGCGTTGACGTTTTCGCCCTTTCGGGGTTGGGGACAGCCGATCTGTTGAAGAAAACCAACGATCCGAACCTGGAGCTGGTCATGCCTGTGAAAGGCGTCCCCATGGGCTGTGCCGGCGCTGCCTTTAATCCTGATGATACGGAATTTCGGGACGCCTATGATGCAGCTCTGGCAGAGTTGAAGGAAAGCGGTGAGTTCGCGAAGATTATCGAACCATATGGCTTTTCTGCTGAAGCGACTCTCGGAGTGAAGCGGGATGATTTCTGTCCCGGTAACTGAGTGGCGACTTACTTGGCTTAATGTTCACGTTGAATGCTGCTCCTGATACAGGAGCAGCATTTTGAAAGCAGCGAAAATGGATCAGGTCCTAGAATATACTCCGATTATCATTAGTGGGACGATTACAACAATTGAATTGACAGTTGCCAGTGCGATTGTTGCCTTGATTATCGCTTTCACTGTTGGTTTGTCGCGCTTTTCCCGGTTTGCTGCCGTTCGTGTAGCCGCAGTCATTTACCTTGAATTCTTCCGGGGTACATCTGCCATCGTACAGATGTTTTTCATGTTTTATGTGTTGCCGTTACTCGGGATTCATTTGTCTCCTCTCCTTGCCGGGATTATTGCCTGCGGCTTCAATCTTGGCAGCTATGGGTCCGAGGTTGTGCGCGGCGCCATTCAGGCCGTTCCGCGGACACAGCATGAGGCCGCAACGGCGCTGAACTACACGAGTTATCAGAAGTTCCGCTATATCCTTTTACCGCAGGCGATCCCGGTCATGATTCCGACATTTGGAAACCTTCTGATCGAGCTTCTGAAGCTGACGGCTGTCGCCTCTTTGATTACAATTTCTGATCTTACCTTTATGGCGCAGATAATTCGCGTTCAAACCGCCCTTACATTGGAGCCTTTCCTGGTAATCATGGTGATTTACTTCGTTATTGCTTCCTGTCTGGTGGCCATAACGGATTTTATTGCGAAGAAGATTGCCAAGGGCCGGAACTTGACCATCAGGAAGGGGATCTAGCCTATGAACTGGAGCTGGAAAGTTGTCTATGACGTCCTGCCGCAAATGCTGGAAGGCCTTGTCATCACGGTTCAGGCGACGATCATAGGCGCGCTGGTTGCCTATGCTCTTGGATTGATCCTTGCCATTATGAGAATGTCTAATTCCAGGATTATTTCTCTGAGCACCTATTGGATTTCAGAGTTTATCCGCCGTACCCCCTTGCTTGTTCAGCTTTATTTCCTTTTTTACGTATTGCCGGATCTCGGCATTTTCCTTGAACCGCTTGAGGCCGGTATAATCGGGCTCGGCCTGCATTTCAGTACCTATACGTCTGAGGTCTTCCGTGCCGGTATCGAAAATGTGCCGACTGGTCAGTGGGAGGCCGCGAAGTCGTTGAACTATCGACCCTATCAAACCATGCGGTACGTAATTCTTCCGCAGGCTATTCCGCCGATGATACCGCCGCTCGCGAACTATCTGATTACGATGTTCAAGGAAACGCCATTGTTGTCGGCGATCACCGTGGTGGAACTTTTCAACGCCGCAAACATTTATAGTAACAGTCACTACAAATATCTCGAGCCGATGACGCTGGTCGGCCTGTTCTTCCTGATTGTCTCGGTTCCGTCCGCGTACATTGCCATGTGGCTTGAACGGAAGTATCAAAGACGATACGCCCGCAATCACTGAGTGCTTGCAAGACGGGAGTGAGGACTTCGTTGAACTGGGCACTGTCGGTGATGAAATCCGATATGTTCGTGATTGGTCAAATTGGATTCCGCTACTGATAAATTTGGTCAATTATTGTCCTGAAGTGACATTTCTGATGTCGGAAAACTTTATAATCTGCAATGACTATGAGTTCAAAAAAATCCCCAAAATCAAAAGCCGCTCTGCGTGCGTTCAGAACAGCGTCAAAACGCCCGATGGCATTATTACAGCAATGTCCGGTGTACGAACCAACTCCGTTGTACGAGCACGCTGAGCTCGCCAACCATTTCGGTGTTGAACAGCTGATAATAAAAGATGAGTCCCATCGCATGCGGCTGGGCAGCTTCAAGGCGCTGGGCGGTGCGTTTGCCGTTGCTCAGATGATTTCCGATGTTGCGGGAACCTCGGATCTGGAAAGTGAAGCTGCACGTCGTCAGGCGGATAAAATGACCTTTATTACCGCGAGTGCCGGTAATCATGGCCTTTCCGTTGCCGCCGGAGCGCGGATATTCGGTGCCCGTGCCGTTATCTATCTCGCTGCCGCAGTTCCGGAAGAATTTGCCAATCGTATCCGGGCGCTTGATGCAAAAGTGGTGCGCACCTCCGGTTCCTATGAGGATAGCGTCAAGGCGGCCATGGATGCCGCGCATAAAAATGATTGGCTGCTGCTCGCGGATGGTTCCTGGGAAGGCTATACGGAGCGACCGGCCCTCGTAATGGAGGGGTACACGGTTCTGGCTGAGGAATGTCGGAGAGAGTTTTCTAAAACCGGTCGCTGGCCAACCCATGTCTTTCTACAGGCCGGTGTTGGCGGCCTTGCTGCCGCTGTCGCCGGACATATTCGCGAATATTGGGCGGAACAGCCGGAGATATTTATTGTTGAGCCGGAGGCTGCTCCCTGTCTTATGATAAGCGTCAGGAACAAACAGTTGACACGGGTTGAAGGGCCGGAATCGAACATGGGCCGATTGGATTGCAAAGATGCTTCTCTTATCGCGTTTCAATCTCTGAGACATGATGCAAACGGATTTCTTCAGGTCTCGGAGACGGCAGCGTTCGCGGCTGTTGATATGATGGCGCATCATCATATACATACGACGCCGAGCGGCGCGGCAACCACCGCCGCATTGGAGAATTTATCGCTTCCGACGAACAGTCGATGCCTGATTTTCATCACGGAAGGGCCGGAGGCGGGATAACCGGATGCCAAGCCCACTTACATCGTCGCATTGGGGAACCTACCGGGTTGAAATGAAAGATGGCGAGCCTGTCTCGCTAACCGCATTTGAAGAAGATCCCACGCCGTCTCCTATCGGCAACGCTATTATCGATACCCGAACCGGTCCTTGCCGTATTCCTCAGCCGATGGTCCGCCGGGGCTTCCTTGAAAAGGGGGTGCAAAGCGACCGGACGTTGCGCGGACAGGACGCCTTTGTTCCGGTTGATTGGGACACGGCTCTCGATATGGTTGGAGCGGAGCTTGAGCGGGTCCGCGATAATTTCGGCCATGAAGGGATTTACGCCGGATCTTATGGCTGGGCAAGTGCTGGCCGGTTTCATCATGCCCAGAGCCAGCTGCGGCGGTTTATGAACATGTATGGTGGTTGCACGACGTCGCGCGATTCATACAGCTATGCGGCGGCTGAGGTTATCCTGCCTCATATCGTCGGACCAATGGCGGAATTGCTGGAGACACATACCTCTTGGCGTTCTATTGCGGAATCGGGGTCCTTGGTCGTTGCCTTTGGCGGCATGGCATCCCGAAATTCGCAGATGAACGCCGGCGGTGCTGGGCGCCATAGCCAGCCCGGCGATATGCGGGTCGCGCGGGCTGCGGGCATCGAGTTCATCAATATAGGCCCGTGCCAATCCGATGTGAGTGACGAGCTGGGCGCGGAATGGATGCCTATCCGTCCAAACACGGATGTTGCACTAATGTTGGCGATTGCCCATACGCTCGTCAGTGAGGGATTGCAGGATCAGGAGTTTCTTGATCGGTATTGCGTCGGCTTTGAGCGTTTCCTTTCGTATTTGATGGGGGAGACGGATGGCCAGCCCAAATCGGCATCCTGGGCCGCGCCTATCGTGGAGCTTGAGGCGGATCGTATTGTGTCTCTCGCTCGGAAAATGGCCACAAGGCCGACCTTTCTGAATGCAAGCTGGTCCCTGACACGTCAGCAGAATGGAGAGCAGCCGATCTGGATGGCAGTTGTGCTGGCCTGCATGCTGGGCGGGATCGGCAAGCCCGGAACCGGGTTCGGACTTGGGCTTGGCGCTGTAAACGGAGTTGGCAGTGATCGGGCATATCTTCCCTGGGCGGCTTTGCCTGCGGGGAAAAACCCGGTTGGCAGTTTTATTCCAGTGGCCAGGATCGCGGATATGCTTCTAAATCCGGGCGAAAAGTTTCACTACAATGGCGGCACCTATCGCTATCCTGATGTCCGGTTGGTGTATTGGGCTGGCGGCAATCCATATCATCATCATCAGGACCTCAATCGCCTCAGACGCGCCTGGCGGCAAATTGAAACCGTGGTGGTCCATGATCCATTCTGGACGGCCACGGCCCGTCATGCTGATATTGTCCTGCCGACGACCATTGCGCTGGAACGGAATGACCTTGCGGCTTCAACCCGGGACAGCTATCTGGTTGCAATGAATAAAGTGACGGAGCCATACGCCATGTCCCGGAATGACCATGATATCTTTGCGGGGCTAGCTAGCCGTCTAAGCGCATGCGCCAATACGGAAAAGGGCTTTGAATCGGAATTTCGCGGCGGGCTGGATGAGGCAGGCTGGTTAAGAAAGCTTTATGATGAAAGCCGGGAGCGGGGAAAAAAATTCAATCACGATCTGCCGGAATTTGAGGAGTTTCTGGAAGGAGGCAGTCTTTGTCTTGAACCCCCGCGAGATGCGCGAGTGATGCTCCGGGAATTTCGTAACGATCCCGTATATGCGCCTCTCAAGACCCCGTCCGGACGGATCGAAATTTTCAGTGAGGTAATCGCGGGATTTGGCCTGCGAGATAATCCCGGCCATCCGGTCTGGCAGGAACCGCAAGAATGGCTTGGGGCCGAAACTGCAGACCAATATCCGTTGCATCTTATTACTCATCAGCCGGAGCGACGGCTTCACAGCCAGCTTGATCCGAGCACTCATAGCCACGCGGGAAAGGTCAAGGGGCGGGAGCCTTGCCGGCTTAATCCGGAGGATGCTGCTGCCCGCGGCATTAAAGATGGAGACATTGTGCGTCTGTTTAATGGGCGGGGGCGCAGCATCAGCGCGGCCAAGCTTGATAAGAGCGTGCGGCCGGGGGTTATAATGATGGCGACGGGCGCCTGGTATGATCCGGATTGGGAAAATGATCCTGAATGCTGCCGTCATGGGAATCCGAACGTTTTAACGCGGGATTTTCCGACGTCCGGCATTGCGAGCGGCCCATCCGCCTTGAGCTGCTTGGTTGAGATTGAACGGCTGGACACCGATCCGCCGGATGTGAAAATCCATATGCCGCCTCGTCTTGAAAGTTCGGGTTAGGGAGTTTATGCCATGATGCCAAAACCGACACGCGGATTTGACTCGTCGGAATTCGAAATGAGGCTGCAGAAGGCTCAGGCCCGCATGCATGCAGCAAAACTGGATGCGATCCTGCTGACGACGGAGCCGGATGTTCGCTATTTCACCGGCTTCTTGACGCAATTCTGGGAAAGCCCCACCCGTCCCTGGTTTGTTGTCATCCCTGCGGCGGGCAAGCCGATTGCTGTTATTCCTGAAATCGGCGCTGCGGGAATGGCAAGTACTTGGATAGACGATATTCATACCTGGCCGGCGCCGCGTCCGGCGGATGATGGAATTACGCTGCTTCGCGATGTCATCCTTCAGCTTCCCCGTAAATTTGGCCGTTTGGGTGTGCCGCTCGGCCATGAGAGCCATTTGAGAATGCCCGCCGGAGACTACGCAAAACTTTTGGCGGACGTCAACGCCTTCGAGGTGGCGGATGCGTCGATGTTGCTGCATCGCCTTCGATATGTGAAATCCCCGGTAGAGATCGAGAAGATTCATTACATCTGCGATCTTGCGTCGGATGTGTTTGAAAACCTTCCCAATAGTCTTAAATCAGGTGAGAGTGAAAGGCAGAACTGCCACCGAATGCGCATTGATCTTCTGGAGAGGGGAGCGGACACAATTCCCTATCTGATTTCAGGGTCGGGCCCCGGTGGATATGACAGTATTATCATGGGACCGACAGACCGGATAATCGAGACGGGGGATGTGTTGATTATTGATACCGGCGCGACCTTTGACGGTTATTTTTGTGACTTTGACCGCAACTATGCCTTTGGCTCTGCCGATGATGATGTCCGCCGTGCCTATGACGTGGTTTATGCGGCGACGGAAGCCGGGTTTGCCGCTGCGTGCCCCGGCGCGACGACCAGCGATGTCTGGGCGGCGATGTGGGCGGTCATGGAAAAGGGCGGTGCGCTTGGAAACTCGGTTGGCAGGCTCGGCCATGGGCTCGGTATGGAGCTGACGGAATGGCCCTCCAATACGCCGGAAGACCAGACGGAGCTGGAACCCGGTGTTGTCCTGACGCTGGAGCCGGGAATGGAATTTGCCCCCGGCAAGCAGATGGTGCATGAAGAGAATATTGTCATTACCGAGGACGGCGCCCGGATGTTAAGCCGGCGCGCAGATCCGGTTCTTCCGGTTATAGGGTGACGCAAATGGATATAGAATATGTGTTTGATGACATTGCGCCCGGCGGTCGCGTCGGACTGGTCGCACTTGCAACGGATTATAACAGCGAGACGGATTTGCGGCGCATCTTTCCGGCAGGCGTGGATCTTTTCACCAACCGTGTGATGAATGCAAATCCGGTTACCATTGAAAACCTGCGCGGGATGAGCGGAGATATTACCCGCGCGGCAAAAGGCATTCTGCCCGGATTGGGAGTTGATGTCATGATTTATGGCTGTACGTCCGGCACGGCCGCAATCGGTGAGATAGAGCTAGAACGGCTTATCCAGATTGCGCAGCCTGGCATTCCTTGCACCAATCCTATTGCTGCGGCAAGCGCCGCTTTGCGGGCGCTGGAAGCCAAAAAAATTTCAATCCTCACGCCTTATACCGAGGATGTAAATGAGGCGATTGTTACCTGTTTCGCTGCGGAAGGGTTTAACATACTCGATATCGACGGCTTTGGCCTCGGAGATGATATCGAGATGACGGGCATTCCCTTGAGTGCTATTTCCGAGGCTGCGATGCAGGTCTGCGATGCGAATGCCGATGCGCTTTTTATTTCCTGCACAGCGCTCCGGTCGGCCCTCGTGGTCGAGGAACTGGAGCAAAAGCTTGGAAAGCCCGTTGTGACAAGCAATCAGGCACTTGTCTGGCATTCCCTGCAACTCATGAAGAATCGGAGCAAGGTGACCGGGTTCGGCCAGTTATTTGATCGCGAGCTTGCTAGTTCCTGAAATTAGGAATTTAGCCCATCCGCTCAGAGGCGTAGCTGCCAGGGCTTGCCGGAAAAACGACGGTTTTATTGCCATTGAGAAAGACCCGTCTGTGGATATGGGCATGTACCGCGCGGGAGAGGACCTGGCTTTCCACATCCCGGCCCAGGCTGACATAATCCGCTGCGCTTTGTGCATGGCTGACACGGACCGTATCCTGATCGATAATCGGCCCTTCATCGAGGTCGGCGGTAACATAATGCGATGTTGCGCCGATCAGCTTTACCCCACGCTCAAATGCCTGCTTGTAAGGGTTGGCGCCCTTG
>PAKP01000040.1 GCA_002706985.1 Sneathiella sp. | reverse complement strand
GCATTCCGACATACGCCCATTCTGCGGTAGTTCTGACATCGATCAGGACGGCATCCGGGTTGTTCTCCAGCAATTCCCAGGTTTCCTGAACCGTCAAATCCCCTGCATAGGTTTCGGCACCTTCCGGCTTTCCCCCATTTGTCATTCACAAGTTTCCTTCGCTCTTAAATGCGGACAAATACCCGTAAGAATTCGGGCATCGGTATTAAAGTTTTTTCAGCGGCGTCTCCCCCAAGAGCCGTCTGGATTTTACGCAATACTCATTTATACATGTCAAGCTACTGGATACGACATCTCCCGCAGGGCGATTGGCCCCTTCATCGCTTATCAACCGGCAATTTAGGATTGGGAGTGTTCCCTTGAGACCGGGCAGACTAATCTTATCCACAGGTACCACGCAAGGGACTGGATGTGGGAAATGTGAAAATAATTTTCCGAATTGATCCAACAAATTCTTGACCTACAAGATGTAGTAACCGTTTCCACAGGACTGCCCTTAACTGGTAAAAAACCGGCGGGAACTGACTAGGATGGACACGCTTAAAAAGCGCAAAAACCCACAAAAAAAACCGCAGCCCTTAAAAGAGCTGCGGTTTGATTCTTTCGCTGATTCCCGGCTTAGGCGGAGAGGGCTTTCACTCTCGCGTTCAGGCGTGAAATCTTGCGTGAGGCCGTGTTCTTATTATACACGCCCTTGACCACGCCGCGGGCAAGTTCAGACTGCGCAACGCGGAGTGCGTCGTTCGCTTTCGCCTGATCCCCTTCGGTGACGGCCAGTTCCACCTTTTTCACAAAGGTGCGGATACGGCTGCGACGGGCCCGGTTGCGTTCGGTCCGGGTGTCTGTCTGCCGGATGCGTTTCAATGCAGATTTATGATGCGCCATGACAATCCAGTCTTTTAGCTTCGAAATTCGGAAGCCGGGTTATAACCAGCGACAAATACGCCGTCAACAGAAGAATATCGATTATCGCCCGGATTTCGCATATTTCCGCCCTTCAGGTGCCAAAGACACGTTATTCTTCCGTTATCGGGCGGGTTTCTAGCGGTTTTTAAAGTCCGGAGTCCGCTTTTCGGCGAATGCGGCCATACCTTCTTTCTGGTCTTCGGTCGAGAATGTGGAATGGAAGACACGTCGTTCGAACATGATTCCCTCCCGCAATGTGGTTTCATAGGCCTTGTTAACGCTTTCCTTGCACATCATGACGGACGGCAGGGAAAGCTTGGCGATTTCACCGGCGACCTTGACCGCTTCCTCCATCAGGTCATCCAGCGGGACGATGCGGCTGACCAGTCCGGCGCGCTCCGCCTCTTCCGCGCCCATCATCCGCCCGGTCAGGCACATTTCCATGGCTTTCGATTTGCCGACGGCGCGGGTCAGGCGCTGGGTGCCGCCAAGGCCCGGAATGGTGCCGAGCTTGATTTCGGGCTGGCCGAACTGGGCATTGTCGGCGGCGAGGATGAAATCGCACATCATCGCAATCTCGCAGCCGCCGCCGAGGGCATACCCGGCAACCGCTGCAATGACGGGTTTGCGGAAAGTGGAAAGTCGCTCCGCCTCGCCCGAGAGGAAGTTGTCCGTATAAACGTCCATATAGGTCTTGGGCTGCATTTCCAGGATATCGGCCCCGGCCGCAAAGGCTTTCTCGGAGCCGGTCAGGACAACGGCGCCAATATTCTCATCCGCCTCGAACTTATCAAGGGCGTCGGCAAGCTCGATGAAAAGCTCCGCGCAGAGGGCGTTCAGCGCTTTCGGACGGTCGAGACGTATGATGCCGACGGCGCCCTTCGTGTCGATTGCGATATTGTTATAGGCCATGGGAATTCCTGTCTGTTGCATTGTTGCTCAATTTCGCGCCCATTATCTTGATGCGAAGGCCTTTGTCCAGTCCTTGCGCTAAATTCTAGCGCTGGCATTTCGGGCAGAAGAATGTCGACCGCCCCGATTGCACGATTCTCCGGATTTCACCGGGGCACTCCTGTTTCGGGCAGGGGTTCCCTTCCCTGTCATAGACAAGAAAGCGATGCTGAAAATACCCGAGCTCGCCGGTCGTATGGCTGTAGTTGCGCAACGTCGACCCGCCTGATTCAATCGCTTCAAGCAGGACGGCGCGAATGGCCGCGGCAAGATCGTCGGCGCGGCGCCCCTTGACATTCTCCGCCCTGCGGCGCGGGGAAATTCCGCTCCTGTACAGCGCCTCGCAGGCATATATATTGCCGACCCCGGCCACCACCCGCTGATCCAGCAGCGCGCTCTTGATCGGGGATTTCCGGCCCCGGAGTCTCTCGGCGAGGATCGGTCCGCTGAATTCATTGCCGAGAGGTTCCGGTCCGATCCCGGCAAGCTGCGGATGTGTCGCGAGCCCGTTCGGCGGGCTCAGCAGCATAAAGCCGAATCGTCGCGGATCGTGATATCGGACGCGCACGCCCCGCTTTGTCTCAAAGATGACATGGTCATGCTTGTCGAACGGACTGGCCGGATCAAATTCCGGTTCGATGCGAAAGCTGCCGGACATGCCGAGATGGCCGATCATGACCGGCCCGCCGTCAAAGGACATCAGAATATATTTCGCACGCCGTGTTATGGCGTCAATGCGCCGGCCGGTTAGCGCGTCGGCGAAACCGTCGGCGAAGGGAAAGCGCAAATTTGCGCGGCGCAAGGTTACGGAGGTGAACTGGTCACCGACAAGGGCCTGTTCCAGGCCGCGGCAGACGGTTTCGACTTCTGGCAATTCGGGCATGGCGCGACAGTAGCCTTATTTTAGCCCTTGCGCTATGCTCTTATTTCAACCAAACAGAGGCGATCAACTGAGCCAACGGACGGAAAGCGCTATGGCAGCTTCGGACAATTCATCAGACAGCACTCACTTCGGGTTTCGGGAAGTCCGTACGGACGAGAAAGCCGGGCTGGTGCGCGGCGTTTTTGAAAGTGTCGCCGAAAACTACGACCTGATGAACGACCTGATGAGCGGCGGCATCCACCGCCTGTGGAAGGCGGCGATGATCGACTGGCTGATGCCGCGCAAGGGTCAGCATCTGCTCGATGTGGCGGGCGGCACAGGCGACATTGCCTTTCGCTTCCTGGACGCAATTGATGGGGACGGTAAAGTCACCGTTCTCGACATCAATCATGCCATGCTGAGTGTCGGTCAGGACCGGGCCATTGATCAGGGCCGTCTTGCCGGGCTTGAATGGGTCAATGGCGATGCGCAGCAACTCCCCCTGCCCGATAAATCCGTCGATGCCTACACGATTGCTTTCGGCATCCGCAATGTGACCGACATCCCCCGCGCCCTGAAGGAGGCGTATCGGGTGTTGAAGCCGGGCGGCCGTTTCCTCTGCCTTGAGTTCAGCAAGGTTGAGGCGCCGGTTTTAAAAGAGTTCTATGATTTCTATTCATTCAAGATCCTTCCCGAAATCGGCGGCTTTGTCGCCAAGGACAAGCCCTCCTATGAATATCTGGTCGAGAGCATTCGCCAGTTTCCGGATGCGGATCGCTTTGCGGAAATGATCGAGCAGGCCGGCTTCAGCCAGGTCAAGTATCGCCGTTTGTCGGGCGGTATCGCGGCGCTGCATTCCGCCTGGCGGCTCTGAAGGGAGCAGATATTCGTGATCCGGATTTTCAACAATTTCCTGCGGCTGCTTTTTATTGCCCGGACCCTTGCGCGCCATGACGCGCTGTTCTTTCTCGATAATTTCGAGCGCCTGCCCCTTTATGTGGTGGTGCTGCGAAAAGTAATGCCGGTCTTTGCGCTGGGTGCCGCCCGAAGCAAGGACCTGCGCGACGGGGAACGGCTGGCCAATGCGCTTCGGGAACTGGGCCCCAGCTTTATCAAGCTCGGTCAGGCCCTCTCGGTACGGGCCGATCTGATCGGCGAGGAAATGGTGCTTGATCTCGGGAATCTGCGGGACAGGTTGCCCCCCTTCTCCTTCGAGAAGGCGCGCGAGACAATCGAGTATGAACTGGAAGCCCCGCTTGAGGAGCTGTTCGCGGATTTCAATCCCGAACCGGTGGCCGCGGCCTCTATCGCGCAGGTGCATTTTGCAACGGTGCGCGAGATGGTGCCCGCGCCGACCGAGGCGGACCCGGACGCCAAAGAGGAAGTCCTCCGAGATGTTGCCGTCAAGATCCTCCGGCCCGGGGTGGAAAGCGCGTTCGAGAGCGATCTGCAGCTCTTCTTCTGGCTTGCGGAATTGGCGGAGCGGTATCAGCCGCATTTCCGGCGCCTGCGCCTGACGAAAATTGTGGAAATCATGGCCGATTCCGTAGAACTGGAGATGGATTTGCGGATGGAGGCCTCGGCTGCCTCGGAAATGGCGGAGAATTTCGCCGACGATCCGGAATTCGGCGTGCCGGAAATCGACTGGCAACGGACGGCGCGGCGCGTCATGACGCAAAGCCGGGTTGACGGCATTAGTATCTCCAAGAAGGAGGAACTTGTCGCCGCGGGCCATGATCTGAACGCGCTCAGCGATAATGTCATCCGGGTTTTCCTGTTTCAGGTTCTGCGGGATGGCTTTTTCCATGCGGATATGCATCACGGCAACCTGTTCGTCACAGCGGACGGGTGTCTGGTTGCCGTGGATTTCGGCATTATGGGTCGGATGAGCCGGGAAACGCGCCTGTTTATGGCGGAAATGCTGCATGCCTTCCTGACCCGCGATTACAAGCGCGCGGCGGAAATCCATTTTGAGGCGGGCTATGTGCCGCGCCACAAGTCCCTCGACAGCTTCGCGCAGGCTTGCCGGTCCATCGGCGAGCCGATTCTCGGCCGTCCGGTCAGTGAAATCTCGATCGCCCGGCTTCTGGTGCAGCTGTTCCAGATCACGGAAACCTTCGAGATGGAAACCCAGCCGCAGCTCCTGCTGTTGCAGAAAACGATGGTCACGGCGGAAGGCGTCGCGCAGAGCCTCAACCCCGACATCAATTTCTGGGAATCGGCGGAGCCCACCGTTGCCCACTGGATGCGCGAGAATATGGGGATCGAGGCGCAGGCCGCCGATGTGATGAAAGACGGCATTGCCCTCATGCGCAAGATCCCCGCGATCGTGACCCGCGCTGATGATCTGCTGTCGGAGATGGAGGCACGGGAAAAAGCGCGGGCCGATCTTATGGAACTTGAAGAAAGCGCCACGCAGCAACGCCGGATTCGGGGCGGCTACCTTTTGGGCGGCGTTGTCCTTGGCGCTGTCGCGGCCTATCTCGTCGTGCTGGCCGCCTAAAAATCACACCTTGAAAGCACCGCAAATTTGGCGTGCTGGCAAGATTTAACTTGCGGGATGAGTGCGGAATATTTAGTTTTTACATAAAAGATCAGTAAAACTTCGGGAATGGTATATTTTGGGCGCAAATACAGAAAACAGGTCCGTTCTGCTGATCATCGGCGGGGGCATTGCGGCCTATAAATCGCTTCAGCTCATTCGTCTGCTGACGAAAGAAGGGATCCGCTGCCGCGCCATTTTGACTCGGGCGGCGAAGGAGTTTGTCACCCCTCTCTCCGTCTCCTCGCTCACCGGGGAGAAAGTGTATGATGACCTCTTCTCCCTCACGGATGAAGCGGAAATGGGCCATATACAGCTCTCGCGGAGTGCGGATTTGCTGGTGGTTGCGCCCGCAACGGCGGACCTTATGGCGAAAATGGCAACCGGACAGGCGAATGATCTTGCAACGACGGCCCTGCTGGCGACGGATAAACCGGTCCTCATCGCGCCGGCGATGAATGTCCGGATGTGGGAACATCCGGCGACACAACGGAACCTCGGCACGCTTCAGGGGGACGGCGTTCTCGTCGTAGGGCCGGAAGACGGCGATATGGCCTGTGGTGAATATGGTCCCGGACGGATGGCGGAACCGGAAGCGATCCTGGGCAGTGTTCTCGATTTCTTCGATAATCAGGGCGATAAGCCGCTCAAGGGCCGCAAAGTCCTTGTAACGGCGGGCCCGACCCATGAGCCAATTGATCCTGTTCGCTTTATCGCCAATCATTCGTCCGGCAAGCAAGGATACGCCATTGCCGCCGCGCTGGCGGACCTCGGGGCGGAGGTGGTTCTGGTCTCCGGGCCGACGCGGCTCGATGCGCCGCGGGGCGTCACTCGGCATGACGTGCTGTCCGCCAAGGAAATGCTGGCCGCCTGCGAGGCGGCGCTGCCCGTCGATGCCGCAGTTTTCGCCGCCGCTGTCGCTGACTGGCGGGTGGCAACGGAATCCGGGCAGAAAATCAAGAAACAGGAAGGCAAGCTTCCGGAGCTGACCCTCGCAGAAAACCCCGATATTCTAGCAACGCTCAGTGCGCTTGAAACGGGCCGCCCGTCCCTGATTATCGGTTTTGCGGCGGAAACCGAGAAAGTCGTCGAAAATGGCCGGGCCAAGCTTGCCCGAAAGGGCTGCGACTGGATCGTCGCGAATGATGTCGGCACGGGAACCGGCACCTTTGGCGGCGATGACAACCGGGTTTTGCTGCTGACGAAAGACGGCGTAGAGGATTGGCCGAAGCAATCAAAAGAGTTGGTGGCAAGAACATTGGTGAAGAGAATTGCCACGTTTTTTCAAGGTGTTAAAGAATGAGTGATGTCGTGATTTCAATTACCCGCTTGCCTCACGGGATGGATTTGCCGCTGCCGGTATATGAGACGGTGGATAGTGCCGGCATGGATATCCGCGCCGCGGTCGATCGACCGATTGAAATTACACCGGGTGGCCGCGCCCTGATCCCGACGGGCTTTAAAATGGCGCTGCCGCGGGGATTTGAAGCACAAATCCGGCCCCGGTCGGGCCTGGCGCTTAAAAAAGGCATCATGCTTCCCAACAGTCCGGGTACGATCGACGCGGATTATCGCGGAGAAGTCGGGATCATCCTGCTGAATGCCGGAGAGGAAACCTTCACCATAGAGCGCGGCGACCGCATCGCGCAGATGGTGATTGCCCCCGTGCTGCAGGCAAGCTGGAACGAAGTCGAGAGCCTTGATGACACCGCGCGGGGCGAAGGCGGCTTTGGCTCCACCGGTGTTGCAGAGAAGGTGTCCTGACCATGCTGCATTTGCCGAAAAAAATGCTCTATGCGCTTGAGGCCGTCGTTGATATTGCCTTCAACGCGCGCCCGGACCCGGTGCAGTCGAAGGAAATCACCAAACGGCAAGGCATCCCGCTTCGCTATCTGGAGCAGGTGATGCAGCAGCTTGTCCATGGCGGAATTCTCAAGGGTGTGCGGGGGCCGCGCGGCGGTTATCGTCTGGCGCGGGAGCGGCGGCGTATTACGGCGGGAGATGTGATCCGGGTGATCAGCGCAGCGGAGGCGGAAGAAAACGAGCAGATATTCACCTCGGAGATCGGGCAGAATGTCGTCGGCCCCTTGTGGAACGACGCCCAGGCCTCCTTGCTGGCGGAACTGGATTCCGTTACGCTCGAAGATCTGTGTCAGCGCGCCCTGAAAAAAGGTCCTGCGGAAGCGCCTGCCGAAGGCTCTCATTTCGAAATATAGATAAAAATCAATGGATTGGGCTAGAAAATGAAAAATGACCCGCCCCGCGGCAAAATCTATGACTCTATCGTCGATACAATCGGCGCCACGCCGCTGGTGCGTGCACAACGGATCACGCGGGATTGCCCGAACAATGTGCAGGTGCTGCTCAAGCTGGAGTTCTTCAATCCGCTCGCCTCGGTAAAGGACCGGATCGCCGCGGCCATGATCGAGGCGATGGAAGAGGCGGGCCTGATTAATGAGAATACAGCGATTATCGAGCCCACCTCCGGTAATACCGGGATTGGCCTTGCCTTTGTCTGCGCGGCGAAGGGTTATCATCTCACCCTGGTGATGCCGGAGAGCATGTCGCTTGAACGGCGCAAGATGCTGAAATTGCTGGGTGCCAATCTGGAGTTGACGGATGCGGCGAAGGGAATGAACGGCGCCATTGCCCGTGCCGAGGAACTCAAACGTGAAATCGGCGATGCCGTGATCCCCCAGCAGTTCGAAAATCCGGCGAACCCGGCGGTTCATAAGGTGACGACCGCAACGGAAATACTTGCTGATACCGGCGGCAAGGTTGATGTGGTGGTCATGGGTGTCGGCACCGGCGGCACGCTGACAGGGGTGGGAACAGTCCTGAAAGAACACAGCCCGGATATCCGCATTGTAGCGGTGGAACCCGAAGACAGCCCCGTTCTCTCCGGCGGCCAGCCCGGACCGCATAAAATCCAGGGGATCGGCGCCGGGTTCTCGCCGAAAAACCTTGATGAAAGCCTGATCGACGAAGTGTTGACCATCGGCAACGAAACCGCGTTCGAAACCGCGCGGGAAGTTGCCCGGCTTGAAGGGATTCCCGTCGGGATTTCCTCCGGTGCGGCGGTTGCCGCGGCTTTGGAGATTGCCGAACGCCCGGAAATGGAGGGCAAGACCATCGTTGTTATTATCCCGTCCTTTGCCGAGAGATATCTGACCACCGCCCTGTTCGATGGTCTTTGACGCCATGGCGCTTAGTGACGACCAGCTTGATCGCTACGCGCGCCATATCATCCTGCGGGAAATTGGCGGCGCCGGTCAGCAGAAGCTTCTGCGCGCAAAAGTCCTGATTGTCGGGGCAGGGGGGCTGGGCTCCCCGCTCGCGCTGTATCTCGCGGCGGCCGGGATCGGAACGATCGGCATTATCGATGACGATGTGGTCGATCTTTCCAATCTGCAGCGGCAGATTGCCCATGGCACGGCGGATATCGGAACCGAAAAGGTGACAAGCGCAGCGCGTTCGGTTGCGCGCCTTAATCCGGATGTGACGGTCATCCCCCATATCGAGCGGTTGGATGCGTCGAATGCCGCAGCAATCATCGGGGAATATGACCTCGTTACGGATGGCACAGATAATTTCGAGACACGGTTCCTGTTGAACGACGCCTGCTACTTTGCCAAAAAGCCGCTGGTTTCCGGCTCGATACTGCAGTTCGACGGGCAAATCAGCACTTTCAAGGCCTATGAAGAGGGGGCGAACCCCTGTTATCGCTGTCTCTTTCCCGCGCCGCCACCGCCCGAGATTGCGCAAACCTGCGGCGAGGCCGGGGTTCTGGGGGCGCTCGCCGGTGTCGTCGGCAGTTTTCAGGCGGTCGAAGTGGTCAAGGAACTGCTTGCAATCGGGGAGGGGATCTCGGGCCGGCTGCTTCTTTATGACGCCCTCACCGCGGAGGTCCGGAAAATCAAGGTTCCCCGCGATCCGAACTGCCCGCTCTGCGGCGAAAACCCGTCGATCACGGGCTTGTCGGCGGCCGGTTAGCCGAGGAAATAGGCCGCCGCAAGGGTGAGGGACAAGGGCAGGGTGACCATGGAGATGAGGGTCTGCACCGTGATGATCCCGGCCATCACCTCCGCATCTGCGCCGAGTAGTTTGGCAAGGGCATAGCCGGAGCTTGCGGTCGGGATTGTGCCATAGATAATCAGGATCATTGCCGGAATGCCGTCGAGCCCGACCAGTATTGCCGTTGCGGCGACGATCGCCGGAAAAACCGCGAGTTTGCAGACGGTGGAGATCACGACATAAAGCGCACCGGTATGAATCGCCTTGATTTTGAGCCCGGCGCCAACGCAGAGCAGCGCAATGGGCAGGGCAGCCTTGGCCAGAATTCCGGCGAAATCATTGATAATCGGAATGGGCCCGATCCCGGAAAAATTAAGGAATGCCCCGGCCCCGATGGCGATCAGGAGCGGGTTTCGGATGATTTCCTGAAACAGCCGCCGGGGCAGGCTTATGCCGGAGGCGCTTCCCTGATACCCGACCAGAACGCTCACGCAGAAAAGATTGGTTGGCGGCACCAGGACCGCCGTCGCGACAGCGGCGAGCAGAAGCCCTTCCGCATGAAAGAGATAATCGGCGACCGCGAAGGCGATAAAGGTGTTGTGGCGCGCGGCGCCCTGAAAAACCGCACCGCCGATCGGGGCCGAGATGCCGAACAGCTTGACCGACGCGAGCGATATCAGCCCTGTCGCCAAAAGACCGCCGAGCAGGGCCAGCGCATAAGTGCCGACAATGTCGTTCTGAAAGGGCGCGGTGGTCGTATTATAGAAAAGCAGCGCCGGGAACAGGACCCAGTAAACCACGCGATCCGCATTATGCCAGAAATCGCCGCCCGGAAAGCCATTGCGCCGCAGCAGGTTTCCCAGAACCAGCAGCAGGAAAATCGGCAGCACGGAAAGCGAAATCGCCCACATGTCTTTTTTGCATCCTTTAATTGTTGATGACCGGGGCAGGGGGTCAGTCTGTCTTGTGATCGAATTTACACCGTTTGGCCAGTATAAAATGGACCGGCGCCGGGTTTGAATGCAAAAAGCCCGGCGGCTCCTCTATGGAAACCGCCGGGCTTTTAAAGCTCAGTTAAGCGAATAACGTTGCTTATGCAATCTTCGGCGCTGATTGCAACACGTCATCCTCAACATAATCGGTAAACTGCTCGAAATTCTCGATAAAGCGAGCAACGAGATCTTTGGCTTTCGCATCATATGCCGCCTTGTCCGCCCAGGTATTGCGCGGGTTGAGAATTTCCGGGGGAACGCCGGGGCAGGACGTGGGCATGGCCAGACCGAAGAACGGGTCTTTCTCCGTCTCGGCATTGGCAAGGGTGCCGTCCAGGGCCGCATTGACCAGCGCCCGTGTATGGCCGATGGGCATGCGATGGCCGGTGCCGTATTCGCCGCCGGTCCAGCCGGTGTTGACCAGCCAGCAGTTCACGCCATGCTTGGCGATTTTCTCGCCGAGAAGTTTCGCATAAACGGCCGGATGGCGCGGCATGAACGGGGCGCCGAAGCAGGTGGAGAAGGTCGCCTGCGGCTCGTTTCCGAGGCCCTTTTCCGTGCCCGCAAGTTTCGCCGTGTAACCGGACAGGAAGTGATACATGGCCTGTTCCGGCGTCATCTTGGAGATCGGAGGCAGAACGCCGAACGCATCGGCGGTCAGCATGACGACATTGGTCGGAAAGCCTGCAACGCCGGTTTCCGATGCGTTCGGAATAAACTCGATCGGGTAGGAGGCGCGGGTGTTTTCCGTCAGGCTGTTGTCATCGAGGTCAAGCTCCCCGGTGTCCGGGTCCATGACGACATTTTCAAGGACCGTTCCGAAACGGCGGGTGGTCTCATAGATTTCCGGTTCCGCCTCTTTCGAGAGGTTGATGACCTTTGCGTAGCAGCCGCCTTCGAAGTTGAAGACGCCATCATCGGACCAGCCATGCTCGTCATCGCCAATCAGCATCTTGCTGGCATCGGCGGAAAGCGTGGTCTTGCCGGTTCCGGAAAGACCGAAAAAGACACTTGAATGGCCTTCGTCACCGACATTGACGGAGCAATGCATCGGCAGGATGTTTTTCTCCGGCAGGAGATAGTTGAGAATGGAGAAAACGGATTTCTTGATTTCGCCCGCATAGGATGTTCCGCCGATGATCACCAGCTTTTCGGCGAAGTTCGGCAGTACGAACACTTCAGAGCGTGTCCCGTCAACGGCGGGATCAGCCTCGAAAGAGGGGACCTGAAGGATTGTGAACTCGGGCTTGAAGTTTTCCAGCTCGTCAAAGGTTGGCTGTATAAACATGTTGCGGGCAAACAGATTATGCCAGGCGCATTCGGTGATGATACGGACGGGCAGGCGGTGTTTCGGGTCTGCGCCAGCATAGCAGTCCTGGACGAAGACTTCGCGGCCATTGAGGTAGTTGCACATTTTCTGGTGAAGGTTTGCGAATTTGTCGGCGCCGATCGGCTTGTTGACCTTGCCCCACCAGATATTCTTCTCGCTCCCCGGCTCCTGGACAATGAATTTGTCATTGGCGGACCGGCCGGTGTGCTGTCCGGTCAGGGCGACGAGCGGACCTCCCGCGGCGAGAGAGGCTTCCCCCCGTTTGAGGGCTTCCTGATAAAGGGCGGGTGTCGATAAATTCCAGTAGGCCTTGCCTACATTGCCTAGGCCATTCTTATCCAGCCCATAACTGCTCTTACGGGGTCCTAATTGCTCCACATTCTTTCTCCAGCGCTGTCTATCGGGTCCCGTTTCCGGGTTTTCGTTTCAGAATAAGTTGCTTGTCATACCGGTGCAACATAACTGTTGCTAAAAAAGTAACTCTTAATCTTGCTCTCTTTAAGGCTGTTTTAAATTTCCTTTAATTTTGTTCCACTTAAGTCGTAACCGCTAAATTTTTTGTTAATTTCTAACAATTTTCAGCATTTCTATAATCTTGATCCGGATATCGTTGGCACTTGAAACCGGCTCATCGAAGAGAATCCGCTGATAGGTCCAGCCGCTTCTGAAGTCAATTCCCTCCCGATCGATGCCGGTTATCTCGAAGTCGTCGGCGCCGCGCCCCTCAGCCCTGCAAAGCTCCTGCACGGCATCCGGATGATCCGTATTCATATGATCCACGACATCCGTTTCGATATCGATGTCATCCAGAAATCCGGGGGCGAGCAGAAAATCATCCTTATCGAGCCAATGAATGTCGCCGAACCCGGCAACAAGATGCCCGCGCCGGACATCCATCCGGTAGAGATTGAAGTCCTTGAACCCGACAAATCCGCGGGCGGAGGGGAAGCGCCGCAGGTAGCGTTCCGTGAGTTTCGCATCCTCGATAACGCGGAGGGTTCCCTCAATCGAGACGCGCGACAGGGTGAGCGGATCACGTCCGTCCGGCTCTTCCGCGATCAACAGGGAGACATTGTTGTTCTTCGCGATATTACGGGTATGAACCGCCATATCCGATAGCAGCATCAGGGGCCGCCCGGCGGGATCGGTCGCAACCATGACCAGGGACGCATAGGGTGTGGCGTCCTCCGCCATGCTGGTTGCGAGCGAGCCAGTTGTCGCGCCGCGCAGGAGATTGCGCACGGTGCGTGCCCGCGTTTGTATTTCAGTCGAATCCAGCATGGGAGTGTTTTGCGGATATTTTCCGGAAATGCAAAAGGAAAAATCAAAAATCGCCGGAAAAGTTATGAAAATGATTATTTATGATGAGGATACGCCACAAAATCCATCCCGGACACGTAATTGCCTTAATTTGGATAAATGTAGATGGAAATTCACGGCGACAGATCATACAATATGGGAACCGACATGAATCTGGGGACTGACATGGCGACGAAAGTAGCCTTGGTTGATGATGACCAAAATATTCTGACGACTGTATCTATTCTTCTCGAATCCGAAGGGTTCGAGGTGGATAAATATTCAGATGGAGAAGAAGCCTTGAAAGGCCTCGCTGAAAATCCGCCGGATCTGGCCGTGCTGGACATCAAGATGCCGCGCATGGACGGCATGGAGCTGCTGAACCGGCTGCGTCGGACAACCACCCTGCCGGTGATCTTCCTGACTTCCAAGGATGACGAAATCGACGAATTTCTCGGGCTTAAAATGGGCGCTGACGATTATATCCGCAAACCGTTCTCGCAACGGCTGCTGGTTGAGCGTATCCGCACTGTCCTCCGCCGCCATGGCACGGTGAAGGAAAGCGAGAAAGAGGGCGAGGAAGATATCCTGTCCCGCGGCAAGCTGCGGTTGGACAGTGTCCGCCACGCCTGCTTCTGGGATGACAAGGAAGTAACGCTGACCGTGACCGAGTTCATGCTGTTGCATGCCCTTGCACTGCGGCCGGGCCATGTCAAAAGCCGGGATCAGCTGATGGATGCGGCTTATGACGACAATATCTATGTGGACGATCGCACGATTGACAGCCATATCAAGCGGCTGCGCAAGAAGATCAAGGCAACGGACCCCGACTTTTCCGCTATCGAGACCCTCTATGGCGTCGGATACAGGTTCAAGGAAAAATAATATCGGAGCGATTCACACTGTATGACTGCGGACTCCAAGCCCTATGTCGGAAAATCGGTTCCTGACGGAAAAGCGGAGAAGCGGGAGAAAAAGACAAGACGCGGTCCTTTTTCCTCCCTTGGGCGCCGGATCATGGCGATCAATCTTTTCTCCGTTATTTTTCTGGCAGGGGGGATCCTGTATCTGGATCAGTTTCGCGACGGCCTGATTGAGGCCCGGTTCCAGGCGTTGACGACCAATGGCCGGATGATTGCCGGTGCCCTGGGCGAAGCCGCGCTTCAGGAAGTCTCCCTTGATGGACAGGTTCAGTATCTGACGCTCGATTCCCTTCCCATCAAGCGGGTTCTGCGCCGTCTTTCACTGATTACCAATACACCGACGCTGCTGTTCGACCGGGAAGGGGTGCTGATTGCCGACAGCCGGCGACTGATTTCCGCGGGCCGCAACATTGTCTTCGAGGAATTGCCGCCGCCTGAGGTTAAAAGCCCCGTCCGTCTTTTCTTCGAGGAGCTCTATGACGGGTGGGAAAAACTTTTCCCCGCTAAATATGATTATCCTCTCTTCCCGACAAACCCGATTCCGACCGGCGCGGATTTTCAGGAGATCGGCACCGCAATCAATGGCGATAACGGCCGGATGACACGCCAGACACAACGGGGCGAGTTGGTCCTTTCGGTTTCCGTCCCGGTGCAAGGATTCAAGCATATTCTGGGTGGGCTGCTGCTGACGGAAAGCGGCAGCGGTATCGATGATGCGGTACGCTCGGCGCAGGTGACGACATTGATTGTCTTTGCCGTGACACTTGTTATCACCCTGTTGCTCTCCCTGTTCCTTGCGCGCACCATTGCGGCGCCTATTCACGTCCTTGCCGAGGCGGCGGACAAGGTCCGCCGGGGTATAGGACGGCGTATGGTCATCCCCGATTTTTCGGAGAGAAAGGACGAGATTGGCGATCTGTCCGCCTCTTTCCGGGCGATGACGACAGCGCTTTATGACCGGCTCGACGCGATTGAGGCCTTTGCCGCGGATGTCGCTCATGAACTCAAGAATCCTCTTACCTCCCTCGGCACTGCGGTGCAGGCGTTTGAGCGGGTCAAGGATGAGGAGACGCGAGAGAAACTCCGCGTCGTGATCTACAGCGATGTGAAACGGCTGGATCGCTTGATTACCGATATCTCCGCGGCAAGCCGCCTCGATGCGGAGCTTTCCCGTGCGGAAGGGGAGGTTGTTGACGTCGTCAAGCTGGTGGAAGGCGTTCTCGACGGCTATCGAACAACCCAGATGTTCGATACCATTTCCTTCGAGTTCAAGCAGCCGGATGAAGAGGTGATGGTCAATGGTTTGCCTGGCCGTCTGGGACAGGTGCTGCGCAACCTGATCGACAACGCGATATCCTTTTCGCCCGAGAAAGGCCAGGTTGAAATCGGGATTGAGCCGCATGAGAAAACCGTCGAACTCAGCGTTGCGGACAGCGGGCCGGGCATCCCGGAAAGCAAACTTGATGCGATTTTCAACCGTTTTTACACGGAACGGCCGAAGACGGAAGGGTTTGGCCGTCATTCCGGGCTCGGGCTCAGTATTTCCCGTCTCATTGTCGAGGCGCATGGCGGTACGATCACGGCCCGGAACAGGATCGGAGAGGACGGCGAGATCCTGGGCGCCATTTTCCTAATAAAGTTGCCAAGATAGGAAACTCTGGCTTAGGGTCGCGCGCATGATCACTTGTCACGCCAGTTCAGTCGAGATCGAGGGCAGGGGTGTGCTGTTGCGCGGGCCGTCAGGCGCGGGCAAATCGGATCTGGCGCTCCGGCTTGTGGACGGGGGCGCCACGCTCATTTCAGACGATTACACCGAGATCACTGTCCGCGGCGGCCATGCCTTTCTAAGCCCGCCTGCCAATATCGCGGGCCGGATTGAAGTCCGGGGCCTCGGGTTGATGCCGCTTGCCCACGTTCACGACATTCCGCTTGCACTCGTCTTCGATCTGGTGCCCTATGATCAGATTGACCGCGCACCAACGGCAGAGGTAGAGACATTTGGCAATGTTGACATTCCTAGGCGATATGTGGACCCCTTCATGGCCTCTGCGGCGGCCATTGTTCGTCTTGCCCTCAAACAAAACCCCCTGATGACCGGCTATGAATAATATGGAAAACACCCGTCAATCGGCAAATCAGGTCGTCATCGTGTCCGGCATGTCCGGCGCGGGTAAAAGCACGGCTCTTCGCCAGTTTGAAGATATG
This sequence comes from Sneathiella sp., assembly GCA_002706985.1. GTDB lineage: Bacteria > Pseudomonadota > Alphaproteobacteria > Sneathiellales > Sneathiellaceae > Sneathiella. Next base: position 13,424 of record PAKP01000040.1, on the reverse strand, counting down.
GGATGGGAAGTGGCGGACAATATTCCGCTCACCCTGCTTGTCCCGATGGTCCGGGATGTCGGCGCAGCCGGAAATGCCAACCTTGCCATCGGCATCGATCTCAGAACCCGCGGCTTTTCGCCTGAGCAGGTCCTCTCAACGATCGAGGAGCTTCGAGATGAAGGGCACGATCCCGTGCGTCTTCTCTTTATGGACTGTGACGAGGCCGTCCTGCAACGGCGGTTTACAGAGACCCGCCGCCGCCATCCTCTGGCGAAGGACCGCCCCGTGGGAGATGGTATCCGGCAGGAAGTACAAAGGCTCGAAGGCCTCAAGGGCGCAGCCGACCTGCGCATCGACAGTTCCAACCTGTCGCAACCGGAACTCAAGCGGATTCTGACCGGGCATTTCAGCCTGCAGCGATCCTCCCGTCTCGCGGTGACGGTGATGTCCTTTTCCTATGTTAATGGCATCCCGCGCGAATCCGACCTGATGTTCGATGTCCGGTTTCTGCAGAATCCGTTTTACGAAAACACCCTTCGGCCGCTCACCGGACAGGATGAGGCCGTCGCGGAATTCATTGCCCGGGATCCGGCCTATGACGAGTTTATGGCGCAGATCGAAAAGCTGCTCCTGCTGCTTCTGCCCCGGTATGTGGAGGAAGGTAAGTCCTATCTGACCATTGCCTTCGGCTGCACGGGCGGGCGGCACCGGTCGGTCTGCGTCACGGAAAAAATCCATGACCTTGTGGTAAAATCCGGCTATTTTGCTAATTTGGTGCATCGCGATCTTGCCGATGCGAGAGGAACAGTAAAGTGAAACGATACATGCCATTTCAAAAACGGATGAGGGCACGATGATCGGAATGGTACTGGTCACCCACGGGCGGCTGGCGGAAGAGTTCGTCAATGCGACGGAGCATGTTGTCGGACCGCAGACACAGGTGCGCGCAATCTCGATCGGGCCCGACGATGATATGGAACAGCGCCGTCAGGATATCCTGAACGCGGTTGCCGACGTTGAGAGCGGTGCCGGCGTCATCATCCTGACCGACATGTTCGGCGGGACGCCGTCCAATCTCGCGATCTCGGTTATGGAAAAGGCGAATGTCGAGGTTATTGCCGGGATCAACCTGCCGATGCTGATCAAGCTGGCAAGCGTGCGCGGGGATGATGATATGGCGAATGCTGTTGCCGCCGCGCAGGAATCCGGCCGCAAATATATCAATGTTGCCTCCCATTTGCTTGCCGACAAATCCTGACATGATGATGCATGTTGCCTCTTGTCCGAAAGGCCGATAACGGTGAAACGTGATCTGGTTATCGGCAATGCCCGTGGATTGCATGCGCGGGCCGCTGCCAAATTCGTAAAATGCGCCGAAAAATTTGATGCCGATATCCGCGTTACCAAGGGGGAGAGCGAGGTGTCGGGCTCCTCGATCATGGGATTGATGATGCTGGCCGCCGCCACCGGGTCCACCATCTCCGTCGCCGTCTCAGGGCCGGAGGCGGATGAGGCCCTCGACGCCATCACCGAACTGGTGACCGACAAATTCGGCGAAGAGTGAAATCAGACAACCATCTGTCGTTATAACGATATAAATATTTCTTTATATGACTATTGATTATGCGGAGCGAGGTTGCTATACAGGCGACAAAGAGGGCGTCTGCCTGTGCGCGGGTGCTTCGCTATGACGAGTTTTTGATGCGAAAGAGCAGAACATGACAAAATTTGAAGACTTCAAGGTCGCGGATATGTCGCTGGCCGACTGGGGCCGCAAGGAAATTGCCATTGCGGAAACCGAAATGCCGGGCCTGATGGCGCTGCGCGAAGAGTTTGGCAACAAAAAGCCGCTGAAGGGCGCGCGCATTGCGGGTTGCCTTCACATGACCATCCAGACGGCGGTTCTGATTGAAACGCTGACAGCGCTGGGCGCGGAAGTGCGCTGGTCCTCCTGCAATATTTTCTCGACGCAGGATCAGGCGGCTGCCGCTGTTGCCGCAACCGGTGTTCCCGTTTTCGCCTGGAAAGGGGAAACGGAAGAAGAGGCCCTCTGGTGCATTATCCAGACAATCGAAGGACCGGACGGCTGGCGTCCGAATCTCATCCTTGATGATGGCGGGGATCTGACCCAGGTCATGCATGATGACTATCCGGAACTGATGAAGGATGTCCTTGGCCTGTCCGAGGAGACGACGACCGGTGTTCATCGCCTCTATGAAATGGCGAAGGCGGGCACGCTGAAAGTTCCGGCGATCAACGTCAATGACTCTGTCACCAAATCAAAATTCGACAACCTCTATGGTTGCCGCGAAAGCCTTGTGGACGGCATCAAGCGCGCAACGGACGTGATGATTGCGGGCAAGGTTGCCGTTGTCTGCGGCTATGGCGATGTCGGCAAGGGCTCCTCTGCCTCGCTTCGCAGTCAGGGCGCCCGTGTCCTGGTCACGGAAATCGATCCGATCTGCGCGCTGCAGGCGGCGATGGAAGGATATGAAGTCGTCACCCTCGATGAGGCCGCGAAATATGGCGATATTTTCGTCACCACGACCGGCAATATCGACGTCATCACCCTGGATCATATGCGGGACATGAAAGATCGCGCCATCGTCTGCAACATTGGCCATTTCGATAGCGAAATCCAGATCAATGCGCTTCGGAACTATAGCTGGCACAATGTCAAACCGCAGGTTGATGAAGTCGAGTTTCCGGATGGCAAGCGCCTGATCGTTCTCGCCGAAGGGCGTCTGGTCAATCTTGGCTGCGCGACAGGCCACCCCAGCTTCGTGATGAGCGCCTCCTTCACCAATCAGGTGCTGGCGCAGATCGAATTGTGGGAACGCCATGACACCTACAAGAACGAGGTATATGTGCTGCCCAAGCATCTGGACGAAAAGGTCGCCCGGCTGCACCTTGGTAAACTCGGTGCGACCTTGACAGAGCTGAGCGCGGAACAGGCAAAATATATCAGCGTTCCGCAGGCCGGTCCGTACAAGCCGGATCACTATCGCTATTAAAGCCTTGATGGGATTAAATTCCATGAATTAAGAGAAATGGCTGGCGGGGCTATCCCTCCGGCCATTTTTTTTCTATTCTCTGGGCGTTGGCGCCGGAAAGACCGGGTGACACCATAATGTCGGCACCAACATGGTATGTTAGACAGTAAAGGCCGTAAACTGGCAGGGATGATAGAAGACTTCACCTCGACACAGCTGATGCTTGTCTGGATATTGGTTCTCGCGGTCGTCGGTATGGCGATGGCGTTTCTTGTCATGCGCAAGAAAGCGCTGGCGCTGCTGGCGCAGGGAGACCGGGACAATGACAAGCTGGCGTCACTGGAAGAGACAATCGATAATCTGAAATCGGAGCAGGACCGCCAGAAAGCGGAAGCGATCTCGCTGAAGTCCTCCCTCGCGACGGCACGCGGAGAGCGGGATGATTTCATCGAACTGCTGAACGCCGCGCCAATGGCTATCTGGCGGCGGGACCAGAATTCAAAGATCATCTGGCAGAACCGGAAATATGCGGATATCGTCGGCCTCAAGGAAGAAGAAACGGCGGTGCCGGAGCTGGCGCCGAGCCGGGACCCAGATCAGGCGCGGAAACTGGCGACAAAAGCCCGGGTGACCGGGGTGACGCAAAGTGAGATCCGTCGCTATATCGTCGATGGAGACCGGCTCAGCTTCAAGATCGTTGAAACGCCGCTTGAATTTGATAACCAGCTCGCCGGGTTTGCCCTTGACACGACGAGTGAGGCTGAGCTTTCCGAGGAACTCAAGCGGCATATCGACGGACATGCCGATGTGCTGGAGAATATTACCAGCGCGATCGCCATTTACGGGCCGGACCAGCGGCTGGAATTCTTTAACCAGACCTATGCCAAACTGTGGCGGATCAGCGATGACTTCCTGTATGGCAAACCGACCATCAGCGAAGTTCTGGACAAGCAGCGGGAACTCCGGCGGCTGCCCGAGCAGGCGGACTTCTCCTCCTACAAGGAAAAGCGCCGGGCGCTCTTTACCAATGTGATCGAGATGCGCGAGGAGCTGGTTCAGCTTCCCGACGAGACGGTCCTGCGGACGATTATCACGCCGCATCCGTTCGGCGGCCTGCTTTTCCTGTTCGAGGATGTGACGGACAAGGTGGGGCTGGAACGGGCGCGCAATACCCAGATTGCCGTACAGCGCGCGACCCTCGATAACCTGTATGAAGGCGTTGCGGTATTTGGTGCCGATGCAAGATTGAAGCTCTATAACGCGGCATATTGCGCGATTTGGGGCATTGAAGAAGGGTTTTTGCAGGAAGATTTCCATATATCGCAGATTATCGATTACTATTTGGAAAAAACAGGCACAACCTGGAGCGATGCCTACCGGGAGAAATATATCGCCAATGTCACGCGCCGTGACGCCGCCAGCGGCCGGATCGACCATGCCGGTGGAAATATTATCGACTTCAACCGGGTGCCGCTTCCTGACGGCAATGTGCTCTTTACCTATGTCGATGTGACCCATGAGTTGCGGGCGCAGCGGGCCTTGCGTGAACGCAATGAGGCGCTGGAAGCCGCCGACAAGATGAAAACCGAATTCGTGGCAAGCGTCAGCCATGAACTCAGGACTCCGCTCAATACCATCATCGGATTTGCGGAAATTCTGGTGAAGGAGTTTTTCGGACCGCTTAACGACAAGCAGGTCGAATATGGTCAGGGCATCCTTGACAGTTCCGATCATCTCCTGCTGCTGATAAACGACATTCTGGATATGGCGAATATCCAGGCGGGCAGGATGGAGCTTGAAAAAGCGCCCGTGGACATCGCCTCAACCTTGCAGAATGTGGTCACCATGGTTCAGGAGCGGGCGAAAAAGCGGCATCTTGAAATCAAAACGGACATTGACGAAGATCTTGGCCTTATCGAAGTGGATGAGCGCCGCATCAAGCAGGTCGTCTTCAATCTTTTCAGCAACGCCATCAAGTTTACGCCGGCCAAAGGGCATATAACCCTCTCCGCCCATAAACACCCTGACGGTTTTGAAATCACCATAAAGGACACCGGAAAGGGCATCGCCGAAGATCAGATCGAGCAGATTTTTGAGCGATTCTCCAAGGGCGACACAACCAAGCAGAATGCCGGTGCCGGTCTCGGGCTGTCACTGGTCCGCAGCTTCATCGAACTGCACGGCGGTCGGGTGGAACTGACATCGCAGGAAAATGTCGGTACGACAGTCTGCTGCTACCTGCCGGCCTCCCTCGCGGTGGAGCCGCTGCCGATGGCGGAAAGATCCTGAACGGCGTTATGGCCCAGTCCCTGATTTTCCAAAGCGAGGTAAAGTCGCTTGCCGAAACCGCAGTACTCGCGGAGCAGCTGTCGGACCTTCTTAGGCCGGGAGATGTCATTGCGCTCTCCGGAACTCTCGGTGCGGGCAAAACCGCTTTCGTCCGCGCCCTTGTCCGGGCGCTGGCGCGGGAAGAAATCGACGTGCCGAGCCCGACTTATAATCTCCTCCTCACCTATGATTTCGACGATTTCTGTCTTTATCATTATGATCTTTATCGTCTGGAAGCTCCGGAAGAGGCGTTCGAGCTGGATATCGACGAGGCATTTGACAGCGGGGTTTCCGTTATTGAATGGCCGGATCGCCTCGGCCATTACCTGCCGGAGGACCACTTGCGCATAGAAATCACGGCGGAAGATGCCGGGAACAGTGAAGCACGCCTGTTCAGTTTTTACGGTGATGATCCGTGGCGGCGGCGGTTGGGCGACATCGCGGAGCAGCAGAATGCGTGAAGATCTGCTGATGTCCTTTCTGGCGGAAAACAATCTTGAGGGCGCGTTGCGTGAGCCGCTTGCCGGGGATGCCTCCTCCCGCCGGTATGAGAGGGTTGCCGCAGACGGGAAGAGCCTGATCCTGATGGATGCGCCGCCGCCTCAGGACGTCCGCGGATTTGTGATCATCGCCCGCGCTTTGCGGGGGCTCGGATACTCCGCGCCGGAGATAAAGGCCGAACAGTCGGAACAGGGGTTTTTGTTGCTTGAAGATTTGGGCGATGATGTGTTTGCCCGTCTTTTTGAGAACGGGGAAGAGGAAGAGCCGCTCTATCGGCTCGCTGTGGATTTTCTTGTCGATCTTGCGAAATCACCGGTCCCACCCTTCCTGCCAAGATTTTCCGATGACTATGTCCGCGAGCAGAACGAGATGTTTCTGGAATACTACATTCCGGAGAAAACCGGCAAACAGCTGGATGCGGAACCGCGCGCCTTTTATCTGGAAATCTGGGAGAATTTGCTGCCCCGGATGCGCGTCGGTCCCGATGTCATGCTGCTTCGTGATTTTCACTCCGAAAACCTGATTTATCTTCAAAATCGTGACGGGCTGAAGGCGCTGGGCTTGCTCGATTTTCAGGATGCACTCTCGGGCCCCGCCGCCTATGACCTTGTCTCCCTTCTGCAGGACGCGCGCCGCGATGTGGCGGAACCGCTGGCGGAAGAAATGATGTATCACTATCTCGATGCAACGGGGGTGGAGGAAACGGCGTTTCGCGAATCCTACGCCATACTCGGGGCCCACCGGGCGCTTCGGATCATGGGGATATTCATCCGCCTTGCAAAAGTCGAGGGAAAGAGAAAGTATCTTGATATGATCCCGCGCATGCAGAGACATCTTGTCGGCAACCTCGCCCATCCCGGGCTTGCGGCGTTGCGCAACTGGCTGGACCTGACGATAGGCGAGGGGCGGTCATGACGGGGCTACCGGATATTTCCGATATGCGGGCGATGATCCTGGCGGCGGGGCTTGGCAGCCGTCTGCGCCCGATAACGGATAAAACGCCGAAACCTCTCGTTAAGGTCGCGGGTCGCGCGCTGATCGACTATTGCTTTGAGTTGCTCGACGTTGCTGATATTCGCCATGTCGTCGTGAACAAGCATCATCTGGCACAGCAGATTTCGGCATATGTCGAGGCTGTTCCGGGGTTCGACATCGCACTTTCCGATGAGACGGAGGCCTTGCTGGAAACCGGGGGTGGGGTCAGGAAAGCTTTGCCGCTTCTGGGGTCAGCGCCATTTTTTGTGCTCAACTCAGATGTTATCGTCCGTGACAGCGGACCGAGTTCCCTTCAGAAGATGTATGCCCGGTGGCAGCCCGAGGAGATGGATATTCTGTTGCTGCTGCATCCGGTTGAAACGGCCGTCGGATATGCGGGGCAGGGTGATTTCCATATGGAAGAGAGCGGCAGGCTGATCCGGCGCACAAAGGGAAAGCCTGCGCCTTATCTCTTTACCGGCGTGCAGCTGATCAATCCACGGCTTTTCGACGGGATGCCGGAGGGCGCGTTTTCCCTGAACCTCCTCTATGACAAGGCCGCTTCGACAGGCCGCCTTTACGGGGTCACCCATGAGGGGCAATGGCTGCATGTCGGCACGCCGGACGCGCTGGCGGAGGCAAGCCGGATAATCGAAGGGGCGTGATGGCCGGAGCAGCTGCAAAAAAGACTGTCCTCAATATCCCGGCGGAATTCGGCTTCGTCGATGTGGTCGCGAAGGAACTGTTAAGGCGCCATGGCGCCAGCACCCGAAGCCTGAGTGAAATTACGGTCCTCACCACGACTCGGCGGGCGGCGCGGGCTTTGCAAAAGGCGTTTTTGCGGGAAACGGCCGGGCGGCCCATGATGCTGCCGCGCATGCGCCCGATCGGCGATGTGGAAGAAGACGAACTCCTGCTGGAGAGTGATCTCGCCATTGGCGGTGCCGGGGAAAAGCTGCTGGCGCTCCCTCCTGCGATCGATCCGCTGCGTCGACAGCTCCTCTTGAGCCGCCTGATACAGGCGCGAAACGACAGCTCGGGCGGCCTTGCCGAGGCGGCGGGTCTGGCCTCGGCGCTTGCCCGTTTTCTCGATCAGGTGCAGACGGAAGGGCTGGATCTCAAGGACCTTAAGAACCTCGTCCCGTCGGAATATGCCGAACATTGGCAGATCACGCTGGAATTTCTCGAAATCCTGAGTTTGAACTGGCCCGCAATCCTGACGGCGGAGGGCGCTGTCGATCCGGCCCTTCGCCGTGATTTGCTGATGCGGGCGCAGGTCGAGCATTGGCAGCAGAACCCGCCGGAGGCGCCGGTTTATGCGATCGGGTCAACCGGCTCGATCCCGGCCACAGCGCTCCTGCTGAAAACAGTGGCGGAAATGCCGAATGGCACGGTGATCCTGCCCGGGCTGGACCGTCAGCTTGATGAAAAAAGCTGGAACGCCGCCCGGAATGACGCCACCCATGCCCAGCATGGCCTCGCGCTGCTTCTCGAAAAGCTTGAAATCTCGCGCGACGATGTGATCGATCTCAGCGATGAGAGTGCCCGGACATCCTCTGCGGCGCGGATGGCCCTGCTGGCGGAAGTGCTCCGGCCGGCAGAGACGAGCGATCAGTGGCAACAGGCGGAAGCGCCGGACAGAGAGGCACTTTCCGGTCTCCGGCGGCTCGATTGTCTGGATGCGCAGAGCGAGGCGCAGTCGATCGCGCTGTTGCTGCGCGAAGCGCTGGAAACCGCGGGCAAGACGGCTGTGCTGATCACACCGGACCGGGATCTTTCACGGCGGGTGGGCGCGGAGCTGCGCCGCTGGGATATCGAAGTGGATGACAGCGCCGGTATCAGTCTCGATCAGTCTCCGCCGGGTGTTTTCCTGCGGCTTCTGGCGCGGATGGTCGAAAGTGAGACGGAGCCGGTTTCCCTCCTTGCGGCATTGAAACATCCCTTGGCTACCGGCGGCGCCCTCCCCCAGACATTTCGCCGTCATGTGCGGGCGCTGGAGCTGGCGATATTGCGGGGGCCTCGCCCGGCGTCAGGGTTCGCCGGCATTGCGCGGGCGCTGGAGGACAGTGAGGCCGGGGAGGAGCTCAGGAACTGGTTTTTGGAACTCGCGGAAACGGCCGCCTCTCTTGAACAGCTGGCAGCCCGGCGCACGGTCGACTTTTCCGATTTCCTGACCCGGTTCATCGCCTTTGCGGAAACCCTGTCGCGTCCCGATGGGGAAGAGGAGTCGGCTCTCTGGCAGGGCAACTTCGGCGAGGCCGCGGCCGGGTTCATCTCGGAGTTGTTGCGGGCTGCCGATGTGATTGATGAGTTCGATCCTGCGGCCTGGCCGGAGCTTCTCGATAACCTGATGCGCGGGCGGATGGTGCGCCCGCAATACGGGCTGCATCCGCGTCTGCAAATCTGGGGCCCGATTGAAGGACGGCTTGGCCGCGCCGATCTGGTTATTCTTGGTGGCCTGAATGAGGGAAGCTGGCCACCGGATACCGGAAGTGATCCTTGGATGAGCCGCCCGATGCGGGAAAAATTCGGGTTGCCGCTGCCGGAACAGAAAATCGGCCTCTCCGCCCATGATTTCCAGCAGGCGTTCGGCGCGGCGGAAGTCGTGATGACGCGGGCGGGAAAAATTGACGGAACCCCGACGGTCCCCTCGCGCTGGCTCCTCCGTCTCGAAACCCTGCTCGAAAAGTTCGACATGACACTGGACACGGCGGGAGCGGAGAAAATCCTGAGCTGGCAGCGGCAATTTGACCAGCCGGTAACCTATGAACCCGTTCTTGCGCCGCGCCCGACACCGCCCGTCGCGGCCCGGCCGCGCCGCCTGTCGGTTACCCGCATCGAGCAATGGATTAAAGATCCTTACTCCATCTTCGCCGCCCAGATACTGAAGCTGCGCCCGCTCGATGAGATTGCGATGGATCCTTCCGCCGCCGATAAAGGCACCTTTATTCACGCGGCCCTTGAGAAATTCATAGAGCAATTTCCGGACCGTCTGCCGGAGAAGGGACGCGAGAAGTTGCTTGAATACGGGCGGGAGGCCTTTGGTGATGTGCTCTCCTATCCGTCCGTCTGGGCCTTCTGGTGGCCAAGGTTTGAGCGGATCACGGACTGGTTTATTGCCTTCGAAACAGCGCGGCGTAAAAATTTCAAAACGCTGCGGACCGAAGCACAGGGGGAAATCAGGATTCCCTCCCCGGCGGCCGATTTTACCTTAAGCGGAACCGCGGACCGGATCGACCAGGCGACTGACGGCAGCCTGTCCATTCTCGATTATAAAACCGGAATGCTGCCCTCGCCGACGGAGGTGGAGACCGGTGTTTCCCCGCAGCTCGCGCTGGAGGCGGCCATGCTGGCGCGGCGGGGATTTCCCGGGATCACGGTCGCCCCGGTCAGCGAGCTTGCCTATATCAAACTGAGCGGTGCCGATCCGGCGGGAGAATTCCGTCACGCAGGCGGCAGCAAGGGACCTCCCGCAGAGACGCTGGCGGATGAGGCCTATGACGGGCTTGTGCGGCTGATTGCGCAGTTCGACCGGCAGGCAACGCCTTACCTCAGTTGTCCGCGGCCGGATCTGCCCTATCGCTTTAATGACTATGAGCATTTGGCGCGCGTCAAGGAATGGTCAAGCGGGGAGGATCCGGAATGAGCCTCGACGGACTGCTTGAAAGCGGCATCGCCCGGCAGAAAGCGGCGGCGGATCCTGAAAAATCCGTCTGGGTGTCGGCCTCCGCCGGATCGGGAAAGACGCGGGTGCTGGTGGAACGCAGCCTGCGCCTGATGCTCGCCGGGACGCGCCCTGAAAAGATTCTCTGTATTACCTTCACGAAAGCGGCGGCGGCGGAAATGGCCAACCGGCTGAACGGGATGCTGGGCGGCTGGTCGATCATGACGGACGCGGAGCTCACGGCCAGCCTCAGGGAGCTGCTTGGCCGGACGGTGACGGAGGCCGAAATGATGCGGGCGCGGCGGCTGTTTGCGAGTGTCCTCGATGCGCCGGGCGGGCTTAAAATACAGACCATTCACTCTTTTTGCGAATCTGTTCTTGGCCGGTTCCCGCTGGAGGCCCGGCTTTCCCCGAACTTTGAAGTCATGGATGAACGGAGCGCGGGCGAGATCATGCAGATCGCCCGCGACGATACCCTGCTTGACTGCCGCAAGCCCGAGAATGTGTCCCTCGGGGCGGCGCTGCAATTGATCAGCGAAAAGGTCGATGAGGAAAGCTTTGCGGAACTCCTCGCGACCATTGCCCGGAACCGCGGCCGGCTTATGGCGCTGCGGCGGGAAATGGGCGGAACAAATGCCGCGATCTCCGCCCTTGCCAAAAAAATCGGCATCGATGCGGAGGCGACGGAAGCCCATCTGATCGCCCGCGCCTCCCGTGAGACCACCTTTGATGACATCGCCTTGCGCCGGGCGGTGGACCATCTTCTGCCGGGCGGCAAGAGTGACGTTAAGATGGCGGAGAAAATGGCGCCATGGCTCCTAAAGCCGGATCGGCGGGAAGAATTCTTCTGGGATTATGTCTCCGCCTTTTTCACACAAGCCGGCACGATCAAGGCGAAGCTCGCAACCAATGCCGTGGTTGATTCTATGCCCGAAATTCTGGATGTGCTCTCCGCCGAAGCGGAGCGGTTGGCACGGGTTAAGGAGAATATCAAAAAGGCCCGTGTACTGGCCTCGACATCAGCGCTGATCCGTCTTGGCGCGGCATTGATAGACCGGTATGAGGCGGAGAAAGCGCAGCGCGGGCGGCTCGATTATGACGATCTGATCCTGAAAACCCGCGATTTGCTGACCGGGGCCGGTGTCGCGCCCTGGGTGATGTTCAAGCTGGACGGCGGGATTGAGCATATCCTTGTTGACGAGGCACAGGATACGAGCGCCGAACAGTGGCAGGTGATTGCGGCGCTCGCCGAGGAGTTCTTTACCGGATATGGCGCGATGGAAGCCGACCGCACCCTGTTTGTTGTCGGCGACGAGAAGCAGTCGATTTATTCCTTTCAGGGTGCCGATCCGGCCACTTTCGATGTCATGCGGCGGGAGTTCGAGGCGCGCGCCAGCGATGCGGAAAAGGATTGGCGGAACGTCCCGCTCGACCTTTCCTTCCGCTCGACGGATGCCGTTCTTGATCTTGTCGACCGGGTGTTTGCGGATGAAACGGCGCGGCGCGGTCTTACGGCGGCAGGGGATACAATCAAGCATCTTGTCCGCCGGACTGGCGAGGCCGGGCTGGTTGAAATCTGGCCTACGGTGAAACCGCCGGATATCGAGGCGGCGGACCCTTGGGAAATGCCCATGGCGCAGAATCTCGACAGCAAGCCCGCAGCGCAGCTCGCGAAGAATATCGCATCGCAGATTCGTCGCTGGCTGGAGAATGGCGAGGTTTTAAGCGCGACCGGACGGCCAATTGCCCCGCGGGACATCATGATCCTGGTGCAAAGCCGGAACAGCTTCTTCAGCAACATCGTGCGCGCGCTCAAGCTTGCCGATATCCCGGTTGCGGGCACTGACCGGATGGTACTGACGGAACAGCTCGCGGTGATGGACCTGCTGGCGCTGGCGCGGTTTGTCCTGCTGCCTGAGGACGATCTCACCCTTGCCGTCATTCTTAAAAGCCCCTTTGTCGGCTGTGACGACAATCAGCTGTTCGAACTGGCTTATGACCGCAAGGACAGCCTCTGGCGGGCGCTGCGTGAGAACAGGACGGGGTTGCCCGTCTTCGACAAGGCACGGGCGTTTCTCGGGGAATTGCTTGCCCGGGCCGATTTCGTCCCGGTCTATGAGTTTTTTGCCGACATTCTGGGTCGTCTGGGCGGACGGGAAAAACTGCTTGCGCGGCTTGGTGAGGAAGCGGCGGATCCGATCGAGGAGTTTCTGTCGCTCGCGCTCGGGTACCAGCGGACCGAAGCAAGCTCGCTTCAGTCTTTCCTGCACTGGATCGAAGCCGGGGCGGCCGAGGTCAAGCGCGATATGGAGCAGGGGCGCAACGAGGTTCGGGTGCTAACCGTGCATGGATCGAAAGGCCTGCAAGCACCGATCGTCTTCCTTCCCGATACATGCCAGACGTCGAGATCGTCGAAAAATTCGACGGTTTTCTGGACGGAGGGGGACATGCCGTTTCCGCTCTGGCCGGTGAAGACGGGCAATGACGATCTGCTCACCGCCGAGGCGCGCCAGTGGGCAAAAGACCGGCAACTGGAGGAGAAAAAGCGCCTGCTCTATGTGGCGCTCACCCGGGCGGAGGACCGGCTTTATATCTGCGGTTGGGAAGGCAAGAAAAAACGCGGTGAAAACTGCTGGTACGAGTTGATCGATCTGGCCTTTGGCGAGGGGGTTGAAGAGGTTGAGCTGCCCTGGGGCGAGGTGGCGCGGCGCTGGTCCAGCGGGGAGGTGGTTGAGAAACAGCTTAAAGAGGATGCCGCCCCGCAAGCGCAGGCACCGCTGCCCGGCTGGATCAGGCAGCCGGCACCGGAAGAGCCTGTCCCGCCCCGTCCTCTGGTGCCGTCCCGCGATCCCGACGAGACGACGGTGTCTTCACCTCTCGGCGGGGACGACGGGAAACGCTTCCATCGCGGGCTGCTGATTCACCGGTTGCTGGAAACGCTACCATCCATAGAGCTTGAGAATCGCGAGCGCGTCGCGGCG
>PAKP01000039.1 GCA_002706985.1 Sneathiella sp. | reverse complement strand
TGTCCGCGATGCTGTTTGCTTTTCAGCCATCTGATAACGCTGGGACCGCAGATAAAACTGATCAGGAGCGCCGTCATAACCGCCCCGCCGGTCCGAAATGTCAGATAACGAAAAAGGTTGAAGAGGGCAAAATCATCAGCCAGAGGAAAAAGGAAATTATAGAGCATCAGCGCCCCCTCTGTTCAGCGGCGGCAAGAACCGCAGGCCGGCGGGCGAGCAATGCTTCAAGCGGGAGGCTCATCTTGCTTCCCAGCGAACCTTTTACTAACACGATATCTCCGGCGCCAACTGTTTCCAGCAGCGGTTCTATCAACCCTTCGGACGTCGTGGCATGGTATGTTGTGACTGCACTCGGCATGGATTTCGTTAAATGCGCCATATTGGGCCCGCAGGCGAAGAGGAGATTGACCTCTGCGGCGCACACATCTTTCATAAGACTGCGATGTATATCAGCGGACTTATCGCCAAGCTCCAGCATATCGCCCAGAACAGCAATGCGCCGCCCCTTTCCGTCGGGATAAAGCGTATGAAGCACCTCAAGCGAGGCTCGCATGGAAGCCGGGCTCGCATTATAACTGTCATCCAACACCATGTAGCTGCCGCCAGGGCATGGCACCATATGACGTTCACCGCGCCCTTTCGGCAGTTGCAAATCACCGAGCGCTTCAGCAGCCCGTTCAATATCGGCACCGAGTTCGCTCACCACCCCCAGCACACCAAGGACATTACTCACCCAGTGACGACCCGGCACACCGAGGCGGAAGAACACCTCATGTGATGCAATCCTGACCGCCATATCGCTATGATCCGGATAGAGCGTAAAGTCGGTCAGGTAAATATCCGCTTCGGATTTCTCTCCAAATGTCAGGATATGCGTAATTCCGGCATTGGCCGCAATGCTCTTCAACAGACCGCCGTAGCTATTGTCGCCGTTCAAGATCACAGAGCCGCTTGAGGTCAAACCTTCGAAGATTTCCGCCTTGGCGCGGGCAATGGCCTCGACATCAGGGAAAAACTCAAGATGCACGGCCTCGATCGTGGTAATCATGGCAACATGCGGACGCACCATGCGGGACAAAGGGCCAAGTTCCCCGGGATGGTTCATCCCCAGTTCAAAAACGGCGAATTCAGCATCTCTTGGCATCCGTGACAGGGAAAGAGGAACACCCCAATGATTATTGAAGCTACCGACGCTGGCATGGGTTTTCCCCTGTCGTGACAAGGCATGCAAAAGCGCTTCCTTGGTTCCGGTCTTGCCAACACTTCCGGTTACTGCCGCGATCCGCGCCTTTGTCCTATTGCGAGCAGCAGCGCCAAGATCTTCAAGGGCGCGCAGCGTGTCATCCACCAGCACAATATTGGCATCTTTCGGCAAGTCATCCGGCACGAAACTTAACAGCAGGGCCGCCGCACCATTTTCATGTGCCGTTTTCGCAAACTTATGGCCGTCATGAACCGGGCCAATGATTGCCACGAACAAATCCCCGGACGAGAGAGACCGGCTGTCGATGGAAACACCCGTTGCATTCCAGTCATCATTCGTGGCCTTACCGTTGACGGCAGAGATGACCTCGACCCCTTCCCAGAGCGGCATATCAACCATTGCCGCCTCCCAACGCCGCCACAATCTGCTGCACAGCCTTCTTGTCATTAAAAGGAATTGTCTCGGTCCCGATGACCTGCCCCTCTTCATGCCCCTTCCCTGCGACAACGAGGATATCATCTGGCCCTAATTTGCTGATGGCGGCCTCAATGGCGGCATACCGGTCTCCGATATTGAAGGCATCGGGGCATGCAACAATGATATCGGCGCGGATCAAGGCGGCATCCTCGGTGCGCGGATTATCATCCGTAATAATGGCGATATCTGCGTACAGCCCGGCGATACGGCCCATTTCGGAACGTTTACCCTTGTCCCTATCTCCGCCACAGCCGAAAACCACAACAATTTTTCCCTTGGCGTGACTGCGGACAGCTTCCAGAACAGTTTCCAGGGCATCCGGCGAATGAGCGTAATCCACATAGATGGCCGCATTATTTGAGAGCTGGGCAACCAGTTCCAGCCGGCCCGGCACATTGGTTATCTTCGAAAGCGCTTTGCTGGCCGCCCCCGGATCGCCCCCTGCCCCGATCACAAGCCCCAACGCGCAAAGGGCATTCAGGGCCTGGAATTCACCGGCGAGCGGCAGCATGATGTCATGGCGTGTTCCGAAAACGTCGATTTTGATGGCCTGGCCTGCGCTTTCAGGAGTCGCTTCGATGATTTTTATTTCATTACCTTCCCGGCCATAGGAGATGATATTGACCTCGCGATCCTTCGCAGCGCGCAAAAAAGTGGGATAAACTTCCGAATCCGCATTCAGCACCGCGGTGCCAGTGCGATCCAGAACCCTCGAAATAAGTCCCAGCTTTGCGTTGAGATACGCTTCCGAAGTTGGATGGTAGTCGAGATGGTCGCGTGTCAGGTTGGTGAACGCCGCAGACCTGATGCGGGCTCCATCCAGGCGATACTGATCAAGTCCATGGCTTGATGCCTCTATCACTGCATGTTGGATGCCATGCCCGACAAGATAGGTCAGAGTTTTGTGCAACAGGACAGGATCCGGCGTCGTGTAGCCAAGTGGCATAATCTGGTCCGGCATGACAACACCAAGCGTCCCGATGCTTGCGGCGGGCAAATCCATGGCCTCCCAAAGGGCCCGGGTAAAATAGGCGACGGAGGTTTTGCCGTTGGTCCCGGTGACAGCCGCAATTGTTTCAGGCTCGGCGCCATAGAAGCGAGAGGCCAACCGGGCAAGAATCAGGCGCGGATTTTCTTCGCGAAAACACGGCAGACTGCAGTCTTCGGGCTCATAGGCCTTGTCCGTGAGAATGGCGACAGCCCCTTTATTCACCGCCTCTTCGATATACTCACGGCCATCGGCACGGGTACCGGAAAGAGCAGCAAAGAGAAAACCGGGCTCAACCAAGCGGCTGTCCGCTGTCAGGCCTTTGACATGCTTGTCGTGCACCACGGGAACATCCCGCCCTTTCATCAACTCAGAAAGACGCAAGTTTCTTCTCCCGTGAGTTGATGGGAATAAACATTGCCCTTTGAACGGCCTCGCTTTCCTCATTGACAGGAGAAATCGACAAAATCGGACCGATACGAGAGATCAGGCGCCCGATAATGGGTGCCGCGGTCCAGCCTGCACTTCTGAAACCATGCGTTTGTGCATTCCCCTTTGGCTCATCCAGCATCGCAAAGACAACATAGCGCGGATCATTCATCGGAAACGCACTCACAAACGAAGAGATAAGAGCATCGCGTTTATAGCGTCCGCCAACCGCTTTTTCCGCTGTACCAGTCTTGCCACCAACGAGATAGCCGTTGGCCGCCGCCTTGCCGCCGGTTCCCTTTTCGACAACAAGCCGCATCAACCGCCGCATGATACCGGACGTGTCCTCACGAATAACCTGACGCACCGGCGTCGCCTTCATGTCATCACGCCGGACCACCGTCGGGTTAATATAAGCGCCACCATTGACAATCGCCGTAATCCCCGTACTGAGCTGCAAGGGACTGACGGACAGCCCGTGACCAAAAGAAATCGTCATAGTCTCCAGACTATTCCATCTTGGCGGCAAAATTGGGGCACCGATCTCAGGAATTTCTAGCGAAGGTTTATCTAGCAGCCCGAGTTTCGCCAGGAACGCTTTATGATTTTTCGGCCCCACCTCATCGGCCATTTTCGCTGCGCCGATATTCGATGAATACATGTATATTTCCGGCACCGACAACCAACGCTTCTTGGGATGATCGTCACGAATTCGAAAGCCGGCCTTGCGAATGGGCTCCGTCGCATCATACCCGCCCTTAAGACCAACTGTGCCAGAATCAAGCGCCATCGCCGTGGTAAACGTCTTGAATGTCGACCCCATCTCATAAACGCCAAGGGTTATCCGGTTAAACTTGGCATCGCCGGAAAAATCGCTCGGCCGGTTCGGATCAAAATCAGGCAGGGACACCATCCCGAGAATTTCGCCGGTTTTAACGTCCATTACCATACCCGCCGCCCCGATCGCCTGGAAAACAGACATGTGACGGGAAAGTTCGTCCCTCAACGCATGCTGGATACGCACATCAATGGACAGCGTCAAATCCTGCGACGGATTATCCTCCGAGCCGTCAAGCTGCGCATCGAAATATTTCTCCACCCCGGCAATACCGTGATTATCCACGTCGGTAAATCCCATCACATGGGAAACCAGTGCCCCCATGGGATAGAATCTCTTCTCCTCCGAGCGGAAATGCAGGCCGGGAATACCTAGGGCGTTCACCTGATACTGTTGCGACGGAGTCAGGTTTCGCTTGAGCCATACGAAGTTACGGGCAGAGGCAAGTCTGCTCAGGATCGTCGCCTCACTCAAATCATCCAGCACCGTTGTCAGTTTTGCAGCCAAATCTTTCGGATCGATAACCTTTTTAGGTTCTGCAAACAAAGAGGCAGTAGTGAGAGTAGTCGCTAGCAGCACGCCATTGCGATCGCGAATTTCAGCACGTTTGTTTTCTTCCGTCGCGACGGGCAGCGTAATATCGGAATCGGCAGTCGTTGCCTCGTCCTCGCCAATACCGCTGATCGCGAGACCAACAAGTCGGCCCGCCAGGATGACAAAGCAGAATGCAAAAATGACGCCTGCCATAACAAGGCGGTTACGCCCTTGCTCCAGCGTCTCCTTTGCACTGCCATCGAGACGCAACGGCTTGTGACGATCTTCCAGATTTTTGTGGCCGAGGGTTGTCGTCAGCGAGATGCGTGGGCGAGGTGACTTAGAGAGCCAAGTCGGTTCGCTCATTGCAGGCTCCCGGTGCGTGTAAATGTGGCGAGCTGAACCGGCCCTGTCGGCGCCCTGTCAACCGGCGAATAATCTCGGTGGGGATTATAGCGCGGAACAGGCACGGAATACTGTTCGGGATCTACCGGTGGGTAGGGCACTTCACCAACAGATGCGACCTGATAAGGCGCAATCAACAACAGCGGCAGGTATTTGCTGGCAAGCGCCTGCAATACATCCGGGCGGTTCTGATAGGTCCACTCCGCCTTCAGAATACGGATAGACTCTTTATTTTCGGCAATATTGACATTTAGTGACTTGAGGTCTTTTTCCAGTTCCTGCACTTCATAGGAGAGCTGATAGAGGCCGTAGGAAACCGCGGCAAAGAGAACCAATGTCAAAACTGTAAGATTTAGTTTCATGCCGCCTCCGTCCAGGCTGGAGCCGCTGTTCTGATTGCCCCTCTGAGGCGAGCCGAACGCGAACGGGGGTTAATGGCTAATTCGTCAGCGCGGGCTTTGAAGGCCCCTCGCTTGACAAGCTTGAAAGTGGGAGCTGGCCCCTCGTCCGAGACAGGAACATGACGAGACGGCCTGGCACGCCCTTCAGACCTTGCTGACAGGAATTTTTTCACGCGTCGGTCTTCAAGACTATGGAAAGATACAACCGCTAGACGACCGCCGGGAGTAAGCAATCGTTCGGATGCGGCCAGACCCTTGACCAGCTGCCCAAGTTCATCATTTACTACTATACGCAACGCTTGGAAGGTACGCGTCGCCGGATGTATGCCCTTTCCTGTTGGGCGCACAACCGAAGCCACCACTTCCGCTAACTCAACTGTACTCTTGAAAGGCGCCAACTCGCGCCTTTCGGCTACTGCACGTGCAATCGCACGTGATCTTTGCTCCTCGCCATACACAAAAATAATCCTGGCGAGTTCTGCTTCAGATTCTTCATTAACAACTTCTGCCGCGGTCCGGCCTTTACCGGACATCCGCATATCAAGCGGCCCTTCCCGCATGAAGGAAAAGCCCCGCTCCGCTTCATCGATCTGCATTGAGGAAACCCCGATATCGAGGGCGATCCCATCGACCATATCGATGCCCTGATCGGCCAACAGCTGTACCATATCCGCATAACAGCCCTCGATCATGAGCAGTCGGCCTCCGAACTCTTTAGCCATTTCCTGACCGATTGAGATAGCCAGAGGATCGCGGTCAATCCCGAAAACCTTGCAATCTGCAGACTTCAGAATGGCGCGGCTATATCCACCGGCTCCGAATGTGCCGTCGACATAGATACCGCCGTCTTTGGGAGAAAGGATATCCAGCACTTCCCGAAGGAGGACGGAAATATGGGGAGCGTTTTGCTTAGTCATCGCCACCTCCTTCAGAGCCAAGCCCAGTGCTTGCTGCGCGCTTGCTGGCCGCACGGGTGCGCGCCTGTTTTTTTCGGACTTCGAATGCCGCGGGTTGCCAGAGTTGAAAACTGTCACCGCGTCCGACGAAGGCGCACTGGCCGTCAATTCCGGCGCTCTCAAGCATTTCGAGCGGCACCATAATGCGTCCGTCGCCATCAATCGGCAGTTCAATCGCATCACTCATCAGGGCGTCCGCATAGCTCTCACGATCTTCGGAGAGAGGATCAAAGCCACCGATTTTTTCCAGCAACCGCTCCATCACGTCCATCCCGCATGCATCAATGGCGTCTCCATTGATGGTTGGCAGAAGAACAACGCTGTCAAAGCCCTTTGAAGCAAGGACCGCGCGAAATCGCGCCGGAACGGAAACCCGCCCCTTTTTGTCGACCTTGTTTACATATGTGGACAGAAACAGGGCCATACAGCCGAAATCCCCCTAATACAAAACTTATCCAATTGCCCTGTCGCTCCTTGTGAAAGTCCGGTCTGGACCGGTAAAAACAAGCGTTTCTGGCATGTCATGGATAAAAACCCGAATATCATGGGATTTTATGGAAGTCAATGCTAAACGGCTGGAAAATAGCGGGTTTCAGAGGAGAAAGCGGATACAAAATAAGTAAAAATTTTCCTATTTCTCGGGCAGAATTCGGTAGGCCGAATTGTTATCTCGAAGGTTGAAAGTAATGGTGAATTCAATTCATGTTCATTATTTGTTCTTATTCTGTGAAAGAGTAAAATCTGCCGAAAAACCATGCTTCACGGAATACCGCCCGCATTCAGCTGGATTTTCCGGAGGAATAAAACGATAGAAAATTCATGGAATTATCTGGATATTCGCGGCTTTTCTGAATCGGCTCGAGAGAGATTCGCCAATTTCTAATATAAAAGCCGCAGTTTACGCGGGAAATCCCTTGAAAACGCGTCTATTTCAGGATCTCAGACCTTTCATGATGACGCCCATGAAGCTCTTCCTGTTCCCGCCTATAGTCTGACAGCGCTCCATCCATCGTCCGGACAATGATCTCTTCCAATGTCCGCGCCGTATTGATGCGCCCCATATACACATAGTCCGCTCCGCTGTTGTAAACTTCCTGCGCAGAGCTGAGCTCCTCGGCATTGGCGATGACGACTGCATCCTTATTGATGCGGCGAACAACTTCCACCAGTTCCCTGTTATTGGTGCCGCGGAGGATATCGTCCGGAATTGTTGACACCACGACCTTCGCCTTGCCAACGCCGGCATGCACGAGAATTTCGTCATTCGATAAGTCACCATAGCGCACCGATACGCCGAGCTTGCGGATGGCCGGATGAAGATGGACGTTAAAGTCTATTACAAGAATGCGTGGCAGAAGGTCGGGGTTATTCTTCGCGATATCATGAAGAAGGGAGGAGGCCACGCGATGGAATCCCAGCAACACCAGGTCAAATTCCCGTTCTGTATCGACGGTTCCTTGCTCTGGCTCCTTAAATCCGATTGCCTGTAAAAAAGGCGCCATCCAGCGATGGATCCCGTAGGCATATTTGTAGAGGGTCGGGGTGAGAAGCGCCGTAATGATAAATGCAAAAATGATCGCACTCGCAAACTCGCTAGAGATATGACCATATTGCGTTCCCAGATAGGATATAACGAGGCCAAATTCCGAAATTTGCGCAAGACGTATGGAAGCGACCTCAGCATGGCGCTGATCTCCGCCCGTAAAATATAGCAACGGGAAGAAAATAATCTGGCGGCTTATAATCGCGAAAAACGCCAGCGCCACCGCAATCAGGATGACCTCAATCCCGTCAATCGGCGGCACGCTCATCCCGAGGCCGACGAAGAAGAGGGTAATGAAAAAATCCCTGACAATACCGACTTTCGCAACGATCTCGCGGCTGTAGGGAAGCGTCGCAACGGTAAGGCCCGCGATCAACGCGCTCATGCCCGTGGCGACGGACATATGCTTGCCCTCTCCAAAAATGAAGTCGCCGACATATTCAAATCCGAGGCCGATGAAAACGATGGCGAAGCACCATCCCAGCGCCCCCACCAGCATCATCTGCGGTTCTTTTGAAAGCCAGCGGAACACCAGCGGAACAAGGCTTTTAGCCAGTGAATAGGAGACGATGGCCAATAAGGCGATCGCCAGCATTGTATAAAGCACAGGCGTCAATTCCGGCGCCGCAAAGGAGGGCTGCAGGATAATGACGATAATGGCCCAGAAATCCTGAAACACCAGAATGCCGAGAGCGATACGTCCCGGCTCCGTATCCAGTTCATATCTTTCCTGGAAAAGCTTGATCACCAGAAGTGTGGACGAACCGGCAATAAAGAGACCAAAGTAAAGCGCATCATAGGTATCACCAACCGTCGATACGCCAAGCCAGGCGAGAGCCTTGCCTGCGAGAATGCCAAAAAACACTGTCAGCGGATACTGCAGCAAACCGGTCGCAATAATCATTTTACCGCTGCGGAGCATACGGCGAAGGTCAATCTCCATGCCAATCATGAACAGCAGCAGGATAAAGCCAAGCTCGGCGATCGTCTCGATATTCTCTGGTTGCGTAATCAGCTTGATGCCGATGGGGCCAATGAGGATACCGCAGACCAGAAAGGCCGCAATGCTCGGGATTTTGACACGTACAAACAGAATGGCAAATATACTGGCGACAAAGATACTGATACCAATATCATAAACGAGGGACGGCATATCCGTCCCCGCGGCCAACGCGGGGGATGCCAAGCCGGGCAGCAAAATTGCTCCCATCACAAGACCGATCACCCGCAAAAAAGTCATGTTATTTCCTACCGTGAGAAGACGCTCACCCTAATCTATCATTGTACTGCACATTGCGGCAGAAAATAAGGCAGATGGCCTGTAAGCCGGGTTCTGTCCCTGTCACCAGGGGATGATCATTCATCTAGGATGCCTGTTACCAGACACCTCAAGCAACCAACCCGGATGATAGCCCGGAAAACCGGCTTGCGCCCGGGTTGCCCCTGCGCGATCACCCCTATTTGGTTTTGCTCCCGATGGGGTTTACCATGCCGCTTCTGTTGCCAGACGCGCGGTGCGCTCTTACCGCACCCTTTCACCCTTACCCGGAACATCCGGGCGGTTTGCTTTCTGTGGCACTTTCCCTGGGGTCACCCCCGCCGGTCGTTAACCGGCATCGCATTTCCGTGGAGCCCGGACTTTCCTCCCCTCACCTTGCGGACAAGCGGCGATCATCCAGCCATCTACCGAGGTGTAACTAAGCGCGAGTAGGCTTCAAGTCAAGCGGCGAACCTCCGCAAGAACCGCATAAACGATGCCCTGCGTTTCCGGATCGGCAATTCCATCCACCCGCACCGCCCGCCAATGCCGCTGGAATGCGCGAATTATGTTTTCAAACGCCGGATCAAACAGGCCTGTCGGCGTTGCCCCGTAGCCGATCTCCCGGAGCGCCTGCTGCAACTCGAAAACCTCCGCCCCCTGGGCTCCGGTTGAGATGTCTATGTCGCTGTGCGGGATGGCTGCGCTTGCCTGAAACCATAGTCCTACCCCTGCATCCGAAAGGCCGCGCCAGTCGAAAAGCTCTCCCGGATCTTCCTTGCGATCCGGCGCAACGTCGGAATGGCCGACAACATTCCATGCAGGTATTTGATGCCGCTTGACAATATCGACGGACAACGCCTTGACCGCCGCCATCTGCCGTTCCGGAAACGGACGGTATCCGAATTCATGGCCGGGATTGACAACTTCAATGCCGATCGAACGGGCATTGATATTGCTCTCACCACGCCATTCGGACACGCCTGCGTGCCAGGCGCGCTGCTCTTCCGGGACGAGGGACGTAATCCCGCCGTCCTCATCCACGAAATAATGCGCGCTTACCTTGGCTTCTGCGTCTGTGAGACGGTCAAGCGCCTCTTTCGCCGTCCGCATACCCGTGTAATGGAGGACCAGCATATCAATGGGTGTATCCGCTCCTCGCTCATCGAAGTTTGGAGACGGCTGCCATGTGATATTTTCAAGCGCCATCAGCTTGCTCATCAGATTTCTTCCGGCCGGACCGGAGCGTAATCACGGTTACTCCGCTCATGACCATAGCACCGCCAATCATCAATTCGGTTGTCATGACATCTCCCCAGAAGACGATCCCGAGGATAACGGCAAAAACGGGCACCAAAAGGAAATAGGGGGAAATCGTGCTGACAGGATAGCGCCGAATTAAGTAGTTTGTCAGCCCATGCCCGACTACGGTCGCGCCAATGGCCGAAAAGGCAACCGCAGTCCATTGCTCCCATCCGGCAGTCTGCACGGCGCTAAAATGCCCGTCCTCAACCAGAAACGAAATGATATAGAGCGGGACAACGCCGATTGCCGCTGTCCAGAATGTCAGATTCAAGGCGCCGATACCCGGCATGGTCCGGACAATCACCATATTGAGCGAGACGAGAAAGGAGGCAATGACAACCAGCGTCGGCGAGAGCAGGTTGGCAAATATGATCGGGTCAAACCCGATAACCATCACACCGGAGAATGCCAGCACAATCGCCGTCCAACGGCGCCAGCCTATTTTTTCCTTCAGGAAAATCATCGCAAGAAGCGCAGAAAACGGTACGAATGTCTGGTTGACAATGGCAACCGAGGAGATATCCGGCGACAGAGACAATCCCCAAAACATCAGGGTGAAGTGGAACACGCCCATGATCAGGCCGACCAGGATCATCTTCCGCCAGTAGCCATGAGGCAATGTGACGAAGGGCACCATGACAAGAATAACGATTGAGAAGCGGATTGCTGTAAACAGAATTGGCGAGAAAATTTCCATGCCGATCTTCGCCGCAAGGAAATTGGATGCCCACAACATATTGATCAGCAGGATGAGGGCGAGATCTTTATTGCTCAATGTATTTTCCGATTCTTAATGACCGCGTATTTTTGTTATCTGATCATAAGCCGAGTTTATTTTGGCGAGCTTTTCATTGGCCACGTCCACAAATTCCTGCGGCAAACCTTCCGCTACGACCTTATCCGGGTGATTTTCCCGGATAAGCTTTCGATAGGCCTGCTTCAGTTCCGCATCCGTTACATCCGGGGAAACGCCCAGAATCTGGTACGGATCCCCCTCCCCGTCCTTTGCATGATAACTCCGAATGCGGGCGTAGGCAGCTTCATTAAAACCAAAGATCGATGCGACATTCTGAAGGTAGATATCCTCATCGGGATGAAGAACGCCGTCGGCCATGGCAATGGCAAACAGGCCGTGCAGAAGATCTTCCATCAGATGGGGCGTATCCCGGAACATGCGCTCGACCTGTGCCGCATATTCTTCATAGCCGGCCGTATCCTGCCGGGCCATGTTAAAGACACGACCGACATTCTTCTCTTCATTTGGAGGAATACGAAAAACCTGCTTGAACGCCTTGACTTCCTCGCGGGTGACAACGCCATCCGCCTTCGCCATCTTCGCCCCGAGTGCAATGACAGCAATGGTGAATGCGACCTGCTTTACCTGTTGCCCGCCAACCCCTTCTTCAATTTCGGTGGATGTTTCGCGGTATTTATCAACAGCGTGTCCGGCAAGACCGCCAACAAGGGCGCCGAGTGGCCCGCCAACAAGAAGTCCGGCTGCGCCGCCGAGAATTTTTCCCCAAATTGCCATGATGAAATATGCTGTCCGAATTCTGCAAAGAAGGACACAGTATCAGTAGAGTTTGAAAATCGCCAGCTTTCTACCGCAGGGATTTTGCATATCTTCAGGAACGGTCCTCATCCTCATCATCGATGAGAATTCTGTTAGCGGCGCCATCCAGATCTTCGTACTGGCCAGTTTTCAAGCTCCAGAGAAAGGCAGCAAGGCCAAGGCCGCCCAGAAACAACGCAACCGGAATGAGATAAATCAGGACATTCATAACGGAGACATTCCTCGCTCAAGACGGAGCCTCAGAGAATTCAAACACACGATCAAGGAAGAGGCGGACATGGCGACCGCTGCAATCAGCGGCGTCACAATCCCTGCAACTGCCAGCGGAATGGCAATGGCGTTATAAAGAAAGGCAAGAGAGAAGTTTTGCAAGATGAGCCGCCGCGCCGCGCTAGCGACATATATCGTTTCCGGCACCGCCTGTAGATCACGTCCCTGGAAAACAAAGTCCGCGGCAGTCTGGCTTATATCGGCGGCACTCGCCGGAGACAGCGAAACATGAGCCGCCGCCAGCGCCGGAGCATCATTCAAGCCATCCCCGACCATGAGAGGCTTATGGCCCGATGCGACAAGCGACTTAAGCCTGTTGACCTTGTCTTCGGGCTTTTGCTGTGCCCGCCAGTGCTCTACGCCTAGAGCAGTTGCAAGTTCCGCAACCACTTCGCTGCGATCACCGGACAGAATTTCAACTTTATAACCACGGGATTTGAGGGTTTCGATGGCTGCATGCGCTCCGGGACGCAGACGGTCCTTGAAGCGGAACTGCACGGCTTCGCCTTGCCCTACCCGCAACCAGAGTTCCGGACCCGGAGGAAAATCCTGACTGTCAACCTCTGTAACCGAGCAGAATTCACGACTGCCAAGACGAACTTCCTCACCGGAGCAAACGGCTTTCAGGCCAAGGCCCGGGCATTCTGTAACCGCCAGATACTCGCTGCCCGGAGTTCCGACACGCGCGACAGCCATTGCAAGCGGATGACGACTGTTGCGTGCGAGACGGGCGGCAAGATCAAGCGCTTCATTCGGAATTTCATCGCGGTTCACGAGGTCCAAACGCCCTTCCGTCAACGTCCCCGTCTTGTCGAAGACGATCACATCGATTTCCGCCAGACGCTCAAGGCCATCGGCTGCCTTGACCAGTATCCCCTTCAACAGCAGACGGCCGCTGGCCACCACCTGGACAACCGGCACCGCGAGGCCCAGTGCGCAAGGGCAGGTTATGATAAGGACCGCAACAGCCTGCATCAGCGCAACCTGCCAGCTTCCGGCAAAGAACCACCAGCCCGCAAAGGTAACGGCGGCAAGGATATGTACTGCCGGCGCGTAATATCCGGCAATCCGGTCGGCCAGGCGGACATATTTCGCACGCCCCTGCTCCGCGGATTCCATCAGGCGTACAATATCGCCAAGCAATGTGTTATCACCGGTCTTGGTAGCCCGGACTTCCAAAGGCGCACTGAGGTTGAGGGTGCCTGCGAACACGTCATCCCCAGCATTGACAGCAGTTGGCAGACTTTCCCCCGTTATAAGGCTGACGTCCAAATCCGACTGTCCTGCCTCCACGACACCATCGACGGGCAATCGGTCGCCGGTCATAACTTGAACAAGGGACCCGGGGGTAACAGCCTCTACCGATACTGTCTTGCGGCTGCCATCCGGCAGAATGAGAGTCGCGGCAACCGCCTTCAGCATCACCAACCGTTCCGCCGCGGATCGTGCCTTACTCCGGGCGGCGCTATCCAGGTAGCGTCCAATCAGAAGGAAGAACAGAAGCGTGACAGAAGCGTCGAAATATACATGGAGGCCGCTCTGGATTGCTTCCGCCAGACTCATCCCCGACGCCAGGATAACGGCGAGAGAGATGGGTACGTCCATATTGACATGGCCTGCCTTGAGCGCGCCAATCGCAGACTTGAAAAATGGCTGTCCGGCATAGGCCACCGCCGGCAAGGCAATCATCGCGGAAATCCAGTGCAGAAAATCCCGTGTTGCCGGTCCCATATCCTCGGAAAACAGGCCGGCCCAGACCGATACGGAAAGCAGCATGACATTGGCGGCGGCAAAGCCCGCAACGGCCAGCGCCCGCAGCAATCTTGTATTTTCTTCCGCCGATGCGGATTTGATCATTTCCGGGTTATAAGGCGTCAAAGGATAGCCGAGCGTAATCACAGGCCTGACCAGTTCGCCAACCTCGATCTCATCCGGTCGCCAGCGCAGAAACAGACGTCTGGTTGAAAAATTCACCCGCGCGTCAATGACCGCGTCATTAGACTTCAGGGTTTGTTCAATCGTTTTGATACAGTTCGCGCAATGCATATTCTCGACGAGCATATGCAACATCAAATTACCGTCCTGATCCGTTTCGACGAAGGCTGAGGGGTCAGTGCTGACAAAATCGGAATAGTCTGCGCCGGGCGTTGATGCCGCCGCCAACGCCATAACACCGCCAGAGCAGCAGCCGGCTCCCAGATCATGGGAGCGACCGGCCATCAGGTCGTTACGTTTCTCAAGGGCTATTTCAGCCATAACCTCTTATCCAACCGATAGGGTTCCTCATATCCGCCCCCGTAAGCCAGAATGGATACATCCCATTGTCCCGGCCCGACCAAGGTTAAATCAGCGGCATAGTCTTCCCCACCATATAGCAAAGACGCTTCCTGGTCAGTGCTATCGACGACAGGGCGTCGAATGGTCGCAACAATGCGCAAATCCTCCAGCAACCTACCGTCTTTGTCACGGATATCCAATGTCAGTATGCCTTGCGACGCTCCGGTCTGCATGAAATCAACCTCGGACGTCCAGCCACGCGCCAACTGACGGCTATGATGATCGATTTCCTGATTGTAGGAGAGACCGCGCTTATAGGCGTCTTCCTCGCTCACACCCGAGAAGCTCCCCAAGGCAAAGTAGACGAAAACACCGTTTACCGCGAACATAAGCCCGAAAAAAGCCGCGAGCATCAGCGCCACGTGACGCCCCGTCAATACCTTGCCTTCGATATTCGCGCTCATTTCTCCGGTCCTTTGAAGCTGGTTTCCTGAACGTCCCGCTCCGTTCCATCAACATCGGTAACGATAACATCGATATCCATGCTTTTTTCTTCAAGATTTTCTGCCGGTGCCGACACATAGAGTTTATAGCTCGAAAGGGCGTCCGCGGGGACTGTCACCAACAGCGGCCGATCAGTTTCGCCGGAAACTTCAAGCCAGGCTGTCATACCAGCTATCCCTTCCACATCGATGCGGAACTGCCGTGTTTCATGAACCTTGTTAAGGATCTTAACCGTGTAGCCGTTACGGATAGAGCCATCTGATAAGGTGACAAACAACGGGTTACGATCCCGGATGACATTCACATCCAGCACGGAGCGGTTCAGCAAGGTGAACAGCATGATCGCACCGACCAGCGCCAGTATCGCGCCGTAGGCAATCGTGCGGGGTCGAATAAACCGTAACTTTAATTTGCGCTCCGGATTGCTGTCAAATTGGCCTTCATGTGTGTCATAGCTAATGAGGCCACGCGGCAGATTGACCTTGTCCATCACGTCATTGCAGGCATCGATACAAAGCGCGCAGGTGATGCATTCAAGCTGCAGTCCGTCACGGATATCAATACCCATCGGGCATACGGCAACACATTGATTACAATCGATGCAATGTCCACGCCCTTCCCAGGATTCGTTTTTCTTGTGCGGCCCCCGAGGTTCCCCGCGGGCACCATGGTAGGTTACGGTCAGGGTGTCCTCATCCACCATGGCGCCTTGAATGCGCGGCCAGGGGCACATGTAAGTACAGACCTGCTCCCGCATTAATCCGCCGAAGACATAGGTCGTCGCCGTCAACAAGGCAACGCTGGAATAGGCAACAACGGGTGCTTGGAGAGTGAACAACTCCACAAGCAGCGTCGGTGCATCCGCAAAATAGAAGACCCAGGCGCCGCCAGTCAGGACACCGATAATGATCCAGATGGTATGTTTCAGAACACGTTTCGACAATTTCGAGGCTGACATCGGTGCCTTGTCGAGCTTGAGACGGGCGTTCCTGTCCCCTTCGACCATCCTTTCGACAAAGATAAAAAGATCAGTCCAGACGGTTTGCGGACAGGAATAACCGCACCATGCACGGCCAAACAAGGAGGTTACCAGAAAGAGTGAGATCGCCGCCAGAATGAGCAGGCCGGTAATATAATAGACTTCCTGAGGCCAAATCTCGATAAAGAAAAAATAGAAACGTTCCCGGGCCAGATCGACGAGCACGGCCTGATCCGGTCCGCCCTCGCCCCGGTCCCAACGAATCCATGGCGTGATGTAATAAATCGCGAGGGTCACGCCCATGATGACCCATTTCAAACGGCGAAAAGACCCGCGCGCCTTCTTCGGCTGGATCTTTTCCCGTTTGGCGAATAATGAACGGTTTTCCTTCTTATTGACGGGGCGAACGTCAATATTTTCAACGGAGCTGTCTACCACAACCTTTTCTCCAGAATGGACAGGTTAAACAGATTTACTCCCCGCCCCCAAGAGAGTGTACATACAAAGCCAACTGACGGATGGTCGCATCATCAAGCCGGTCCACCCAGGCTGGCATAACATTATTCCGGCCCCTGGAAATGGTTCGAAGGATAACATCCTTGTCTTTCCCGTAGAACCAGATAGCGTCTGTCAGGTTTGGTGCACCGAATTCCCGGTTCCCCTTCGCATTTTCACCATGACATGACGCACAGTTTTCCTGGAATACAACCTCACCTCGCGCGACCGCCTCTTTGTCCTCTCGCGTGTCCGAGAGCGAAAGCACATATTCTGTCACATCGTTGATTTGCGACCTGTCCAGCATTTCGTTCGTCAGAAACGCCGGCATTTCGCCTATGCGCGTATCATCATGATCAGATCGAATACCGTATTTGATTGTTTCATAAATCTGATCGACGCTACCACCCCAGAGCCAGTCGTCATCATTGAGGTTGGGGAAGCCTGGCGCCCCCGCTGCACCCGAGCCATGGCACTGCGAACAGTTCACAGCAAAGGCTGACTTTCCGCCGCGCAAGGCAAACTGATATAGCTGATCGTTATTCTTTATGTCCTCAAGTTCGGTCGTAACGAGAGCGGCACGATCCCCTGCTTGCGCTTCGTTAGCTTCCTCCAGTTCCTGCTCCAACGCGCCTCTTGAGGAGTACCCAAGGAAACCCTCAGTATAGCTGCTGACCAATGGCCAAGCAGGCATGACAATCCAGTAACCGATCGACCATATTATGGTGCCATACATCGTCCACAGCCACCAGCGCGGCATGGGCGTATCCAGTTCCTTGATGCCGTCCCATTCATGTCCGGTCGTTTCCGTGCCGGTGACATCGTCTTTTTCAACTTCCTTGGACATCTTAATCTTCCTCAAGCGGGATCTGAGCGGCCTTGTCAAATTTTTCCTTGTTTTTTGGCCACAGCGCATAGATCAGGACCGCGATAAACAAGCCGAATAGGTAGAGAAGACCGTAACTTTGGGCAAAGGCTGAAACGTCATGATAATCCATGATCTCTCCTCCTAACGTTTATTGGCGTCCACGTCATAGGACGTGAAATCAACAAGTGTTCCCATCATCTGAAGATAGGCAATCAGCGCATCCAGTTCGGAAAGCATTGCCGGGTTGCCGTCAAAATCCCGCACCTGCGCCTTCGGATAACGCTCCATAAAAGCATCAATCTCATCCGCTTCGGGATCAACCTGGATTCTGAGATCGAGCTCCGCGTTCGCAATCATATCTTCCGTATAGGGAACGCCGACCAAACTGTTGGTTTCCAGATTTCCGGTAATATTCGATATCTCCAACTGCGTCTTGGCCAGAAACGGATATCCCGGCATTACGGACTCCGGCACGACATCACGGGGATTGTTCATATGGGTTACATGCCATTCATCTGAATATCGGCCTCCGACGCGGGCAAGGTCCGGACCGGTTCGCTTTGAGCCCCATTGAAAAGGATGATCATACATGCTTTCCGCCGCTAGCGAGTAATGGCCATATCTCTCTGATTCATCACGAAGCGGGCGCACCATCTGACTATGGCAGTTGTAGCAGCCCTCACGAATATAGATATCCCTTCCCGCCAACTCGAGTGGACTGTATGGGCGCATGCCTTTCACCTTCTCAATCGTGCTTTCCAGATAGAAGAGAGGAGCAATCTCGATCAGGCCTCCGATGGAGACCACGATCAAAACAAGCACGAGCATCAGGATCGAGTTTTTTTCAACAACCTTGTGTTTCAGCATCTTACTTACCTCGCTCCCGCATACTCAAGGTTCGGGACCAACTTGCCCGCTTCCTTCTCACGAACATCGCCGCGCGCGGTCCGCCACAGATTATAGATCATAATAAGCGCTCCTATCAGGAAGAGGAGGCCACCAAGGGCACGGATAACATAGAAGGGATGCATCGCCTCGACGGTTTCGCTAAAGGAATATTCCAGGAACCCGAAGGCATCATAAGCACGCCACATCAAGCCTTGCAGGATTCCCGACACCCACATAGCCGTGATGTACAGAAGAATTCCGACCGTCGAAATCCAGAAATGAAGGTTGACCAGCGCATCCGAGTAAAGCGATTTACGCTTCCACAAGACCGGCACCATGAAGTAAAGCGCCCCGAAGCTGATATAGGCCACCCAACCGAGCGCGCCTGAATGCACATGCCCGATGGTCCAGTCCGTATAATGGCTAAGCGCATTGACCGCCTTGATCGACATCAGCGGGCCTTCAAACGTACTCATTCCATAGAAGGCAACGGAGGTTACCAGGAAGCGGACGACAGGATCGGTCCGAAGCTTGTCCCAGGCGCCGGACAAGGTCATCAATCCGTTGATCATCCCACCCCAGGACGGCATCCACAGCATGACCGAGAAGGTCATGCCGAGCGTTTGAGCCCAATCGGGCAGCGCGGTATAATGCAGATGATGCGGACCCGCCCAGATATAGAGGAAGATCAGCGACCAGAAATGGATAATGGACAGGCGATAGGAATAAACCGGCCGATTGACCCGCTTCGGAATGTAGTAATACATGATCCCTAGGAAGCCTGCCGTCAGGAAGAAGCCAACCGCGTTATGCCCGTACCACCACTGCGTCAGCGCACTTTGCACGCCGGCAAAAAGGGAGTAGCTCTTGACTCCTGCGAAACTGACCGGCACAGAGAGATTGTTGACGACATGCAGCATCGCAATGGTCACGATAAACGCGAGATAGAACCAGTTGGCAACATAGATATGCTTCTCCTGACGTCGCCACAGGGTCGCCAGGAAAACGAGCAGATAGACGACCCAGACAAGGGTCAGCCAGATATCGACATACCACTCCGGTTCCGCATATTCCTTCGATTGCGTGACACCGAGAAGATATCCGGTGGCCGCCAATACGATGAACAGCTGGTAGCCCCAGAACACAAACCAAGGCGCGATATCACCGGCAAGCCGGGCGCGGCAGGTCCGCTGCACGACGTGAAAGGATGTCATGATGAGGATATTTCCGCCAAAGGCGAAGATAACGGCAGAAGTATGCAAAGGGCGCAACCTGCCGAAATTTGTCCAGGGCAGATCGAAATTCAGAGCCGGAAAGGCAAGCTGCAGCGCAATGACAAGGCCAACGGCAAACCCGGCGATCCCCCAAAAGGCCGACGCGATAACACCGGCTTTCAGGATTTCTGTATTATAATTAACACTGCCATTTTCGCTGGCCAGACTGGGGGCGCTGGCATTCCGGTAATGTCGTGCGATCAGTGCAAAGGCGCTTAAAATGCTGGCAAGTGTAAACATCATGCCATGAAGCATCATATTCGGGTCAACGGCTTTTGCCGACAGGAGTACCCCTGTCAGTACACCGACTATCGTAAATGCGAGCCACAACAAATTCATATCCAGGTTCCGTCTTTAGACTTAGACACCAGGAGTGAGCATACGATTAGCCGCAACATTCGTGCCGCAGTGCCCTAGCGCACTCCCCCTCAAATTGCAAACTAGTAAAAATTGCTATCACGGGCATTGATTTAAATCAATGCTGCAATGGTCTTAGGTTAGCGTTTGATCTGGCAAGCTAAAGGGAAAGAAGCAGGAAACACATTCCCTCGCACCTTACTCTTCGCCTTCAGCAATACGTCTCAACCGGGCCGAATTCCTAACCACAAGGTGGTGGGGGTTTGGCACCAGCAACAACCCCATATTTTTTAGTTTTGTGATGGTACGGCTGACCGTTTCAATGGTCAGACCCAGAAAGTCCGCCACATCGCCCCTTCCCATCGTCAGTTCGATCGCAGCCTGATTCTCGGGTTTACTGTCAAACTTATCTATCCGATCGACAAGAAAAGTAGCGACTTTCTCGAGCGGTGTTTTGCGCCCCAGCAGAACCGCATGATGCCGCAACTCGCACAACTCCTCCTGCGCTTTCGTCGCAATAGAGGCATACATTGCAGGGACATCATTCGAGTACTTTTCCATTAAACTTAATGGAATTTGGCACACGATTGTGTCGCACACCGCTTCTGCGTCCGATTGATAGAAACCTTTTTTATTTTCACCCAGCAAATCACCCGCTGACTTGAATGCTGTAAGTTGACGCCGGCCATCTCCCAAAAGGTTCGCAAGCCGAACTTCGCCCGACACAACAGTAAATAAATTATCTGCCGCTTCGGACTCCCGGTAGACAGCCTTTCCGGCTTTCACCAACCGCGTATGAATATTCCGGGAGAATTCCTCCATCTCTTCGTCATTCAATCCGGCACAAACAGCCTTGCTGCGAACCTTGCAGGAAGCGCAAGGAGAGGCCAGTGCACTGTTGCGAGCTGTCCGAATATTGTTTTCAGGTCGATCAAAGCGGAATATTTGGGCACCGCATTCAGTCGGTGCCGCATCGCGCGCTTTTAAGGAATCAAACATGTTCCACCTGCTCCTTCTTGAAGGTCAACAATCTCTCTAGTAATGCATTATTCGGCTTTTGGATTGTCCTCTCCATGTGGTGAGATGCCGCAGGTTGAGAATCTACAGAAAATTTTAGTGGAAATTTATATCGACTCTATCAAATTCGGCAGTTTTTAAGGGATTTTCATAAAAAATCCCCGGCAGCGACAAATTGCCACGGCCGGGGAGTGCTTTCGATTTCGCAATTATTCTTATTATTTTCCAGTGCTAATCGATCTTAGATTCGTAACAGGTCCGCCGCCGCCTCCAGCGGAACAGGCTTATCATCGAGAAGATAGTTTCCTGCCTCTATTTCAAAGCGCCCATCACCATTGCTGAGCGGATCATGCGGTCGCAGCCTTGTATCCATCACCAGACGGGACAGGAGCATTCGCCGGGCATCTCCGCCCGCTTTGCCAAGCGCCTCCCCTTCTGTCGCAAGCAGGGTTGCCGTGGTGACATGATATAGCGCATCAGCTGCCTGCCGCGCCTGCGTTTCATTTCCGCTCGCCGCGATATCTTCAGCAAATTTCTTCGCCCTATCCACGAGGCCGGAGAGCTCACCTGCGAACTGGCCGGGGAGGTCCGTCGCGTCCTGCAACCGGTCCTTGAGATCATCCGCGAGGCTTTCATGCGCGCCAACACTGGCGATTGCTCGGGTTGTAATATCCAGCGCATTGATATTCGACGTTCCTTCCCAGAGAAGACCCGTATGGGCATCCCGGACAAGCCGGGAGTTGACCCAGTCCTCGATAAAGCCGTTGCCGCCTCGCACTTCCAGCGCCCCGGTCGCGACCGTGACGTTATCCCGGCAAGCACGGAATTTGACCAGAGGCGTCAAAATCCGATTGAGCTTTTCCGCATCCTTATCGCCGCTCTCCGCCTTGTGAAGGACGGACGCAACATGCATGACCATGGACAGCGCCTGCTCCGTCGGCACCATGAGTTTTAAAAGCTGACGCCGTAACAGCGGCTTGTTGATAATCGGTTCGCCAAAGACATCGCGGGATCTTGAAGACACCATGGCTTCATTCAGACAGCGCCGCATCATGCCGGCCGCTCGCACTCCGTGAGACAGCCGGGACATGCTCACCTGATCCATCATCTGGCGAAGGCCGGGATTCCGCTTTGCCCCGACATCGCCAAACGGATAGCAGAGAGCGCCATTGAATATAATCTCGCCCGACGCCATGGATTTCGTTCCCATTTTGTCTTTCAGGCGCACGATGCGGTAATTATTCCGCTCGCCATCATCAAGGTGACGCGGTACGGCAAAAATCGCGAGACCGGCATTACCTTCCGGTGCCCCTTCCGGCCGCGCGAGGACCAGGCAGACTTCTGCATCCGCACAGGAACAGAACCACTTGTCGCCATACAGACGCCATTCGCCATTTTCTTCCCGCGCTGTCACGGCCAGGTTGGCGACTTCAGAACCGCCGATCTTCTCGGTCATGAACTGCCCGCCCATATATATTTCATCCATATCCTGGCTGTGCATTCTGGCGAGATATTTTTCCTTCGCGATTTCCGGACCATAGCGCTCAAGCAGCATGGCAGAAGTGTCTGTCACGGAAATCGGACACATCAGGCCGAATTCAGACTGAGTGAAGAGATACTGGAAGACATATTTCGCCATCGGCGGGATTTTCTCGGGCCAGCCATGCACGCCTGCTTTACGCGACATGCAATGTATCCCGAAATCTCCGTAGCCGATTTTCTCCATTTCCCGATAGGCCGGATGAAACTCGATCCAGTCCCGGTTGCGACCGCGTGCGTCCCTTGGGTGCAGCACCGGCGCATGACGGTCACAAAGCCGCGCCAGATCATCAAGCCGGTTACCTGCAATTTCTCCCAGTCGCTGATAGACCGGGATCATATGCGTGCGTAAATCTTCCGGCAGATAAAGCGTCAACAGATCCTGAAGGTTGTTGTCGATTTCAAAAAAGTTAAGGCCGTGGCAATCCTGGGCGAGCCAGTCCTCGAGCTTCCGCTCCTCCCTTTTCTTGATGTTGAGGTTCATATTCATGATCTTGTCTCCTGCAGGTATCCTGCAATTATTCAGCTTGTGGATGTCCTAAAGGGTCAGGATGCGGTTCGCCTCTTCCAGGCTCACCGGTGCATCACTTAACAGGGCATCCGTTGCGACATCGGCAAATTCACCGCTTTCAATTGACAGTGGATTACCGGCGACGAGCTTGTGATCAACAATCATCCTGGACAAGAGTAACCGCCGTGCATCCCGGCCAGCTGCGCCAAGCTCTGCCCCTTCGTTCGCCATCAGGGTCGCCGTCGTCGCATGATAAAGCGCACTGGCCGCCTTACGGGCATGTGTTTCCTTGCCCTGACGCGCGACTTCTTCCGCGAATTTAACCGATTGATCCACCAGCCCCTTCAGCTGTCCGGCATACTGACCGGGCAGAGAACCGTTTGACTCGATCTGGCGTGTCAGATCCTCGCCAAGATCCTCATGCGCTCCGGCGCGGGCAATCGCACGGGTCGTCACATCGAGGGAATTGATATTCGAAGTTCCTTCCCACAGGACCCCGAGATGCGCGTCCCGGACAAGACGTGGATTTACCCAATCCTCAATATATCCGTTGCCGCCACGCACTTCCATTGCACCGGTTGCAACACGGATATTGTCTCGAGCTGTCCGGAATTTCAGAAGCGGTGTCAGAATACGGGTACGTTTCGCCGCCGCTTCATCTCCGGCTTCGCCCTTTGCAAGGTTGACCGCAACATACATAAACATGGACAGTGCTTGTTCCGTCGGCACCATCAGTTTCATTAGCTGCCGCCGCAACAGCGGTTTATCGATGATCGTTTCCCCGAAAGCCTTACGATAGTTGGCAACCGTCAAGGCCTCGTTCAGGCAGCGGCGCATCATTGCTGCTCCCCGCACGCCATGGGAAAGGCGGGAAAAATTAACCTGATCCATCATCAGTTTGAGACCCTGATTAGGATGGGCGCCGACTTTTCCGAGCGGGTAAGCAACCGCGCCCTCAAAGATGATTTCTCCCGACGCCATCGATTTTGTGCCGAGCTTGTCTTTCAACCGGACGATCCGGTACGGGTTCCGGCTTCCATCCTCCAGCTTGCGGGGCATCGCGAACAACGCAAGACCGCTGTTGCCCTCCGGTGCGCCCTCCGGCCGCGCCAGCAGCAGGGCGACATCCCCATCCGCGCAAGAGCAGAACCATTTTTCACCGTAAAGTCTCCAATTCCCGTCTTCAAAACGGGCCTGCAGCTCGATGTTCGAGACATCGGAACCGCCGGTCTTCTCGGTCATGAACTGCGCGCCCTTCAGGATTTGATCCATGTCCTGGCTGAACATTCGCTCAAGAAGTTTCTCCTTGGTCTCTTCATCTGCATAGCGCTCAATGAGCATCGCAGAGGTCTCGGTCGCTGAAATCGGGCAGAGCTGACCGAACTCCGACTGACCGAAAAGATACTGGAAAACATATTTGCCAAGCGGCGGGACTTTGCCAGACCAGCCAAAGACGCCTTCGCGATGGGACATTCTGTGAAAACCGAAATCCTTGAAG
This sequence comes from Sneathiella sp., assembly GCA_002706985.1. Lineage (GTDB taxonomy): Bacteria > Pseudomonadota > Alphaproteobacteria > Sneathiellales > Sneathiellaceae > Sneathiella. The sequence continues at coordinate 19,831 of PAKP01000039.1, read as the reverse complement.
GCCACATCCTCCATCTTGCGGTATGATGGGTGAAACTCGATCCAGTCTTCATTGCGCCCCCGAGCGTCCCGTGAATGCAGGACCGGTATATGGCGATCGGAATCGCGAGACCAGTCATCGATTTGATTGCCGGAAAGTTCACCAAGCCGACGATAATGCGGCTCCAGATGCTGCCGCAGATCATCCGGCATGTAGCAATGCAACAAATCCTGCAACGACGTATCAATCTCATAGAAGTTGAGGCCGTGGCAATCCGGCGCGATATAGTCAGAAAGCTCCTGTGGCTTGAATTCCTGCTTTTTATGTAAAAATGTCATATCAACCCCGCATATTCCCTTGGCCGTTTGTTTATGTCCCTATAATGCGCATTACGAAGATCATGGACAATCGATAATTCAGCATAGTATAATTGACAAAATATCAATCAAGATTGTGAGATAAATGCTGCACATTCCCTCTACATCTGGCCTCAGGGCATTTGAGGCTGCCTGCCGTTATTTGAGCTTCAATCAAGCAGCGGAGGAACTTGGCGTCACGCCGGGAGCGGTCAGCCGCCAGATTCAGACGCTAGAACAGTATCTTGGAAAGACGCTATTTCATCGTCATCACAAGCGGATTGAGCTTACCGCGGTGGGTCGGCAGTATCTCGCGGAAATAACCTTGCCACTGGAAAAAATCGCCGCGGCATCGGCCCGCCTCCGCAGCGAGACCCGCCGCAATGCGGTTTCCATCTGTGCCTACCCGACATTTGCCCTGCGCTGGCTGATTCCACGATGGGCGGACCTCTATGAACACCACCCGGATATTGATGTCCAATTGATCACGTCACTCAACCCGGCGGACTTTGAGCGGGATGATTTCGATCTTTCCATCCAGGTCTTGCCAGAGGGAACGACACAGACCGGCATGCGGATCGATAAACTGCTTGAGGTTGACACCTATCCGGTCTGCAGCCCCGACATGGCCCGGAGATTCAAACAACCCGAAGATCTTAAAAAGGCTGTCTTCCTGCATGAAAGCCCGCGTCCGACAGATTGGCCCCGCTGGCTCGCCGAAGCGGGAATCCATGATATTGATTCCAGCCAGGGACTTCATTTTGAAAGCGCCAACATGGCCTTGCATGCTGCGGAAAACGGCCTGGGTGTCGCCATCGGAATTGACGGCCTTGTTCGCGAGGCAATAAATGGCGGCCAGCTTGTGAAGCTGTTCGATGTGGTCCGCCGATCCCGCGCTCCTTTTCAGATTGTTTCGGCAGCGCGAAAATCCACGCGCCCCAAGCTTGTCGCCGTCAGAGAATGGATGCTTGAGGCCGCAGGACAACCGGTATAAAATTTCTTATCTTCGACTGACCCGCCTTCCACCGGATTAAGGATTTTTGCGATCATGACCTGTTTGACAAACGATGGAATTTTCCTTGGCAAGAGTGATGATGGAACGGGCGATAATCAATATCTGCCGCTGAAATGGGGGAATCGGCACGGTCTGATCGCCGGCGCAACGGGTACCGGAAAGACCGTCACTTTGCAGGTGCTGACGGAAGGCTTTTCGGCTGCAGGCGTCCCGGTCTTCCTCGCCGACGCGAAGGGAGATCTCTCCGGACTCGCCCGCACTTCAGAAATGCAAGACTTCCTGACCAAGCGGGCGGGCGCCATCGGTTTCACGGACGAATATGAGGGTGCCGCCTTTCCGGCCGTTTTCTGGGATTTGTTTGGAGAGCAGGGCCATCCCGTCCGCACGACAATCTCCGAAATCGGCCCGCTGCTTCTCTCACGTATGCTGGAGCTCAACGATACACAGGAAGGCGTTATGAATATTGCCTTCCGGGTTGCCGATGAACAGGGCCTTCTATTGCTTGACCTCAAGGATTTACGCTCGCTTCTGGGGGTCGTGAATGACCAGAGAGCCGAGATATCGGCGATTTACGGTAATGTCTCACCGCAATCGGTTGGCGCGATCCAGCGCGCACTGCTACGTCTTGAAGATCAGGGCGCCGACAAGTTCTTTGGCGAACCGGCCCTTGATTTACACGACTTCATGCGCATCGATAAAGACGGACGCGGCATGGTGAATATTCTTGCCGCCGACAAGCTGATGAACTCCCCGCGGCTTTATGGCACATTCCTCCTCTGGATGTTGTCCGAATTGTTCGAGGAACTGCCTGAAGCCGGTGACCCGGATCGCCCCAAGCTCGTCTTTTTCTTCGATGAAGCCCATCTGCTCTTTGATGATGCCCCGAAAGCGCTTCTGGAAAAGGTTGAACAGGTGGTCCGCCTCATCCGGTCCAAGGGGGTTGGGATATTTTTTGTTACCCAAAGCCCGGACGATATTCCGGAATCGGTGCTGGGCCAGCTTGGAAATCGTATCCAGCATGCGCTGCGCGCCTTTACTCCGAAGCAACAGAAGGCAATCCGGCTTGCCGCGCAAACCTACCGCCCCAACCCAAAATTTGATGTCGAGGATGTCATCACCACCCTCGGCGTCGGGGAGGCACTGGTCTCTACGCTGGAGAACAAGGGCGAACCATCGATAGTGGAGCGGACCCTGATCCGGCCACCTTCGTCCAAACTCGGTCCGATCAGTAATACCGTCCGGAAAAGTATCCCGACGGAAAGCGATCTTGCGGATAAATATGATGAGGCGATTGATAATCAGTCCGCCTATGAAATTCTGCAGGAACGTGCAGAAAAGGCGGCGAAGGCCGCCGCCAAAGAACAGGAAAGCACCCCGGAGCCGAAACGGAAAGCCTCCAATCGCCAAAGCGTTGGCGAGGCCGCCATCAAGTCATTGACCCGCGCCGTTAGCTCATCCATCGGACGCACCATTGCCAAAGCGCTGCTTCGTGGTATTCTCGGCGCCTTGAAACGCTGACAGCATAGATTACGAACAAAGGACGGAGCGACCCGACGCTTCGATATTTTATGAAAGCAGTAATAATTCCCGTCACCCCATTCGCACAGAACTGCAGCCTGATCTGGTGCGAGGAAACCATGAAGGGCGCGGTCACCGATCCGGGTGGCGACCTCGACCGCGTTATTGAAGCTGCCGAGAAACAGGGCGTGACGATCGAGAAAATTCTCATAACCCATGGCCATCTCGATCATGCGGGCGGAACGAAGGAATTGCATGACAGGCTGAATGTGCCGATAGAAGGGCCCCATAAAGACGATAAATTCTGGATTGACCAGCTGCCGACGCAATGCGCGCGCTACGGCTTTCCGGAATCCTTCGCCTTCACGCCCGACCGCTGGCTGGAAGACGGCGATACGGTCACCGTTGGCAATGAGGAGTTTCTGGTCGTTCATTGCCCGGGCCATACACCGGGGCATGTGGTCTTCGTCAATCTGAAAGAACGCGTCGCCATTGTCGGGGATGTTCTGTTTCAGGGTTCCATCGGCCGGACAGATTTTCCGCGCGGCAATCATGAGGATTTGCTGCACTCAATCCGCGAGAAGCTCTGGCCGCTTGGGGATGACATCACTTTCATTCCAGGGCATGGAAATCTCTCGACCTTCGGTCAGGAGCGGGCAACCAACCCTTTCGTTGCCGACATGAACTTCGGCTGAGCTATTCGAAGATGACCGGATCGTCGACCATTTCAAGATGCAACTGATCCCCTGTGAAAGGGTGCCTTGCAATAACCTCTTCATCAAGCTCGATGCCGAGGCCCGGCTTCGTTGGCGGAATGATATAGCCGTCCTCCCATTGGATCGGCTCTTTCAGGATTTCCGCGTGAAAATCACCCATGGTGTTAATGCTTTCCTGAATGAGGAAATTCGGCGTACAGGTACTTAGCTGAATATCCGCCATCGCCGACACCGGACCACAATACATATGCGGCGCGATCTGTGCATAATAGACCTCCGCCATGCTGGCGATCTTTTTCCCTTCCAGCAGTCCGCCGACACGCCCGAGCGCCATCTGCAGGATGGAAGCCGCGCCGCTCTCCAGCACGCGGTGGAATTCATATTTAGTGCAAAGGCGCTCCCCGGTGGCGATGGGGATGGTCGTCTGCCGAGAGAGCTTCGCCATTTCGCGCGTGTTTTCAGGGGGCGTCGGCTCTTCAAACCAAAGTGGGTCGTATTTCTCCAACCGACGCGCGAGCCGGATCGCGCCGGAAGTTGTCAGCTGCCCATGGGTTCCGAACAGAAGATCGGCTTTATCCCCTACCGCCTCACGCACCCGCGCCACCAGCTTCTCCGATAGGTCCATACGCTCCAAAGAAGGCTGACGCGGATCGAAGGCAGAGTAAGGACCCGCCGGATCAAATTTCACGCCAGTGAAACCAAGCGCGACATTTTCGGCAGCGCGCTCCGCTGCCAGATCGGGGTCGCTATAGACATCCGTCCGATCCCCATCCTTCGGATAGAGATAAGTATAGCTGCGAAGCCTCTCGTGAATTTTACCACCTAAAATATCATAAACCGGTTTATTTGTTTCTTTCCCGATAATGTCCCAGCAGGCCATTTCCAACGCACTCAGAACAGCCATCATCGTCGAATCCGGCCGTTGCGTATATCCGCTCGAATAGACCCTGCGCCAGATACGTTCTATGTGAAAGGGGTTCATGCCAAGAAGCCGCCGCGCAAAAACATCCTCGATCATTTTTACGGTCACATCCGGATGAAATGGCACCGCATAGGCTTCTCCTATGCCGCTCACGCCGCTGTCGGTCGTCAGCTTGACAAACACCCAGAACTGGCCGCCCCAATGCGGTGGTGGCGTCCCTACGACAAATGTTTGAAGGTCGGTCAGTTTCATGAGGTCTTTCCAAAAATAATCACATTCCGCAATGCCTTGTCCGCCCTGACTTCATCGATGGCATGGTTGATCTCCTCCAATGGATACCGCCCGGTGATCAGTTCATCCAGTTTAAGCCGACCGCTTTCATACAGCGCAACGAGTTTCGGAATATCCACGCGGAGCCGGGTAGACCCCATCTTGCTACCGAGAATTCTCTGACTGGCACCGGCAATGTTACCGGCCTCAACCGCAATTTTCTGTCCTGTCGGCGGCATCCCGACAATCACAAGCGTCCCGGCGGGTGCCAGAAGTTCCAACCCCTGCTCAAATGCCTTCGGGCTTCCAGCCGCGACAAAAACATAGTCCGCGCCGCGACCGTTCGTATTGTCCCTGACTTCCTGGATCACATCGGCAGAGAGCGCATTGATCACATTTGTCGCGCCAAAATCGCGCGCTGCGGCCAGCTTTTCCTCCACCAGATCCACTGCAATGATTGGCGCCGCATTGACAAGTGCCGCCCCCTGCACCGCATTCAAGCCGACCCCGCCGCATCCAATCACAACGACGGAGGCACCATGCCGGACCTCCGCCGTATTCACGACAGCTCCAAGACCGGTGATCACACCACAGGATAAGAGCGATGCAGCATCCATGGGCAAACTTTTCGGTATAACGACAAGTTGCGATTGATCGACAACGACCTCTTCGGCAAAAGCTCCTGTCCTTAAGCCCTGAAGGACCGGCTCGCCCTTTTCTGTTGTCAGGCGACCGGCATCATCAATCGGAAATGGGGTACCGCAGACATAGGGTTCCCCTCTTTCACAGTCAGGGCAATGACCGCAGGACCGAACGAGCGTAACCAGCACATGATCGCCCACCGCGATATTTCGAACGCCCACTCCAATTTCTGCAACCTCACCTGCGGCCTCATGACCCAGTACCATCGGCAAGGTGCCGCTCCATCCACCGTCCATGTAAGTAATATCCGAATGGCAAATGGCGCAAGCCGACAACTTGACGCGGACCTCCCCTTCTTCAGGCGGCGCCAAGAACAACTCTTCAATTTGCAGCGGCTGATTGAAATTTCGACAGACGGCAGCTTTCATGCAAATCCTTCCCGAACGGTGCATATCCGGTGAGTGTGCAGCGAGACGCGTGAAAGTCAATCTCGACCTGTGGGTCTCAGCGCCTTTTTATCATTCAGCGCCTTTGAATTGCTATCTGCTCCTGACAATATGCTTCCCCGTTAGCTGGCGGGCTCCGTTATCAAATGAAGCCAGGTGGTCACTCCCTCTCCCCGCCCGCGAATAGTCTGAGAGCCGTTTTCGATAAACCCCAGTTTTTTAGCCATTTGTTCGCCGCCGGCAGCGTCCATAAGCTCGCTGCTGACCACAATATTTGCTTTCATTTCCCGGGTCGAGGCCTCAAGGCGACTGGCGACATTCACGACATCGCCCAGCACCGCATATTCAAGCCGTCGTTCCGAACCGATGTCTCCTAGGACGACCGAGCCATAATGGATACCAACGGAAAGATGAATTGGCATCAGGCCGGCCTTTTTGCGTTCTTCATTCCACCGGCTCATATGGCGCTGCATCGCAACAGAGCATTTCAATGCATTTTCGGCATCTTGCGGTGTTGTTTCTGGAGTGCCGAACGTCGCCATAAGGCCATCCCCCAGAAATTTATCCAAGGTGCCGCCATTCTCAAATACGCAGCTTTCCATGCGAGAATGGAAATCACGCAGGACCGATACGATTCTCTCCGGTGTTTCCATCTCCGCCATTTTTGTAAAGCCCACAATATCGGCGAAAAGAACCGCAACGCGCTGCTCTCGCACTTCACCGAGCGGCTGATCCCGCTCCGCCAGATTATCCACGATATTAGGCGGGAAATGACGGGAGAGGTTTGCGCGCCCACGCGCGGCCTCGGCCTGCCGGACAAGTAGCTGATTTGTGCGCCAGCCGTTCAGGGCCAGAATAAAAGCAACAATCGCGAATATGAGTATTTCCTGAATACGTGGCTCGATCGGTATATTGCCTGGATCAACAAAATGGAGAATATTTGGATAGCCCTCCAGCGCCGTGCGGACCTTGTCGGAAAGCTCCGCAATATCAGATGGTTGATAGGAGGCCCAAAAGTATCCCCCCATCCACAGAATGGCTGTGATAACGACAAACGGCACCAATGTCCGCCATGAATATGCGAGGGTGGCCGCGGCGAGAAGTACGAAGAAATACGGAAAGTTTCCAAATTTGAACTGAAGGGCAGCCGACCATGGGCGCGGGTCCCAAGGATTGGGGACTACCAGCACGATCGTCAGCAGCGCTAAATCGAGAAAAATGAGGAAAAGTTCGGCTCTCGATCGCTCGACCCGGCCAATTTTCACTTGCGCCCAGCCAATGAGCATAAAGGCAACAATCAGTAGTTCGTAGTAAATAACATACCAGTTGGGGCTCAGGTAGATCAAAAACAGGCCGATGACGAAAAGGCAAATCGTGCGGGCCTTGACAGCCAGCATCAATCCTTCACGCTTGTTTTGATCCAATGCGTTGTGAAGAAATCTGTTGCTTTCCAAGTCCGGAAGTTCGGTTCTGCGGCGTATCCGCCGCATTCTCTCTCCAAAGCTCACCGCCGTCACTGTGCTCTCCCCAGCCACCGCCCAACTGTCAGACAACCCATACTACAAATCCAGACGAACAATAGAAAGTAGTTAAACCGATGTTATCGCCCAAATCAGCTTAAGTATCTATCAGACCTGAAGATGTTCTATTGGGAGTTCCGGCTGACGAGTTGCATCGGCCCTTCCCGATAACGGTCAAGATGCATTTCCATATTTCCGAAACGGGTTTTCAATTGCATGCGCACAGGGACGATTCGTCCCCCTTCAATCGGAGCACCAGCCCAGACCACCACATCCTGCTGAGAATCCTTGTTGAAATTTTGCTGCTGATCGACGGGAAACCCGCCAATTCTGTCAAATTCGAGCTTGCAACCGATCGCATTCCCGGAGAATACGGAATAGCGCGATGGTTTGAAATAACGAGAGGGGACATCCGACAGGATTGCATCATACCGCCGGTGACCATCAAAAATGGGCAACCGCGCCGTGCAACCCTTCCCCTCATCAAGTTGATTTGTCATCGTCAGGATAGCTGTCATCGGATCGATGCTGTTGGTCAGACTTGCGGGATCAATCGGGGTATATCGACCCGGATCTTCATTACGGGTGGTGGTTTTCTCGACCCGGACGGAGCCGGACTTTCCATAATCCATCGTGACGACACGAACATTCTGATTCCAGGTGCTTTTGTGCTGATGCTGGCGCGGGAAGAATTTGTCGAGACCGATCAGTCCTTCGGTTTCGCCGCTGGCGAACCAACTGACGATCCAGTTAAAGGCTTCGCTGGTGTTCGCCGCGCTTTCAATCTTATATTGACGATCGCCCTGTTCTATCTCGGTTTCAATGCCGCCAAGATAAAGCCCGCCCAGATACACCGTATAGTGCAGTTCGGAATTCTTTTCTGCCGCGAGCGCGGAAGACGAAATGACGGCGGACACCAACGTAAATCCCGCCAGCAACAGGCCGGAAGGCCTTATCCAACTAGTCTTAAAAGCATACATGAAATGTCCATTTCCAAGCACTATTATGAGGAAATGGGGTTTTAAGCAGGATTAATCAAGTTTTTCACTGGGATATAAGGTAACCGAGCGATTATTTTCAGTTTCAATTCGCAAAATAGACAACCAGAAGAACCGCCCCAAGTATAAGCCGGTATATAACAAAAGGCGTAAAGCCGATTTTTTCGATCCAGCGCATCAAAAGGCTTATCACCAGAAACGCAATAACGCATGACAATAAACCTGCGGTCAAGGCATCCATCCCGATTTCCGGATTTTCCGAGGTATACAGGTGATATGCCGCAAGCGTTCCAGCGCCAAGAATGGTCGGGATGGACAGCAACATGGAAAAATGCGCTCCGTCACTTCGACTAAGGCCACGCATTCGTGCCGCGGTCATGGTTATGCCGGAGCGGCTCGTTCCTGGCAGCAGCGCCAATATCTGAAACAGTCCAATCACGAGCGAGTCTTTGATTGTAATTCCTTCAATATTTTTAGTGACGGGATATTTATTATCCGCCCAACCCAGGAAAACACCGAAGATAATTGTTGTCGCCGCCACAAGCAGAATTGATCTTAAGTCGTTTAGCAGCAGGAGATACATTGCACCTCCAACCAATACGATCGGAATGCTGGCAATGATAATATGAAAACCGAGTCTTCGGTCATCTGCACCGCTTTTATCAGCAGGCGTCAGAAATGCCTTAACGATGCCAAATATATCATGACGGAAATAGGTAACAACGGCGATCAATGTACCAACATGAACAGCAATATCAATACTTTGACCCTGATCTTGCCAACCAGTAAGGGACGGGATGATTAAGAGATGACCGCTCGACGAAATGGGCAGAAACTCGGTAACCCCTTGTATTACCGCCAGAAAAAAAATATGAAAAAAAGGCATTTTAACTCTTACAGGTCGGCGTATATGACATCAAAACAACGGTTTCTCTCCCAAATTCTCAGGGACAATGACGTAAACAATGGTTCCAGTAAAGAAAATTGGTTGGTTGTTAGAAATATAAAGACATATTATGAAGAAATTATAACAACAGATTATGGAGATAACCATGACCCACAGCGTTGATCTTTTCTGGTCATTCAGAAGCCCTTATTCCTATCTGGCGATCCGCAGGATCATTGAGTTGACGAAGGAATATGACCTGAACGTCAATGTCCGGCCGGTTTATCCGATTGCTGTCAGGAACCCACAATTCTTCAAGGATATTCACCCTCTCTGGATCGACTATCTGATGACCGACATCCAGCGCGTCGGCGATATGAACAATATACCGATTTCCTGGCCGCGCCCCGATCCCGTAAAAATGAACCGGCAGACAAAGGAAATTCCGCTGGAGCAGCCTTATATCCATCGCCTTACCCATCTTGGCGTTGCAGCAGCAGAAACAGGCGATGGCCTCGCTTTCCTCGATAAGATTTCAAGCCTGATCTGGAATGGCGAGGTGCGCGGCTGGCATGAAGGCGATCATTTATACAAAGCCGCCGCCGCCGCCGGTTTTGACCTTGCCATGCTCGATGACATGATTACGGAGCGGTTCGATGAATATGCAGCAAAAGTCAATGCAAACCAGGAAGCGCTCGAAAAAGCGGGACATTGGGGAGTGCCGACCCTCTCCTATAAAAACGAGGCCTTCTTCGGGCAGGACCGCGTCGATGTCTGTCTTTGGCGTATGAAACAGGACGGACTGCAGGAACGATCCTAACAAACGGCAAACCGGCTATCGAATGATCGACGTCGCGCCGTTGATGTCCTTCTTGAGATAGACAACCTGGGAAAGCGCGTTTTCTGCATTCGTTACCGGCGCCATCGCCACATTCAATACGATTGCCAAACTCAATAATGAGGCAACCGCAACAACCGTAACCTGCCGCCGGAAGGTCCTGATTGCAGAAAGAAGATTTCTGAGGGTAGACCGCGCCTGTCGTGAGGATTTTATCATCTTCATGCCCCTGTACTTTCACCGTAGTTTGCAGTTTTGCCAGTGAAATGAGGCTGATTTACTTCAAAAAAGAGGAAAAAACTTGCCCATTTCTAGGCAAGACGAGCCGCCGCTACTTCGATAAGGAAAGCGACAGGATCTTGTATGCGAGTTTTGCGGCGAGGAAGTTCGGCGCATGCATACCTTCAATCGGGGCCAGTTCATTGATGTCTGCCCCCACAATTGTGCCAACCCTAGAGGCCGCCTTTATGATCTTGATCGCATCATTCCAGAAAAGACCGCCTGGCTCCGGCGTCCCCGTTGCCGGCATCACGGAGCCATCAAATCCGTCAAGATCAAAGGTCAGATAAACAGGGCGACCTTTTAACGGGGCGACAATATCCTCCACCTGCCAGCTTTCGCGATCCTTTCCCCAATGGATGTTTATCCGGTAACGATTTGCCTCCAGAAACGGAATCTCCTCCGCCGATATATTGCGAATACCCACTGAAACGATCGGAACAGTCGGATGATCGAGCACCCGGCGGATCGCCGCCGCATGAGAATAATGCTCGCCATCATAACCATCACGCAGATCCGCATGGGCATCGAAATGCAGGATCGCAAGATCATCAAACTGCTTGAGAAACGGCCGGATCGCTCCGGGTGTGATGGAATGCTCTCCGCCGAAGACGAGCGGAAACTTGTTATCGCCAAGTGCCGTTTCGGTAAGGGCGGCCAGATCATCTATTGCCGCTTTTATGTCGCTTCCATCGACAGGCTTCTCCCGCATCGTCACAACACCGAAATCCCTAAACGGCTCGCGCCAGAGATCTTCGTCGAACAGCTCCACCTGATGGCTAGCCCCAATCATCGCAGCCGGCCCCAGCGCCGTTCCGCCGCCATAGCTGACCGACCCCTCAAGACCAAACGGAATGATGATGGCCTTCGCGGACGCGTAATCGACAGCCTCCGCTTCGGGCAAGCCCAAAAACCCCTCTTCCGAGGGGAGTATGTCAAATGGAACTGTCATGATTTTCAGTCCGTTTGTCGGTTATTGAAAGAGCTTGGTAAACTTCCGCGCCTTGCGGTTTTTCCAGCCACCCCGATGGAAGGCGTCCGATGCCAGCAAGGGGACGACGGAAGACGCTTCCGCGAAGACCATCTGTTCCAGACTTGTGCTGACCTTGCCCCAACTCGCCGCCTCTTTAAGGGTAGAGGATGAACAGGCCCCATCCCGTACATCGGCAACAGATATCTGCACCGCATACTTATGAACGTCGACTTCCTTGCCAAGGATTTCGGCGCAAACGACCGTATCCTGCACAAAGTTCTTAGGCACGCCGCCGCCAACCATCAGCAGGCCGGTCGTCCCCGCTTCAATCTTGATCTCCGTCAGCTCCCTGAAATCCTTGACGCTGTCAATACTGAGATGCTTTGCCGGATTCTCGACCTGATGCTTGACCAGACCAAATCCGGCGGAGCAATCAGAAAATGCCGGAACAAAAATCGGCACATCGTGATCATAGCAGGTTTCGATAAGAGAGTTTTTCTTCACCGCGTTGGTTTTCAGCCAGCGGCCCATCTCATAAATGAATTCACGGGAAGAATAAGCTCGTGGCTCCAGTTCATCCGCGATTACCTTTATAATCTCGTCACAATGCTGAAGCTCTTCCTCGTCAATGTAGGTATCGTAGATGCGGTCGATATAAAGGGCCCGCAGGTCATTGTCATCGACTGTGCTATCCGCCTGATAATGCCGATATCCTAAAGCTTCAAAGAAATCCATATCTACAATGGATGCTCCGGTGGATACAACCGCATCCACCATGCCCAGCTCCACCAGATCGCGGTAAACATGCATACAGCCCCCGGCGGAAGTTGACCCCGCCAGGGTAAGTATAATCGCACAATCCGGGTCATTTACGGCCATGTTGAATATCTCTGTAGCCCGCGCGAGATCACGTGATGTGAAAGACATTTTGCCCATCGCATCAATGATCGGACGCGCATCAAAACTTTTGATGTCAACATGCTCGACGGTTTTCGAAAGAAGGGCCGCCTTCTCGTTGCTCTTCGAGAGTTTTGTCATTTTAACCTGACGCCTTTTTCAACTTGCTGTGCTATGCGAACTCGGCAGGTGATTCAATTCCCACCATGGTTTCCGAATAAAATCCGTTGAATCTGGTTTGCATGGCATAGCCATAAGCCCCCAGATGACGAAAAATGATCCAGTCACCTTCACAGACATCATCCGGCAACGCAAGACGATCCTTCATCTTGTCGATACTGTCACATGTCGGCCCATACAGCTGAAACTGCGTGTCTTCTGACGGCACATGCAACCTGCCGGCGCGATATAGTTCAACCGGGTATGCCCAGCCAAGCTGACCTGCATCGAACAAGGCACCGTAGGTTCCATCATTCAGGTAAAGCGATTGTCCGCGGCGAAGTTCAACCCGAACGGCAACCGCACCTCCTGCCGCCACCATGGCCCGCCCCGGCTCACAAAATATCTCCAGCGCATCAAAACCACACTCCACGAGCGCCTTTTGAATGGCATCGAAATAATCCTGCAACGGTGCCGGTTCCATATCCGGATAGGATATCGGAAATCCTCCGCCAACATCCAGCATATCGATCTTGACACCGCAGCCATCCAACATATTGGCAATATTGTAGATGGCGTTAACGTAGGCTTCAATTTCGAGACACTGTGAGCCGACATGGAATGTCACACCGACCTTTTCCGCAATCTGGCGCGCATGAGTTAGCAAGAGCGGCGCTTCCATCAGTGTTGCACCGAACTTATTGTCCAGCGGGTAAGCCGCCCCGACTTGCGAAACGCTCAGCCGTAACATGAGCGAAAGATCTTCGGCATGACCGGTTTCCTGCTTGATTTTGCGCAGTTCGTCCAGACTGTCGAAGGCAAAGTGCCTAACGCCAAGCGCATAGGCGCGATTGATCGCCTGCCGGCTTTTGACAGGGTGCATGAAGTAAAGCTGCGCAAGCGGAAACTCGACCCGCAACTTTTCAATCTCCCGGATGGAGGCCACCTCGAAATGGCGAATACCTGCCGCCCACAAAAGCCTTAGCAATGCCGGATGCGGGTTGGCTTTCGCCGCATAAAGGCATGTGCCTGGAAATCCGTTGAGAAATCTGCTGGCCGCCTCTGCAATCTCGTTGATATACAGAAAGTGGACAGCATCATTCGACTGCTCGATTTCAAGAGCTGTCGCTTCGTTTTCATATCGCCGCAAACCGGCTAGGGCTTGCTCGCGATCCGCGACATAGCCCTCATAATCTTGGAGCAGTTGCAATTCTAATGTTCCACCTGTCTAGTTGTTGAAACCAAGTTTTTCAGAGAGCGTCAGTAGCAGAAAAATTCCTGCTACGCTACATAAAGATTCACTGTTAGATGATGATTTTTAACGCCCTATCAAGAGCGGGCAACAAGGTTCAGGTGCGGAAAATTCTTTGATGTTTCAACGACCCGGAACTTTGGCAGACGTATCTCGATCGTTGTGCCAGATTTTTCCTTGTTGCTGGTAATTTTCAACTCACCTTGATGCAATTCGACAATCGACTTGGCAAGCGGCAATCCAAGCCCCGTACCTTCTATCGACTTGGAAACAGAATAACGCGCCCGCCCGAAAGGACGCATAACGTTGTTGATTTCTTCCTCACTGATTCCATAGCCGCTATCGATGACATAAAGGGATATGAAATTCTCCTCATGCATTGATAACTCGAGTTCAATCCTGCCGCTATCGGGCGTGAATTTTATGGCATTATTGATCAGATTAATCAGTACCTGTTTGAGTTTTCTCTCGTCTGCACGAAGACATATATCCAACTGTTCGGAAAGCATGATCTCAATGGATTTCTCGTTTGCCTTCGCGGCAAGCATTGTCTTGGACGAGCGGGCAATATCCAGAAGCCTTACTTCTGTTTCCTGCAATTCAATGGACCCGGATTCTAGTCTTGAATATTCCAGAATATCGTCAATCAGGGACAACAAATGCCTGCCGGAAGATTGGATATTGTCAGCATATTCGCGATATCTTTCGTTCTCCAACGGGCCAAAAATCTCTTTCGCCAGGACTTCCGAAAAACCGATGACCGCATTCAGCGGCGTCCGAAGCTCATGGCTCATATTTGCAAGAAACAGGGATTTCGACCTCGTTCCCTCTTCCGCTTCCAGTTTCGCCTGAGTTAACTCACGTTCAAACATATGCTGGGCAGTAATATCCTGTATCGTGCCGCTGGCCCCCGATATTTCACCCGCATCGCTGATGATCGGGCGGCCTATCAGGCGGACATAGGTAATTTTCTTATCATCATGCACTACCCGAAATTCAACCTCGAACGGTTCTGAAGCTGACTCGACTGACTCAAACACCTCAACCAGGCGATCAACATCTTCTTCATCTACCCGTCTGATAAAGTTGCCGTACCGTGGCTCTGTTTCCCCCGGCTCATATCCCAGAATGCGGAAGGCTTCGTCAGACCATTCATGAGTGTTTTCAACGCTGTTGTGCATCCAGTTGCCGATATGAGCAATGGCCTGGGCTTCTTCAAGTTTGACGCGGTTTTCCTCCAGTGCTTTTTCACGTTTGCGAATATCTGTAATATTGGTGCGGATCGAGACAATGCCGCCGGATTTCGTTTTTGTCTCAGAAAGACGGTAAATCTGTCGGTCGTAGAACTCCTGTTCTACAGGCTGTACCGGATTGCGATGTTCCTCAATCCGATTTGCGATCCATTCTTCCTCACGCCCAATAGCCTCGGGCAAGCGCCCGGATCCGACGGACAAACGTAATAGCTCGTGAAATTGTACTCCGGGCTTCACGACATCTTCCGCAATGTCGTTGAAACGGTCTCTATAGTGCCCATTACAGACAAACAGCCTGTCATCTGCATCATAAATGGCCACGGCTTCTGGCATTGATTCGATGGCGTCAAGCAACATGCTTTCTGCATTCTCGGCCCGCTCTATCGCCAGTTGCAGACGCTCATTCTGCTCACGTTGTTTTTGCTCAGAAAGCTTTCGGGCTCCGATCTCGCTATTCAAACGCTCAATCGCCGGGAGCATTCGCGACAAGCCAAGTGCGATAAAAATCAACCCAGGGATATAAGCAATGAAATGCCATATCTCCAAAGCCGCATTATGGCTGTAACCGATGTCGAAAAGGGCACCGTCACCAATAACCAGAACATCAATCAGGGAGGCACAGACAAGAACAAATAAACCAAGGTTAATCAGGGTACGCCCAAATCTGACATGGGTAAGGCGTTTGTTCCTTCTAAGGAATACAACAAGCAACGCCAGCAAGCATACGAACATCACTGCTTCGCTTAGCATATGCACCGCCCAGTGCGTTCTTCAACGCAGGTTTCCCTTGAATATCCGGTCAAATTTTCCACAGTCCGTCTCAATTCTGATCGATTAAAACTAAACGGAAAGTGTTGAACAACCGTTAATTCTCTAAGGATTTTCGTAGCTTGGCGGCCGATAGTCTGTCGAGGATTTCACCGTTCTGAGGTTCCCAATGACTGCCAACCAGCCTGATTTACCTTTAGAATATATATATGTTCAATTATACTTGACTGAGAGTATGATTACGATGAGGAACAACCGGAATTGACATCAAAAATTCTGATCGTGGGGGCCGGAATAGCAGGACTTTCCCTCGCCCAATGGCTAAAGAAGTTTGGGCTGAATTTTGAAATTATCGAGAAAAAATCATCCGAGGATACCGATAGTACAGGCATAGTCCTGCCGTTCAATGCTGTCCGGGAAATTAAAAAGCTCGATATATTTGATGGATTAGAGGGACAATACCAACAGGCCGATAAAGTCACTTACTGCAAGAGCAATAGCAAGGTGATCAACGTAGCATGCCTTACAGATCCTCCTTTCGAGAATGACCAGTTCATCGCCCTTGAACGGCAGGTGTTGAATGAAGCGCTCAGGACAGGGCTACAGAGAAAAATTCGCTATAATACCGAGCTAATGAGTGCCAGGCATGACGATGACAGCGTCAGCATTACCTGCACGAACGAGATCCTTAATGGATCGTACGATCTCCTTATCGCCGCGGATGGCCTCAACTCCCTGACCCGTCAGGAGAATTTTGAAGGGCAGGCGCTGATTCATGATCATAGTTTCGCCTGCTGGCGGTTTGTCGTTGAGTGTCCGGATCATGGTTTGCAGCCACTGCAAATGGTGGGTCAATCAGACAGTTTCATGGTTTTTCCGATCAGTAATGACACCCTGTATTGTTATGGCCACGCATATGAAAATAACCGACCTAATCCCTTAGTGGACGATCCGCTGGAAAACCTGAAACTTGTTTTTGGTGGTTATCGTGGCCCAATACCTGACATTCTGGGACGGCTTGATGATACCGAAATACACATCGGCCGACTGCAATCGGTGATTAAACCCTGCTTTTTTGACCGGCGGATCGCCTTTGTCGGGGATGCGGCGAATGGTTGTTCGCCCATGATTCAGCAAGGAGCTGCTTTAGCCCTTGCGGGAAGCCGTTGTCTTGCGGATGCCCTTGCGATGCAAAATGTCGATCAGGCTTTGATCACCTACAAGGAACGGTGCGAGAGAAAGGTCGAGCGAGTCATTCGCTATGCCGATGCCCCTCTTGCCCAGTTCCGACAGTCGCAAAGCTGGATGGGCCGGGGCTTTCATGACATTAAAATCAAAACATTGGGACCACCGAATGTGCAGGCTTGGCGAAAGCTGGCAACAGATCGGCTGTTTACAAACTGAGAGTTGACCGCCGTAGAAAAGCCCCAGGAGTTATGGCTCCTGGGGCTTCCATTCGGGGCTTAGGCATTACCCTGCTTTAGCTTGATCGGGAAGGGCAACGCCCACGGCATCTGCAACACCTTCCGCATAGGCGGGGTCGACCTTGTAAAGATGACCTAGTTGCCGCTGTATAATTTCCTCCGGCACGCCCTGCATGGCCGCCGCCGTATTGGAGAAAAGCCTTGCTTTCTCCTCATCGTTAAACAGGTTAAACAACGCCCGCGGCTGAGAATAATCATCATTGCCAACGCGATGGTTATACCGGTCTGCATTTCCGGATATTTTCAACAGCGGCTCACTATAGCTCTCATCCTGCATAGGCCCGCCCATCGAATTAGGCTCATAATAGGCGTCCGGGTTACCGGTATCATTCTTGAAAAAGCGCATCGCGCCATCTTTATGATAATGATTTACCGGAACCTTGGGCGCGTTGACGGGCAGCGCTTCATAATGAGTACCCAAGCGATGACGATGGGCATCTGCGTAGGAAAAAATACGCGCCTGCAACATCTTGTCGGGACTGAAGCCGATTCCCGGCACAACATTGGAAGGACTGAAAGCCGCCTGTTCAATTTCGGCAAAGTAATTATCCGCATTGCGGTTGAGTTCCATCATCCCCACCTCGATCGGCGGATAATCCCCGTGCGGCCAGACTTTCGTTAGATCGAAGGGATTGTAGGGCGTTTTTTCCGCTTCAGCTTCCGGCATGACCTGGATGAACAAGGTCCATTTCGGATATTCACCGCGGTCGATCGTGCCGAACAATTCTTCTTGATAGCTCTCCCGGCTCTCGCCGACCACCTTCGCGGCCTCCTCGTTCGTATAATGCTTGTGTCCCTGATTTGTCTTGAAATGAAACTTGATCCAGAAACGTTCACCATCCTCGTTCCAGAAGCTATAGGTATGCGAACCATATCCATTCATATACATCGGAGCCACCGGAAGTCCTCGATCCGACATCAGGATCGTTACCTGATGCAGACTTTCCGGCGATAACGACCAGAAGTCCCACATGGCGGTCGCTGATCTCAGGTTGGTTTTCGGGTGACGTTTCTGTGTGTGAATAAAGTCAGGAAACTTGAGTGGATCCCGCACAAAGAAGACAGGCGTATTATTTCCGACCAGGTCCCAGTTTCCCTCTTCCGTGTAGAATTTCAACGCAAAGCCGCGGACATCCCGTTCGGCATCCGCAGCTCCTTGCTCGCCAGCGACGGTCGAAAACCGGGCAATCATAGGGGTTTTCTTCCCAACCTCAGAGAATATCTTCGCGCGTGTATATTTACTGATATCATGAGTAACCGTGAAGGTTCCATGTGCGCCCCAGCCTTTCGCATGCACAACGCGCTCCGGAATTCGTTCGCGGTTCTGGTGCGCCAGTTTTTCGAGAAGCTGATAATCCTGCATGAGGAGTGGACCTCGCTCCCCGGCCGTAATTGAATTTTGATTGTCGGCGACCGGTGCACCGGCCGTTGTGGTCATTGTCTTTTTCTCTGACATCTATCTTTCTCCATATCGCAGGATTGGTTGACGATAATTATGAATTAGAATTATTCTAAATAAATTCAAGGGAAAGGTCAGAATAAATCGTGATCAAGGTTTTCAAGCCCGTACTTGACCCGTGGGAAAATATGACAAATGATTATTTTGCAGCTTTAATCCTTGCGAGGAACGGTAATGCTCCGTCGGAATCCGATTGTTTTCCTACTGCTCCTGTCCTGCTTCTGGTCGCCCACCGCCAAAGCACAGGAAAGAATCGAGGTCGGTCTGGAGCTTGTGCTGCTCGCAGATGCAACCGGTTCCATAGACGATGCAGAGATTTTATTTCAGCGCGAGGGCTATGCAAAAGCGATCACCAACCCGGATGTGATTTCAGCAATTACGACCTCGATCTACGGGAAAATTGCGGTTACCTATGTCGAATGGGGTGACTCCAGTTCCCAAGACGTTGTCGTCGGCTGGCGGATCATAGATAGCGCGGAAGCCGCCCAAAAATTTGCGGCGGATCTTCTCCTGCCTCCCAGAAGAGCCCGCGGATACAATGCCATCGGATCTGCCCTGCTGTTTGGAAAAAGTCTCATTGAAAATAATAATATATGGAGTTTCCGCCAGGTTATCGACATTTCTGCAGATAGCGCGAATAACTGGAGCGGCCCACCGATTGGGCTTGCCCGCGATGAAGTTGTCAATTCAAACATAACGATTAATGGGCTTGCGGTGCTATGTCGATACTGCTCTGGTCGCCCCAATAATTACGACCTGGAGGCCGCCTTCAGCGAGTTAATCATCGGAGGTAACGGGGCATTTGTGATTACAGCTGATAACAGCAACACCTTTGCGAATGCGGTTCGAAAGAAGCTCATTCTGGAAATCGCCGATAACCCGCCGAGTGACCGTTCTATCCCGGAATAATCGCAATTATCGGAACTCATTCCTAGATTAACAGGCTGGCAATCTCGTTTTTCAGCGTTTTGCCGCGGGCTGATCGAAATCGCTTCGAACCGCCGCCGTGTCATATATGATTGTGACGGCCTTAATTCTGGACCGGTCTTTATTGAATTCCGGTATATCCACAGCATTAATGGTTGCCGGCTCATTGTCGATAACTGTGCGCGTATATTTAATATTGACGGCTGCTTTGGGCGTGTCCGATATTTCTATAAAAATCGATTTCAGGTCCACCTTCCGATCACCCGTCACCCGA
>PAKP01000038.1 GCA_002706985.1 Sneathiella sp. | reverse complement strand
GGCGAGATCCTGCCCCGCCGCATCGCTACTGTAGCCGACGATCTGGTTCGTGCTGCTGATCCCCTCGCCGTTACTATAGCTGCCGCCAAGCGTTCCGAGATCGATCATCGCATCGCCGTCATAGAGAAAGGCGTGAATATCGCCATTTTCCGTCATGCTGTAGCCGGTGATCCAGCCCTTGTCATTGATCTCTCGTGATTCGCTGAGCTCTCCGCCGAGCGTGCCGATGTCCTTGTTCACGCCTTTCTCATGGACAAAGGCATGATAGTCGCCCGAGGCCGTATTGGCGTCCCCGGCGATCTGCCCCTTGTTATTGATGCTCTCGCCATTGCCAAACTCGCCGCCGAGCGTGCCGATATTGCTCATGACCCCGTCCTTATAGAGGAAGGTGACCGACGGGCCGTCCGCCGTGGCGGTGCTGTTGCCAACGATGGCGCCATCGTTATTGATGCCCCAGCCCTCGCTGAACCCGCCGCCAAGCGAGCCGATATCCGTCATCTTCCCGTCGCTATAGAGGAAGGCATGGGTTTGCCCGTCCGCCGTCAGACTGTTGCCGGTAAGCTGCCCCTTTTCATTGATGCTGTAGGCGGCGCTTGAGTCTCCGCCCAGCGTCCCGAGATCCTTTAGCTCGCCATCGTAGACGAAGGCGCGCCTGTCACCTTCTGCGGTATCACTATATCCCGCGACCTGTCCGGAGTTGTTCGTTGAGACAGCGGAGCTTGTGTCCCCGCCGAGCGTCCCGAGAAGAGTGATCTTGTAAAGCGAGGCGGCGAGAACCGGCGCTGGGTTGAGGAAACTGACGCCGAGAATGACCGTGGCGCATAGGAGGTAAGAGATTTTCAGTTGCATGGGCGGGCTCCTTCTTTCCCCTCAAGACGCTTGCCGCGTCGAGGGTGTGAACAAAGCCCGCGCGGGCGCATTTACATTTGGAAAACGGCGCTTAGCGCAGCGCGATCTTATCCAGCGCCATTGCGAAGGCGGCGCTGTCGGGGAAGACCTGATATCCGGCGACGCGACCTTCTCTCATGGTAAAAAGATTGGCAACGACAGCCTCCATCTTGCGGCCCGTTGACTGCGCCGTCCAGTGACCTCGCAGAAGGACAACCACCTGCTCCCCACTGACCAGAGTTTGCAGCGGCTCCACCTGATCAATCACCAGATGCTCGCCGACCCGGCCGAGAAATGTCCTGAACGCCTCGAACCCCCGCCAGGTGCCACCCCAGGGCAGAACGCCCAGGCTGTCGTGATATTCGACCGTGATATCCTCGGTCACCATCTCCCGGAGGCGCGCCTCATCACCGGATTTAAGCGCCGCATAATAGGCGTCCAGTATCGCCCGTGTTTCCGTTTCAGTCATTCCTGCCCTCACATAAAAAACGGAGCCGCGGGGATCGCTCCCCGGGCTCCGCGGCATAATAGAATTGATTGTATCAGGTCTGGTCGTCGGTTTTCGCGCCGTCGGCTGCGCGCGCGACCGCACCGGTGCCCGCCTTGGCGCCGCCCTCATCGGCATAACCCTGACTGGAGAGGATGACCTGACCGTTGGAGGCTTTCAGGTTGAAATACCATTTACCGTTCTTGCCTTCCTTGAACTCGTACCGGCCGTCATCGGAGGCATTCTTCATCACCGATTCAATGCCGTTTTCCGCGCTTGCCTTCGCCTTATAGCCCTCTGAAGATCCAACAACCTCGCCATTGCCCGCTTTCAGGCGAAACCGGAATTCCCCCGCGTTATCCTTATAAAGTTCAAACTTTCCTGCCATTCTGTGCTCTCCCGTTCGTAAATCGGTTTATACTTTGTTCCATATTATTGGGCGGAAACAAATTATTTTGCAACTATAAGCGACCGGCAGAGGCGCCGAAAAATTTCTACAGGCCCGATGCGCAATCTACTATTGCGCGTTGCCGGAAGATGGCTATGCTCTAACTATAAGAATAACGCCAAAGGCGAGCAGGAGGACGAACCCATGGATGTGGCGGTCGACAATACCCCGGATACAGCAACAGAAACCCTGTATTTTGACGTGCTGATCGTCGGCGCAGGCATTTCGGGCATCGATGCCGCCTATCATCTGCAAAAGCTCTGCCCGAACAAGAGCTTCACGATCCTTGAGACGCAGGAGACCTTCGGCGGCACCTGGGCGACCCATAAATATCCGGGCATCCGCTCCGACAGCGATCTCTTCACCTTCGGGTTCAAATGGAAGCCCTGGAAGGATGATCCGATCGCGACCGCGGACAAGATTCTCCGCTATCTCGATGAAAGCCTCGATGAGAATGACCTGCGCCGTCATATCCGATTCTCCCATCAGGTCGAGAGCGCCCGCTGGTCGAGCGAGGAGAAACAATGGACTTTAAGCGTCCGCAACACGGAAACCGGCGCGCTTGAAACCTATGCCTGCAACTTCCTCTGGATGTGTCAGGGGTATTACCGCCATAGCGAGGGCTATATGCCCGACTATCCGGGCATGGAGGATTTCCAGGGCGAGATCGTCCATCCGCAGACCTGGCCCGAGGATCTCGACTACACGGGCAAAGAGGTTGTCGTCATCGGCTCCGGCGCGACGGCGGCGACCCTGATCCCGGCGATGGCGGGCACGGCGGGCCATATCACCATGCTGCAACGCTCCCCCACCTATTTCTCCGCCCGCGCCAACCGCGACGAGCTGGCCGAGACATTACGCGAACTCGACGTGCCCGACGAATGGGTGCATGAGATCGCGCGCCGCAAGGTCCTGTTCGACCAGAAGGAGATCACCCGCCGCTCGTTCGAGGAACCGGAGGGTCTGCGCGAAGAGCTGATCAAGGGCGCGAAGATGTATCTCGGCGACAGCGTACCGGTCGATCCGCATTTCACCCCGACCTACCGCCCGTGGCGGCAGCGCCTCGCCTTCGTGCCCGACGGCGATTTGTTTCAGGCGATCCGCAAGGGCGATGCCTCGGTCGTCACCGACCAGATCGATCATTTCACGGAAACCGGTATCCTGCTCAAATCCGGCAAGGAGTTGAAAGCCGACATCATCGTCTCGGCCACCGGCTTCAATATGAGCGCGCTCGGCGATATCGCGTTCACCATCGACGGCAAACCGCTCAATTTCGGCGACTGCTGGTCGCACCGGGCGATCATGTTCTCCGGCATTCCGAACATGGCCTGGGTGTTTGGTTACCTGCGGACAAGCTGGACAATGCGCTCGGACATGGTGGCGGAGTTCGTCTGCCGCCTGATGAAACATATGGCGCAAAAAGGCGCGAAAATGGTGGTGCCGGAACTCAGGGAGGAAGATAAGGACATGCCCGAAAAGCCCTTTGTCGATCCTGAAAACTTCAATGCGGGCTACATCACCCGGGCCCTCGCGATCATGCCCAAGCAGGGCGACAAGGATCCCTGGGTGCATACGCAGGACTATTATGTCGACAAGGAAACGCTGGGCACCGCCGACCTTGATGACGGCACGCTGATCTATAAATAGCCCCCGCCCCTCACGCGGCATCGTTGAATGGCCTTGCCCCGACTGTCATAAAACTGTAACATAAAATGTATATACATGTGATATGCATTTTGTATAGTCGGAAGATGCAGTGGAGTTGTGACGCAATGGCGGCAGAGAAGAAGCAGAAGAAAAAGGAACGGAAAGACAGCCAGTTGATCATTCGCATAAAGGGCAAGGAACGGGACCGCTTCGTCGAGCTATGTGACGAGTTGGATACCAGCGCCGCCCGCGAGGTCCGCCGGTTCATCCGCGACTTTCTTCAGCAGCACGCCCGCCATGAAAATGTCTGACGCTCCCGCATAGACCGATTATGACAATGAAGGAGGCATATTCATGGCCAAGAAAGCAAAACTCAAGGACCTGAAAAAAGAAGTCAAACTCCGCAAGGCAAAAGTCGCCAAGCAGGAAGGCAAGCTGAAAAAAGCGAAGAAGGCGCTCAAGAAAGCGGCCTGATCGCCCTCGCAATTGACAAGGCTGGCATCGCGCCAGCCTTTTTCACTCCGGTTCAAGGATAGCTGACATGCTGACGATATTTGATGTGAAGGGGATCGGCCCGACCACGGGCACCGGTCTCACCGAAAAGGGCATTACCACCGCCGAACAGCTCGCGAAGGCCGAGATTGCGGTGCTTCTCACCGTCTCCGGTATCGGCGAGGCCCGCGCCGAGCAACTGATCCAGGCGGCAAAGGCGGCCCTTGTCCCGGCCCCCGTCTCCGACATCGCCGCCGCGCCGGTCAAGGCCCCGGTCCCGGCCGCAGCCACCCCGGATGTTCCCGCTGCTGCGGTCAAAGCCGATAAGAAAAAAGCGAAGAAGACCGAGAAGCCGAAGAAGGACAAGAAGAAAGACGCCAAGCCCGCCAAGGCGAAAAAGGCTGAAAAATCCAAGAAGATCGAGAAGGACAAGAAGTCCAACAAATCAAAAAAGGACGCCAAAAAGGATGTGAAGGCGAAGAAGGACGCCAAGCCGTCCAAGAAAGCCAAGGCCAAGAAAAAGAAGAAATAGGGCCGCTTACCCGCCGAGCCGGGCAGTGAGGATCTTGAACCCGGTGAAGGCGAAGACGACGGCGAAGATGCCTTCGAACCAGCGACGCAGGCGGGTATAGGCCGCGACCATCGGCGCGCTTGAGAAGATCAGCGCATAGCCATGAAAGACCAATGTGCTCTGCACGCCGACGGCAAGGATGATGATCGCCAGCGAGGAGAGCGGCGCATCCGCCGGCACGCCAATGGAAAAGAGGGAGCCGAAGAAAAGCACGGCCTTCGGGTTGGTGAGATGCAGCGCAAGCCCCTTGCCATAGGCTGACCGATAGCTTCGGGCGGACATGCTCGCTTGCACTACCCTGCCCCGTGTCATGGCCGACCGGGCGGATTTATAGGCGAGATAGAGAAGATATGCTGCCCCGAAATAGCGGATCACCTCGAACGCCCAGGCATTGGCGAGCATGATCGCGCCAAGCCCGAAGGCCGCCGAGATTGACCAGGCGAGCGAGCCCGTCGTCACCCCCGCCGCCATGGCAAGCCCGTAGCGCCGCCCGGAGTTCATCGACAGGCCGGAGATGGCAAGGGTCGCCGGTCCGGGGCTCGCCGTCGCAACGAAGGCGGCAATCAGGATCAGAGGAAGATGCAATTCACTTATCATTGTCGTTATTCCTAAGAGTATACTGCAGTGCAGCTTATCCCCGCAGCGAACAGGCAGCAACGGAAAACCGCTGACGTGGCGTTATAGCGTCGCGCCGGAAAGGGATGGTTGCCGCTTGCGAATGGTGAAATAGAGGGCCCCGACGATAATCAGGTTGATCACACCGGCTAACGCCGCGTTTGCGTAGGTCAGAGTATAATCTCCGGTCAGATCGAAGAAGAACCCGCCCTGATAGCCGCCGACGCCATGGCCGATCCAGGCGAACACCGTCGTAATCCCGAGGGCCGAGGCGCGTTTGGCAATCGGCGTCAGTTCCCGCACGGTGATAATCACACCCGTCATCACGCCGGCATAACCGAAGCCGTAGATGATGGCGAAGACATAGAAACTGCTCAAGCTCTCGATCTGGATAAAGCCGAAGACGAGCACCGTCTGCCAGCAGGACGCAATCCAGTAGGCACGGACGGCCCCGAGAATATCTGCGAGCTTGCCGAACACGATCCGGCCGAGCACCGCGACGATCATCATGATGAACATCACACTGCCCGCATCCTCAAGCGGCAGGCCCCGGTCCTGGATAAGCGGCACCAGATGCATTAGCGGCACCGCCATGCAGGTGCAGCAGAACAGCACCGCCGCGCTGATCCAGATAACAACGATATGCGTTGGCAGAGGTGTCGGTGGCTCGTCCTCCGCTCCGCCCTCGACCACTTGCGTTGCGATGGGCGCACGCTGGATGGTAAGCGCGAGCGGCACAAGTACGACGAGGGTAAAACCGCCCATCGCCATCAGCGCCTCTCGCCAGCCGATACTCTCGATCAGGATTGCAATGCCATAGGGAACGCCCCCCTGTCCGAGCGCCTGCCCGGCCGAGACAATCCCGACGGCGAGCCCCGCGCCGGTCACAAACCAGTTGCCGACATTGGCCACCAGCGGCGCAAACAGCGCGCCCGCCCCCAGCGCACCGGCAATAAAGAAAAGCACATAGAACTGCCAGAGTTCATCCGCCTGGGAGGCCGCGAGGATACAAAGCCCGAGGACAATCGCGCCGAAAAGCGCGACGCGCCGGGTCGAGCTCTTATCCGCGATCCGGCCCATGACGACGCCCCCAACGGCGAGCCCCATGAGCCCGGCGACATTGATCAGCGAGACCGGCCCCCTGTCCCAGCCGAATTCCTGGTTAAGCGGGATCAGAAAGACCGACGCACCGTTCACCATCATGCCCATGCTGACCGCCAGCATCATGGCGGACACTGTCACGATAACCCAGCGGTATGGTGACTGTTCGGTCGTATTATTGTTCATTTTAGTAACCCCGATCAGCGCGGGCGCGCCCTCCTCCCCCAGAATGACCATCCATTCCGGGAAAAGCAATAGCGAAGATCGACCCGGGGCACCGACCTTTTCGGTTGACTAGGCGTCACACCGAACCTAGCCTAACGTCATGATCAGAAGTTTTCAGAAAAAGCCATTGGTGATTGTCGTGGGATGCGCGCGCGGGGGCCGGTAACGGACGCCGAAACGGACCCCATGCGCCTCCGATCCTTCGGGGGCTTTTTTTTGCAGTGAAATAACGAGAACAACATGCCCCTTGCCGCCACCACCCCGCCCCGGATGATCACGCTGGTCGTCTTTACGGCGCTCTCGACGTTATCGCTCAATATGTTCGTGCCTTCGCTCGCCAATATGGCGCTGGATTTCGAGGCGGAATATGCGCTCCTGACCCTCGCCGTCGCCGGATATCTGGCGATCACGGCGGTGCTGATGCTGATTATCGGGCCGCTGTCGGACCGGTTCGGGCGGCGGCCTGTCATGCTCACCGCGCTTGTCATCTTCGTCGTCGCGTCTTTCGTCTGCACGCTGGCGACGAATGTCTGGGTGTTCCTTTTCTTCCGGGTTCTGCAAGGCGCGGTCATTGCCGGATGGGCCATCGCCCTTGCCGTCGTCCGCGATACCGCTGCCCCGGAGGAGGCGGCGCGGCGCATCAGCCTCATCACCATGGCGATGTCGGTGGCGCCGCTGCTCGGGCCGATGCTCGGCGGGGTATTGGACGAGCTGTTCGGCTGGCGCGCGAGCTTTGTCACCTACACCCTGTTTGGTGTGATCGCGCTGCTGCTCTGCTGGATCGATCTTGGCGAGACCAACCGGAACCGCAGCGAAAATTTCCGGCAGCAGTTCAGGAATTACCCGGACCTTCTGAAATCGGTTCGATACTGGGACTATGCCGCCTGCATGGCGTTCTCCAACAGCGGTTTCTACATCTTCATCGCCGGGGTGCCGCTGGTCGCGGTGGTGATGCTTGGCCTGTCGCCCGCCCTGCTCGGCGTTTATATGGGAACGATTACCGTCGGCTTCAGCTGTAGCTCCTTCGCCTCCAGCCGCCTCGCTCATCGCGTCCCGCTGACCAGCCTGATCCTTGCCGGGCGCCTTGCCTCCGTTGCCGGATCATTGAGTTGCCTTCTCTTCTTTCTCGCAGGGATGGGCAACGCCTACACATTATTCGGACCGCTGATGCTGATCGGTGTCGGCAACGGCCTTACCCTGCCAAGCGCCAATGTCGGCGCGATGTCGATCCGGCCGGACCTCGCCGGGTCCGCCGTCGGGCTGATGGGCGCCCTCACCGTCGGCTGCGGCGCGGCGCTCACCGGCCTTACCGGCATCCTGGTGAGCGAGACGTCGGGCGCAATCCCGCTGCTCACCCTTCTGCTCGTGATATCTCTCCTCGCGCTCGCCGCCGTGCTTCACCTGAAATGGCTGGAGCGGAATTGATCCGTCGGATCGCTTTACCATTGTGTCCGGGCCTTTCCGCTCCCGCTTAAAACTAATGTTAGCCAGCGGGACGAGAAAGAAGTAGTCTTCATCCACAACGGCATGAAAAACGATGTGACCATGCAATGAGGGCGATTGGCGCTACGGGGCTCATTTTTTAAGGGGATCCCGAATTGAAGGAGGCGTTGATATTGACCTACCCGACCCCAGAAAACGAAGCGGAACGCAATGAGGTCCTGCGCACCTACCGTGTAATGGATACACCGGTAGAAACGGTCTTTGAGGAAATCAGCCAGCTTGCCGCACAGATATGCGACTGCCCTGTTTCCTATGTCAGCTTTATCGAGGACGACCGTTTCTGGTTCAAGTCGAAATACGGTCTGCCTGAGGAATTCGAAGGTTGCCCGCGCGAGATCGCCTTCTGCTCTGTGACCGTCTGCGGCTCCGAGTTGGTGCTCGTCCCCGATCTGAAACAGGACGACTATTACAAGGATTTCCCTTTTGTCGTCGGCGATCCCTTCCTCGGGTTTTATTGCGCCATGCCGCTGGTGACGCCGGACGGATTCGCCATCGGCACCATTTGCGTCATGGATTTCAAGCCTCGCGAACTTTCCTTCGAGTGCCAGGAAGCGATCCGCCGCCTCGCGCATCAGACCATGGCGCAGCTGGAATACCGCCGCCGGATCATCGAGCTTGACGAGACAATGCGCGAACTCGATTCCGCCCATTCGGCGCTCGCGTCGGAAAAGGCGCGGGCCGACAATCTGCTGTCGACAATACTGCCAGAATCAATTGCCCGCGAACTGATGGAAAATGACAAGATCGCGCCGCGGTTTTTCAATGATGCAACCATTCTCTTCGCCGATGTCGTCGGATTTACCGCCTTCGCGGAAAAAGCCGAGCCAGCCATGCTCATCGGCATGCTCAATAGTTATTTCGCGGCATTCGACGAGGTGATGACGCAATTTGACCTTGAAAAAATCAAAACCATCGGCGATGCCTATATGGCCGTTGCAGGCGTGCCGGCCACTGACCGGCTCCATACATTGAAAGCCTGCCTCGCCGCCCTGGCCCTGCAAAATGCGGTGGCAAAACTGAAAGCCGAAAGACAGAAGTTGCGGCTGCCCTTTTTTGAATTCCGCATCGGTATCCACAGCGGACCGGTCATTGCGGGCATGGTCGGCCGCAAGCGGTTTACCTATGATATCTGGGGCGATGCCGTCAATTTGGCGGCGCGGCTGGAGTCGAACAGCGAGCCGGGAAAAATCAACGTCTCGGACCGCGTCTTCAACCAAACCTCGCCGTTTTTTGATTACACATTGCGGGGCACGATCGAAGTCAGGAACAAGGCACCTCAGAAAATGTATTTCCTTGACCGCCTGCAAGAAATCTATTCCGAGGATCCGGCCGGTCGGAAAGGAAACGAAAAGCTCTGGACGATGAGCGATCCGAAAAAAGTTCAGTTCAAAAAAATTGCGTCGCCGATTCCGTGAGGCGGGCAAACGCGAAATAACGGATGTATTTTATAGAACTGTGGTATAATCCGGCGGTGAAACTGGCCACCCGCCCGGGATACCCGGCGAACCCCCGCATTGAGCGGCGGTCCCTGCCCTGAATTCAGGGCCCGCGGCCATCCTCTCACCCGAATTCATTGCCCCGCCCGGATTGAGGCAACGAAGCGCCGAACAGGATGCGACAGTAAGCGCCCGGCTTCGGCAAGATAATATCCGTGTATATAGCGACCAACTTCTCTTGAAAGGGAAATCAGATGTCCAAAGGTAACAACAAGCGCGGAAACAAGGAAATCAAGAAACCGAAACAGGTAAAAGCCAAGGTTCTGGCAACCAATGATTCCAACGCCGGGAAAGTAACACTGAATATCGCGCGCAAAGGCGCCAAATAGGCACAGGCTCTTTTCCGGCGAGCACGCACCTCCGGATTAGGATGCTATCGTCCCATCGATAAGATGCTTCTCATCGAACTCGAAGATAATCTCCGGGTCGGGATGGGTATGGGTCAGGTCCTTCTCCGGGCAGTCCACATGGGCCATCAGGTGGCGGATCACATTGAGGCGTGCCTGCTTTTTGTTATCCGCCCTTACGATATGCCACGGGCTGACCGGATTGTGGGTTCGCTGCAGCATCTCATTGCGCGCGGCGCTGTAGTCGTCCCAATGCTCCAGCGCGACCGCGTCTATGGGGCTGATCTTCCAGGTCTTGAGCGGATCAACGCGCCGGTCCTCGAGCCGGGCCGCCTGCTCATCCTTGGTGATATCGAGGTAATATTTGTGAAGCTGGACTCCGTTCGCGACCAGTAACTGTTCGAATGAGACGACCGTGGCCATGAAATTATCGTACTCCTTGTCGGTGCAGAAGCCCATTACCCGCTCGACCCCGGCACGATTGTACCAGCTGCGGTTAAAGAGGGCCATTTCCCCCTCGGCCGGAAGATGGGAGGTATAGCGCTGAAAATACCAGCTTGCCTGCTCCCGGTTTGACGGCTTGCCGAGCGCGACAACCCGCGTTTCCCGCGGAGAGAGATGCTGCGTGATCCGCTTGATCGTGCCGTCCTTGCCCGCGGCGTCCCGTCCTTCGAACAAAATCAGCACCTGCTGGTCGTGGGCAATGATGTGCCGCTGCAGCTTGACCAACTCGATCTGCAGGGACTTGAGCTCTCTCTTGTATTCTTTCTTGTCCATATCCACCTCGCGCGCTATTCTCCACGCCCCAAGCCTAGACGGATTACCGGCAAATAACCACCGGCAAGCAGCTTTCTACGGTGGCTGCTAGGCAGGCTCCCGAAAAAATGCTAGGTCCTTTATTGTCATTCACAGAGACAGGCCGGACAAATACGATGCGTCAACAACGCCTTGCGGCGATACTCTCCCTCGATGTCGTCGGTTTCAGCCGGATGATGCAAGCGGATTCGCCCGGGCTGCTGAAAGCGCTGAACATCATCTTTCGCGAGATCGTCACGCCCGCCGTCACCGCGCATAACGGCCGGGTGGTCAAGCTGCTCGGCGATGGGGCGCTGATCGAGTTTTCCGCGGCGATCGAGGCGCTTAACTGCGCCGTTACCATCCAGAACGCACTCCGCTCTTCCGACCAGCCCTTCAGCCACGACGATCCGATCCGCCTCCGCGCCGGAATCCATGTCGGCGATGTGGTCGTCGAGGCGGAGGATGTCTTTGGCGATGCGGTCAATATCGCGGCGCGCCTTCAGGCGGCGGCAGAACCGGGCGGCATACTTATCTCGCGCATTGTCCGCGACCTTGCGGGTAGCCATATCACGGCCCGCCTCCGCCGGGAGGGGATGCATAGCTACAAGGGGATCGAGCAGCCGATCGAGGTGCTATCGGTCGATTTTTCCGACCTTGGTGTCAAAGAGGAACGCCGCCGCATTTCCGAGGCGCAGGAGATCAAATTCTGCACCGCGAAGGACAAAGTCCGCCTCGCCTGGACGGCAAATGGCGAGGGTCCGCCCATCGTCAAAGCCCCCAACTGGATCAGCCATCTGCAGCTCGACTGGCGCAGTCCCGGCTTCGCGCCGATGACCACATCGATTGCGAATAAATATCGCCTCGTCCGCTTCGATGCGCGTGGCAATGGCCTCTCGGATTGGGACGTGGAGGAAATCTCCGTTGACCGCTTCGTCGACGATCTGGAGGCCGTGTTCGATGCCGCCGGGATCGACCGCGCACCCATTCTCGCCTTCTCGCAAGGCGCCGCCATCGCCGCCGCTTTCGCCGCCCGTCAGCCGGAACGGGTCTCCGCCATCGTCATGATCGGCGGTTATGCAAAGGGCCGGGCGAAACGCGGCAACGAACATGATGCCAAGCTGGCCGAAGCCTTCCGCGCGATGATGCGGGCAGGCTGGGACGATGAGTATCCCTCGCTTCGCGATCTGCTCGCGCAGACCATCGTGCCCGGCGCGAGCGAGGAAGACCGCCGCCGCTTCGCCGAGGATATGCGCGAGATGATCTCGCCGGAGAATCTCGGGCGCTACCGCGAAGTCCTCGACAATGTGGATGTGATGGAGCTGCTGGGCGAGGTGCGCGCGCCCTGTCTCGTCGCCCATTGCCGCCATGACAGGATGCAGCCGCTGAAGGAGGGACAGCGCCTCGCCGCCGCCCTGCCCAACGCCCGCTTTGTCAGCTATGACAGCCCGAACCATCTGGTGCCGGAGAACGACCCCGCCTGGCCGCTGCTGGAGCGCGACGTACTGAACTTTCTCGCGGAGCATAGCTGAAAGGAAGGAGCCTATGGCCATCGCCCCGCATTCCCTCGTCGGTAAAAGCCTTGAATGGACGGGGGTGCATCATTCCCTCACCGGCGATTTCACCGACCTCACGACCCATACGGTCACCTATGAGACCGAGACAACCTGCTACGTCACGGCGAACGGCGTCCTTGCCGGAGACGCGACATACACCTATCAGAGGCTGGATGACGAGATGGGCATCTGTATCTATCGGCCGAAGGAATATCAGGGTCGCGATGACGTGGTGCTGAATGCCATGTTCGATTTCAAGAATATGAAGGACCGCGCGGTACTGACAGCGGGCGGAGAGCCCTTCGCCGTGGCCGATGGGGACATGAAAGAGGTGGAGACCCCGCCCCGGCCCTAGTTTCCATCACTTCCCGACCGCCTCCCACCAGCGGGTGCTCTGGAACGGGGCGGTCATCTCGACGGTCTCGCCGAGATGCGGGGTGATAAGCTCGACGCCCTTTTCCTCCGCCGCCTTGATCGTGCGATGGATCGGCTCGTCCCAGGCATGAATGCCGAGGTTGAAGGTCGCCCAATGCACCGGCAGCATCGGCCCGCCGCCGAGATCGCGGGCCACCTGAACCGCATCCTCCGGCGTCATATGGATATCCTCCCACGCCTGCCCGGGCCCGTAGGAGCCGACCTTGATCAGGTTGAGATCGAAGGGGCCGAAGCGCTCGCCGATCTCCGTGAACAGCTTCGAATAGCCGCTATCGCCACTAAAGAACACGCGCGTCTCGGGCCCGAGGATCGACCAGGAGGACCAGAAGGTCGCCTTGTAATCGAACAGCCCGCGCCCCGAATAATGCCGCGTTGGCGTCGCGACAATGGCAAGTTCGCCAAAGGGCCGCGTCTCCCACCAGTCAAGCTCGATAGTCTGCTCTGGTGGCACCTCCCATGCCTCCAGATGCGCGCCCGCGCCGAGGGGGAGGAAGAACACCGTGCCCTGCGCCGCCAGATGGCGCACCGTCGCCTCATCCATATGATCGTAATGATTGTGGGAGATCAGCGCCGCGTCGATATTGTCAAGCGCCGCAAGCGGCAGCGGCGACGGATGAAAGCGCTTCGGTCCGGCAAAATGAAAGGGCGATGCCCGCTCGGAGAGGACCGGATCGGTCAGGAGCCGCAGCCCCGCCATCTCGATCAGGACGCTGGAATGGCCGAGCCAGGTCGCGCGCAACGCCTCGGGCGCGGGCCCGCTCAGATAGTCGGCGGGCATCATCATCACCGGCAGCGGCGCCGGCGGCACGCGCTGCTGCTCGCCGAAGAACTGCTCCCGCAGATAGTCCCAGCTGAGCTCATATTCGGCCTGCCGCTCCGGATTGACGAAGCCACCCTCGTGATAATGCGGCGAGGCCTCGCCGCGCGCGAGCCGCGCGCCATAGATATGGGCGCTTAAGGTATAGCCGATGCTGACCACGGCGAGGACAATCAGCAGCACCCCGGAGCTTACGCCGATACTCACCTTCTTCCAGAGCCTCATCCCCACCTCCTCCTGCCCGCACACTCGCGCATCATAAACGGCGGGGGAGGTTTAAGCCTATATATCTTTATTGGAACTATTTTAGATTGATTGAGAGCATACATACACTAGACTTTTGGCTACAATTGCACTTCATAATTTCAACGTTGTATTCGGATAACATTTCCATGGATTTAAGCGATCACGTATATCACTACACAGATGCTCATGCACTACTAAGCATAATATCCAACCGGACAATATGGGCGACCGACATCAACTTCTTGAATGACAAGAGAGAAGGAAATGTCTCGAGAAATTACATTCGCCAATTTCTGAGAAGAAAGAGGAAATCGCCAGATTTCGAAATGACCGATGCGATCGCAGAAGCAATAGAAAGTTTCCTAGGTGCTCGGAAACATGCTTACGTCACCTCATTTGTGAATAGATATGATAATTTAACTATGTATCGAACATATGGTCCTCCAGAAGGAGGATATTGCATTGGATTCAAGCGAGAATATTTGCGTACCGTCCCCAATACACGCCTAGTAGATATGGAGTACACTAAAGAAGTTCAGCAAAAAGAGACATATGATTTCTTGAAGCAATTAGTTGAGGATCTAGTTGAAAAAGGCGATCCGAAACCTAGTCCGCAAGAAGCTTCTAACCAAATCCTTAAAAAAGGCCGTTTTTTCGGACAGTTGCATGATCTATCAGTAAGCCACAAATCTTCTGAATTTCATACAGAAGATGAAATAAGACTTGTTTCTTCGGCCGGATGGAATGACAGGAAGCTACGCATTTCCAGTAAAGGAAATGTATTCATACCGTACATCGAACATGAACTACCAAACACTGAGACCGATGTCTTAATCACGTTAGGTCCAAATACAGCACAAGAATTGGCAAATTCTGGGTTCCAGCATCTAAGGCATATCGCACAAAAAAATGGTACGAAGTGGAATATTGAATTTGGTGTATGGGAACTATCGGGTTATCGATACCTATGATGAATTCTTTTGTAAGCCTCAGAGATTAACAAATATATTTCGACGTCGAAATGTCTTCGTTTTTTCGTAATGTTCATAATCCTTTAGAAGCTCTTCAGTTTCTGGCCCCATATGAGCTTTTTCATTAATAAAATCTCTAAGTTCTTCAGATGAAGGTCCACTCCAATCACTATGGAAGGACGGTATATTGTTGTATTCAGAAATTACCTTTTTATATTCTGCTTCCGAGGAAAATTTATCTTTTTCGATAGATTTCCTAATACCTCTGTGAAAGATTAATCCCACTCCGCGATGCCATCTTTCACAAGATTTATTAATATCAACATCCGAAATTCCTATTTCTTTCAAGCTATTAATCAATTGATCATGAAGCTTGATTTTAGTGTCCAAATTCGTTCCACCCAAAAAACTACTAGACATCAGAGTTGTTAAAGCTGCCTCTACTGATGTCAATGCAACTATTCTTAATTGTTTGACTGTTGCGTTTGCTTCGTCGACAGCTTTCTTCATTTCGGCTTCAAAACCAGCGCCTTTAAATCTTTGAATTTTATCAAGATTTAAGAAAGACAAGGCGATAGCGCATGCAACGACAGCAATGCCCATTTCCGTAGGTTTCTCCATAAACCCGAAGATACCCGGTAACACAACAGTAATTAATGCTCCTGCGATGTTGGTCTTATTTCGCAAATATTTCCCCTCAAGCAAACGCCTCTTCCCATGTCCCCTTCGTTGCCGCCTTTGAGTATTCCGTGGCGCGGTTCTCGAAGAAGTTGGTGTGCTCGACGGCGTTGAGGATGGCATCGAGCCAGGGGAGCGGGTTTTTCTCGATATGGTAGATTTCATCGAGGCCGAGCTGCACGAGGCGGCGGTCGGCGATATAGCGGATATAGGCCTTGATCTCGTCCGCCGTCAGCCCCTCGATATCGCCGGCGCCAAAGGCGAGGTCGATAAAGGCGTCCTCATGGATGACGATCTCGCGGCAGGTCGCATAGAGCTCCTGACAGAATTCCTTCGTCCAGATTTCCGGGTTTTCCGAAATGAAGGTCTTGAACAGCTTGATGATGGAGTGGCAATGCAGGCTCTCGTCGCGGACGGACCAGGTGACGATCTGCCCCATCCCCTTCATCTTGCCGGTGCGCGGGAAGTTGAGCAGGATGGCGAAACTCGCGAACAGCTGTAGCCCCTCGGTAAAGGCGCCGAAGACGGCGAGGGTCTTCGCAATCTCCGATTTGTTGTCGACATTGAACTGCTGCATATAGTCGTATTTGTCCTTCATCTCCTTGTAATGGAGGAAGGCGGAATATTCCGTCTCGGGCATGCCGATGGTGTCCAGCAGATGCGAATAGGCGGCGATATGCACCGTCTCCATGTTCGAGAAGGCGGCGAGCATCATCTGCACCTCGGTCGGTTTGAAGACGCGGGTGTAATGGCGCATGTAGCAGTTGTTCACCTCGATATCCGACTGGGTGAAGAAGCGGAAAATCTGCGTCAGCAGATGCCGCTCCGACTCCGAGAGGGTGTTGTGCCAGTCCTTCACGTCATCGGCGAGCGGCACTTCCTCCGGCAGCCAGTGGATTTGCTGCTGTTTCAGCCAGGCATCGTAGCACCAGGGATAGGAGAAGGGTTTGTAGACCGGCTTGGCATCGAGCAGGGACATGTTTCTATTCTATTCTTCACAAAATCGGTTGGATGTGCCCCGCCCTACTGACAGGCGAGGCATTCTTCGTAATCGACGGCCTCGCCGGCATTTTCGACCGCGCGGGCGACGGCGGGCGCAAGGCTCGCGGCGAGTTCGCGGAGTTCCTCGGGCAGTTCCTCCTTCATCGCCACCACTTCCGCGCGCTGCATGGATTTGGAGCGGCAGTAATAGAGGCTTTTCACGCCCTGCTTCCAGGCCATGAAATGAATCTGGTGCAGGTCGCGCTTGTGCACATCGGCGGGCAGGAAGATATTCACCGACTGCGACTGGTCGATCATCGGCGTGCGATCGGCGGCGAGTTCAACGATCCAGCGCTGGTCCAGCTCGAACGCGGTCTTGAACACGTCCTTCTCGTGATCATCCAAGAAATCGAGATGCTGCACCGAGCCTTCCTTGACGGTGATGGAACTCCAGATTTCTTCCGTATCCTGCCCCTTCTCCGCCAGCAGCCGTTTCAGATGCGGGTTGCGCACATTGAAGCTGCCCGAGAGCGTCTTGTGGGTATAGCTGTTGGCGGCGGCCGGCTCGATCCCCGGGCTGGCGCCGCCGCAGATGATGGAGATGGAGGCCGTCGGCGCAATCGCCGTCTTGTTGGAGAAGCGCTCCTCGAAACCATAGTCCGCAGCATCCGGGCAGGCGCCGCGGGTTTTCGCCAGCGCCTTGGAGGCAGCGTTCACGCCCTTCTGGATATGGGTGAATATCTTGCGGTTCCAGACCTTCGCCATGACCGATTCCAGCGGCACGCGCTTGGCCTGCAGGAAGGAATGAAAGCCCATAACGCCGAGGCCGACGCTGCGCTCGCGCGCCGCGGCGTATTTCGCCCGTTCCATTTCGTCCGGCGCGCGGTCGATGAAATCCTGCAGCACATTGTCGAGGAACAGCATCACGTCCTCGATAAAGCCGTCCTGCCCTTCCCATTCGTCATATTTTTCAAGGTTGAGCGAGGACAGGCAGCAGACCGCCGTCCGCTCCTTGCCGAGATGATCAATGCCCGTCGGCAGGGTGATTTCCGCGCAGAGGTTTGAGGTTTTCACTTCCAGCCCGGCGAGCTTGTGATGCTCCGGCATCAGGGAGTTCACCCGGTCGTTGAAGATGATATAGGGCTCGCCGGTCTCGACGCGGGCCGTCAGGATGCGGATCCACAGGCTGCGGGCGCTGATCGTGCGGACAACAGCATGATCATGCGGACTGGTCAGCGCCCATTCCTTGTCTTCCTCAACCGCACGCATGAAGGCGTCGGAGACAAGGATGCCGTGATGCAGGTTCGGCGTCTTGCGGTTGGGATCACCCCCGGTCGGGCGGCGAATCTCGATAAACTCCTCGATCTCCGGATGGGAGATGGGGAGGTACACGGCCGCCGAGCCGCGGCGCAAAGACCCCTGGCTGATGGCGAGGGTCAGGCTGTCCATGACACGGATGAAGGGCACCACGCCGGAGGTCTTGCCGACCGCGCCGACACCTTCGCCGATCGAGCGCAGATTGCCCCAGTAGCTGCCGATGCCGCCGCCCTTGGACGCCAGCCAGACATTTTCCGTCCAGAGATTGACGATTCCCTTCAGGCTGTCGTTCGATTCATTGAGGAAGCAGGAAATCGGCAAACCGCGCGTCGAGCCGCCGTTGGAGAGAACCGGCGTCGAGGGCATGAACCAGAGCTTGCTGATATACTCATAGATGCGCTGCGCATGGGCGTCATCCTCGCCATAGGCGCTGGCCACCCGGCCGAACAGATCCTGGAAGCTTTCCTCGGGCAGAAGATAGCGGTCTTTCAGCACCGCCATGCCGAATTCCGTCAGATATTTGTCGCGACCATGGTCAATATGGACCCGCGCGCCATCCTTTACCTGAACGATATCCGTTAGCATTTCAACTGTATCCAGCATTTTTCTTACCCCTTCCAGATCTCAACTAATACTGCGGAATCGGCGGGACCGACCCCAATAATAATATTTCGCACCGCTTGCCATATTTTTGTAATAATTACTGGATATGCTGGTGGTTTATTCCGGTAATTTCAAAAATATGCCGTTTTTGGTGTCGTTAGCGGAACTCAATATCTACTCAAACACGACATTAACCACTACATATTGTATAAACGCCGATGAGACGTCAACTGGTTGTGGAAAAATTTTGAAAATTATTACGCTTGACGAATCGGTAAAAAGTTTTTACGCGAAAAATCGACAAATTCTACTGTATGAGCAAGCCGTGATCCTACCCCAACCGGCCGCCCTTTGATACCCTTCGCATCGCTTTTTTTTCGAAAAAATTTCGACCCTCTTGCCGTCCCGGACCGACGCGCAAAATCAGATCATAAAAAAGGCGCCGAAACCGATTTCGGCGCCAGGATGCTCCCGTGACGGGAGGTTAAATACGGTGGATAAGCCCCTCTTTAATGAGTGACTTTACCCTCCGCCGAGAGCATGGTTATCTTTTCCTTTATCCTGAGTTTTTCGCGTTTGAGTTCACTGATATGCACATGATCTGCGGACGGGCTGGCCATTTCATTTTCGATTTTTTCTTCGATGCGGTGGTGTTTTTCGGTCAGCTGTGCAACATGATCTGCTGTGCTCATAGTGTATCTCCTTTGTTAATAAACGGCAGGACGCTGGCGGGCCAGCGGTAGACAACATTATATTACAGAATTATGAATAAACTGACCATGATTCAATGCCTGAAGGGCATAATTTTTGAAAGAAAATTATAATATGGCGGAAAATCAACGACTTGTAATCGGGATCAGCGGGGCCTCCGGCGCGGTGCTCGGCATCCGCCTGCTCGAGGCCTGCCAAAAGCTCGATCTGGAGACCCATCTCGTCATCTCAAAAGCGGGCGAGATTACCATCGCGCAGGAGACGGGGAGGAGCATCTCCGAGGTCAAGGCCCTCGCCTCCCATACTCATAAATCCGCCGATATCGGCGCTGCCATCGCCTCGGGCTCGTTCAAGACCATGGGCATGGTGGTTGTGCCCTGCTCTATCCGCACGATGTCGGAAATCGCGACCGGCGTGACCAGCAGCCTGCTGACCCGTGCCGCAGACGTGACTTTAAAAGAACGCCGTAAGTTATTGCTGGCCGTACGGGAAACGCCCTTTCACACAGGCCATCTTCGGACCCTGACACAGCTCTCCGAGATGGGGGCGATCGTCGCGCCGCCGGTCCCCGCCTTCTATACGAAGCCCGAAACGACCGGCGAGATCGTCGATCAGTTCACCGGTCATCTGCTCAACCTGCTGGGGCTGGAAAATGCCCTTGCGAAGGAATGGAGGGGACTAAAGGGCGACGCCTGATCCTCTCCCCCTATTTGCCGAGACTCTGGAAGATTGCGTAATAGAGATTCTCGCATGTGAGGACGATGCCCTCCCGCTGGCGTTCGGGATAGTTAAGGTCACTCACCCGATTGCTACTGCAAGTGCCGAAGCAGGCATCGAGCGGACCGCGCATCCCTCTCTCCGTATTCACTGCCTGTTTCGCCTTACAATAAGCAGCCTTGTCCGGCATCAGGGCGATGCGCTGGGCGAGTGTCATGCTCCTCTCGGGGCGCTGGGGCGTCGGCGGATTGGCGGCGAGCACCCGCTGATAGTCCGCATTACATTGCTGCACGGCGACGCCATCGCCCGCATTCTTGCTTGCCGCTACACAGGACAGGAAACAGGGCTTGTCCTTCTTCATCCTGCAGAATTGCGCCTGATCGCGCATGACAAGAGCCAGTTCCTTCGGCTGCTGTTGACCGGTTGACTGGCTGCTCGCCGGGATCGCCAGCAGGGATAGGAAGCATGTTATCAAAAGGAATGTCTTACGCTGTCTCATGAACTCTTCATCTTTTACTCTTCTTACTGGAAATGGCTAGATATGGGGACCGAACAGGCCGGTCAGCCGCGGCTCGGCATCGGGAAAGGCCTGCCGCCAGATCAGCAGCAGGTCCGACAGATCGTCGGTATCAAGAGAATCGGTAGCCCGTCCGAGATAGGCCGCGAGATTGTCGGCCGCTGCCTCCCCGCGCTCACTCGCGCCGAAGGAGCCGGTTGCGGGCCGTGTCAGCAGATCATTGAGGAACAACAGCTCCATATGCTCGGCGAACAGCTCGCCATCGGCAATGCCGCGGCGGAGTTCGCTGCCAAGGCGGGCATCGGCGGGCGCCGTCGGTCCCTTGAGATAGCGGCGGACATGACGCAGCGGCGCCACCACCTCGGCCTGCCAGCGCGCGCCGGCCGCGATCCCGGCATCAAGCTCGGCCTCCGCGAGGCGTCCCCGCCCGCTCGCCGCTGTCCAGATACAGAACATGAGTAGATTGATATCGAGGCCGCGCCGCTCCTGCAATCTGAGGCAGGCCTCGGCGACGGGCGCGTCGCTATAGAGCCGGATGGCATAATCCCAAAGTTGACTGGGCGGAAAAACCGCTGAGGAAAAAATCGCCATTTGCCACAGCGCCCCTTCTTCAAGTAATATGACCTATGCTAGGATTGTCCCGGGAAAAGTGGTAAAATACTGATAATCCTGATGCAATACCCGAAACAGGGTAGCATAGCTGTCGCTTCATTGGAAAAAAGTTGTCGGAGTGCCTTTCATATGGCGGAAATTGATGAGCAGGAACTGCTCAGGGCGAAACTGGAACAGCTGAAAACCGAACATGGAGACCTTGACCGGGCGATCGATGCCCTGATCGAGAGCGGCAACTACAACTCGCTGCAGCTTCAGCGGCTGAAAAAGCGCAAACTTATCCTGAAGGACCAGATTTACCGCGCGCAGAATTCCCTGCTGCCCGACATCATCGCCTGATCTTTTCACCCCCGCGGTCATCACCTTAAGCAAACCGTGCTTACGCGCCACGCCGGTCTTCTCCGCCGTTCTTTTCCTTGTACATTGCGGTGTCGGCCGCGCTTAAGGTCTGCTCCGGGTTTTCCCCGGCGCTGATCGGCACAATACCGGAAGAGAGGCTTGTCGGTAGCGCCGCGCCTTTCCAGATGATCGGCTTGTCGGCAAACAGCTTGGGCAGGCGGTCGATCAGATGACGGGCGTCCTGCGGTTTCGTCCGCGCGAGGATCAGGCCGAATTCATCGCCGCCGAGGCGTCCGACGATATCGGTATCGCGCACGCTCTCTTTCAGCCGCAGCGCCACCTGCGAGAGCACATAGTCCCCCGCCTCATGGCCGAGGCTGTCATTGACCGATTTGAACTGGTTGAGATCGATATAGACGAGGCTGGCTTCGGTCTGGTAGCGCTCGACCGAGGCCTTGACCCGTGCCAGCTCCCGCACGAAGGCGCGGCGATTGTAGATTGGCAGGAGCGGGTCCTGATCGGCCACCTGCTCCGCATCATTGAGCCGCCGGGTCAGATCGCGGATCGACTGGCGCAGGCTTTCCACCTCCGTCATCAGGTTGGTGATCGCCGCCTGTACGCGCGGCGTTAATTCTTCTTCCGGAATGCCAAGGACGGAGGCGCTGTCGTTAATGTCCCGCGCCGGAGCGGTAAAGCTGGCGCTGGTACTGGTCTTGGTGGATGATTTCCGGCTGTCCCCGGCTGCACGCGTCGGCCTGCTCTGTCCGCCTGGCTCGATTTTCATAGATCCCCCGATCCCCTGATCTGAAAAATTTTACGAAACTTTAGAGTAAATTAACCGAAAATTCAAAGAATTCTCTTTATAAAAGGCGCTTTTCCGGCATCTGGCGAGACAGGTTCAACCTTCCCTTGCGTCTTTGCAATGCATGCCTATAATCGCCTGCTTCGTACCGCCAGGGGTCAAAACAGGGAACATCGAATGACCAAACGGGATGCTGAAATCGGGATCATCATGGGCAGCCAGTCCGACTGGGAAACCATGAAGAATGCTGCCGATATACTGGACAGGCTGGACATTCCCTATGAGACGAAAATCGTCTCCGCCCATCGCACGCCGGATCGGCTCTATGAATATGCCACCCATGCGGCGGCGCGCGGGCTGA
Source organism: Sneathiella sp. (assembly GCA_002706985.1). Lineage (GTDB taxonomy): Bacteria > Pseudomonadota > Alphaproteobacteria > Sneathiellales > Sneathiellaceae > Sneathiella. The sequence goes on along the minus strand of PAKP01000038.1, from coordinate 28,281 downwards.
AGGTGATTATCGCCGGCGCCGGCGGCGCAGCCCATCTGCCGGGCATGGCCGCCGCGATGACGCCGCTGCCAGTCCTCGGTGTCCCGGTCGAAAGCAAGGCGCTGAAAGGCATGGACAGCCTGCTCTCCATCGCGCAGATGCCGGGCGGCGTTCCCGTCGGCACCCTCGCTATCGGCAAGGCGGGCGCGATCAATGCGGCGCTGCTGGCGGGGCAGATCCTCGCGCTTTCCAACGAAGCTTACGCCAAGGCCATCAATGACTGGCGGGCGCAGCAGACCGACAGCGTCGCCACAGACCCACAATAAGGCATACGGAAATGACAGTAATCGCGCCCGGCGGGCATATCGGAATTCTCGGCGATGGCCAGCTTGGCCGGATGATGGCCATTGCGGCCGCGGAAATGGGCTATTTCGTCCATGTCTTTGGCCCTGAGAAGGACAGCCCCGCCGCCCAGGTCAGCCACTGCTCCACCGTTGCGCCCTATGGCGACAAGGCGGCGCTTGAGAAATTCGCCAAAAGCGTCGATGTGGTGACACTGGAGTTCGAGAATATCCCGACCGACACGCTGGAATTCCTGAACACGCTGGTGCCCGTGCGCCCCAATGCGAAGGTGCTGGAGATCACGCAGGACAGGCTGTTCGAGAAAAGCTTTATCAACAATCTCGGCATCGGCACGGCGGTCTTTGCCAATGTCGAATCCATCGACGCGCTGGTCGAGGCGATCAAGCAGGTCAAACTGCCCGCCATCCTGAAGACCCGGCGGCTCGGCTATGACGGCAAGGGTCAGGTCAAGATAACCGGCGGCAGCGACCTTGACGAGGTCTGGAAGGAGATGAAAGACGCGCCCTCCATCCTTGAAGGGTTCGTCAATTTCAAGATGGAGATTTCGGTGATCGTCGCCCGCAGCACGCAGGGCGAGATTGCCTGTTACTGCCCGGTCGAGAACCGCCACAAGAACCATATCCTCGATATCACGCTGGCACCCGCCGACATTCCGAAGCGGCTCGTCGACAAGGCCGTGGAGATTGCCGGGAAAATCGCCGCCAAGATCGACCTTGTCGGGATGATCGCGGTCGAGATGTTCGTAACCAAGGACAACCGGATTCTCGTCAACGAGCTCGCCCCGCGCCCGCACAACTCCGGCCACTAGACGATCGAGGGTTGCGCCACCAGCCAGTTCCGCCAGATCATCCGCGCCGTCTGCGGCCTGCCGCTGGGCCAGCCTGAGCGACATTCAAACGCGGTGATGAGAAACCTGATCGGCGATGATGTCGAGACATGGGGCGCCCTTCTGGAAGATCCGGAGAACAGCCTGCATCTCTATGGCAAGGCCGAGGCCCGCGAGGGCCGCAAGATGGGCCATGTCACCAAGCTGTTCCCCTTGAGCCAGAAACCGAAAGCCTGATCCTCAGATCGCCCAGCCGCCCGCGAAATAGAGCACCTGACCGGTGATATAGTTCGACTTGTCGGAGGCGAGGAAGAGAAGATAGTCGCCCGCCTCCTCCTGCGTGCCGAGACGGCCAAGCGGGATCTGCGAGGTGATTTTCTTGAATGCCGCCTCATTTTCCAGCAGTTCCTTCGGGAAATAGTCCGGGCTCTCGATGAAGTTCGGCGCCAGCGCATTCACCTGGATATTATGGCGCGCGAGCTCCTTGGCGAGAGTCTGGGCGAGCGCATTGGCGCCGCCGCGCGCCGCCACATACATGGAATAGTTCGGGATGCCGTTCTTCGGCGCGGCGGAGGAAATGAACAGGATCTTGCCCCGACCCACTTTCTTCATATGCTTTGAAGCGGCCTTCGCGAAATGAAAGCCGCGCACCATCAGCGCCTCCAGCGTCCGGCGGAACTCCTCGATATCCGCCTCGTCAATCGCCGACTTGATCGCCGGATAGGCGTCATTATTGATCATCACATCGATCCGCCCTTCGGCGGCAACGACTTTCTCGACCAACTCCGTCGGGTCCTGCTCGGCGAGCGGTCGGACGCCGGGGATTTCCTTCTCGAATGCGTCGCGCGACGCGGCGTCGCTAAAGGCCTCGTCCTGCGCATAGACGGTCGCGCCCTCGCCGATCATCACGCGGCAGCCGGTTTTGCCCAGGAAATGCAGGGCATCTGTGATCAGGATGACTTTGTTTTTCAGCATTGTTCTTATGTCCCGATTGTTGGTGTTTTTTATATGGAAAGCCAACAATAGGACCTGCCCCGGCAAAGGCAAGACTGAACTTGAACCGCCTAGTGGCCACCGCCCATAATGCCGGTCTTGACCGCGTAATCCACGGCGACGCCATAGCTCGGGTCATCATCGGAGTCGATCATCAATTGCCCGGCGCGGTTAAGCAAACGGTGACAATCCCGCGACAGATGACGCAGCTGCACCGCCTTGCCGAGCGCCTCATATTTTGACGCCAGCATCTCGATCGCCTGCAGGGCCGACTGGTCGACGACACGGCTGTTCATGAAATCGACGATGACGACGGTCGGGTCGCCCTTTATATCGAACTGCTCTACAAAACCATCGGTGGAACCAAAGAAGAGCGGCCCCTCGATCTTGTAGACTTTTTCGCCGCCCGGCAGGATTTCCGTCACCGCATGGATGCGGCGCGCATTGTTCCACGCATAGACGAGCGCCGAGACGATCACCCCCACCACGACCGCCACCGCGAGGTCGCTCAGCACCGTCACCGCCGTCACCAGAATGATCACCAGCGTATCGGCGAGCGGGATGATCCGCATGATACGCAGGCTCTGCCACGCGAAAGTACCGATCACCACCATGAACATGACGCCGACCAGCGCCGCGAGCGGGATCTGCTCGATCAGCGGGGAGGCAAAGAGGATGAAGGTGAGCAGGAAGAGCGCCGCGGAAATACCGGAAAGCCGCGTCCGCCCACCCGATTTCATATTGATCATCGACTGGCCGATCATGGCGCAACCGCCCATGCCGCCGAAGAACCCCGTAACCGTGTTGGCGAGGCCCTGCGCCATGCATTCCTGCGACGCGCCGCCGCTCTGTTCCGTGATCTCGCCGACGAGGTTGAGCGTCAGCAGACTCTCGATCAGGCCGATGGCCGCGAGGATCAGGGCGAAGGGAAAGATAATCTCCAGCGTCTCGAAAGTGATCGGCACCATCGGGATATGAAAGTCCGGCAGTCCGCCCTTGATGGAGGCCAGATCGCCGACCCGCGGCACATCGACACCGAAGGCAATGACGATCGCCGCGACAATGGCAATGCCGGCAAGCGGTGCCGGAATGGCCTTCGTCATCTTTGGCATCAGCCAGATAATCGCCATGGTCGCCGCCACAAGGCCGAGCATGGTGACAAGCGGCGTGCCACTCATCCAGACGATCTCCCCGAAGGTATCGACCGTCTTGAACTGGGTAAGCTGCGCCATGAAGATAACGATAGCAAGACCATTCACGAAGCCGAGCATCACCGGATGCGGCACCAGCCGGATAAATTTCCCGAGGCGGAAAACCCCCGCCAATATCTGCAATATCCCCATCAGCACGACGGTCGCAAAAAGATACTCCACCCCGTGCAGCGCCACCAGCGAGACCATCACGACAGCGAGCGCCCCGGTCGCGCCGGAGATCATGCCCGGCCGCCCGCCGATCAGCGCAGTGATCAGCCCGACGATAAAGGCTGCATAGAGCCCGACCAGCGGATGTACGCCCGCCACAAAAGCGAAGGCGACCGCCTCCGGCACCAGCGCAAGCGCGACGGTCAGGCCGGAGAGAAGTTCCGTCTTGAGACGGTCCGGGGTATAACGGATAGGGGCCGCAGTTTTGCGTCCGGCGGACAACAGGCCGGTGACGGCGGCAAGCGTTGGCTTGATCACGAGATAGGCTTCCATGTCAGGAACGGTCAAATTCGCGCCGACCATAGGGGAAGCGGCCCCGCAAGAAAAGGCTTTTTATTGCAGCGCAGCAAAATTTGCGCTTCTACCCTTGAGTTCGGCTATTTAGGCAAACCTGCATCGATCAGATTTCGCCGTAACTGGTGACGAACAGCCTTGTCCCGCCAGGTTTCCTTGCCGATGAATTTCGTCGCGGTCAGCTCCTTGTTGACAGCCAAGGCTTTGTGCATAACAACCTCGGCCTCCGCTTGCCTCCCGAGGGCAACCAGGGCACAGCAAAGATACAACCGGCTGCGCGAAGTTTGCGCCGGTAATGCATTGAACGCCTGAACCGCGAGGTCATATCGTTCCGCAGAGAAAAAGGCGATCCCTCTCTCTTCAATACACCATACCGGCAGCAGCCCATCCAGTTCTTCCGCTTTTTCAAGCAGCTCCAATGCTTTGTCAGGCTCGCCATTGAAACTATAGAAGGCTGCGCAACGCGCAATGATATAGGCGTCTGACGGGCTCAGTGCCATTGCTCTTTTATGATGATACTCCGCCGCCTCATAATTCCCTTCAAGCATTGCGATCACTCCCATAATCCGCTGTGCTTCGGCGTTGTTAGCATCAAGTTCAAGTGCTTTATCGATATAACGTTTTTCATCGTTGATATCGAATTCGGGCAGCCAGGAAGCCGCACAAATACGCCAGGCATAAGCCGGTCCATACGACGGGTCTTCGTTAATTGCCTTGTCAAACCAGCTAACCGCTTCCCTTGAATTATCATATGTAATGCCACCGGCGCGATGCAGATCAAGGCCACGCAACATGAAATCATAGCTGGTCATATTTTCGGGCGGCTTGCGCCGCGCTACCTCGATGGCATCAGCCTCAAGTCTTCCCAAAAGAGTGGCGGCGACCTGTGTCGTCATTGAGTCCAGCAGATCGAACAAGTCTTCGAATTTCCGTGCCATCCGGTCGGCCCAGACGGCAATTCCTGTTTGGCCGTTGGTAAGTTCAAGCGAGAGCCGGACCTTATCTCCAAGCCGCCGCACCTGCCCTTCCAGAACATAGGTAACGCCAAGATCACGGGCGACATCGACGGGATTGGTATTCTGGCCGAGAAATGCAAAGCTGGCGCTGCGCGAAGCAACATGCAGCTTCCTGAAACGCGCGAGTTCAAGAATAATCTCCTCTGTCAGCCCCTCCGCCAGATAGCGCTGATCGTCATCGCCTCCTATTGAGCTAAAGGGCAGGACAGCGAGCGAATTCTGCAGGATAGCCTTTTTCGCGGTCGCGCGTTGGCTTGGTGCCGTCAAAAAGACATGAGACCCCAGATGCCCCTTCAGCCGATAAACCTGAATAGGCTCTGAAATATTCTTAAAGCGCTGCTCGCCCAAATCATCAAAGGAATAAGGTGAATTTCGCTTGATTTGCTCAAACAGGATCTTGGAGAGGTGAATGCTGTCAGGTTCAGCCTGCTGCTGGATACGGGCAGCGAGGTTGACGCCATCCCCGATGAGATCTTCGCCCGAAACTATCACGTCAGCGAGATGCAAGCCAAATCGCATTTTTATATTGTCGGCAATATCCGTATCCTGCGCCGCAAGGCCCTCTCGTATCCCGACGGCAGCCTTTACTGCATTAATCGGGCTGGCAAATTCGGCCAAGGCCGCATCGCCCGCACGGTTGAAGATACGCCCATCATACTCCGCTACTGTTTTCGTGATGAGGTTCTGGCAAATATCCAGATGTAACGCCGCCGTTTCTTCCGCCTGCTCCATCATGCGGCTATAGCCGACAATATCCGCAACCATGATTGTTACAAGTCGGCGTTGCTGATTCATTCCCCAAAATCCGCTGATTAAGACATATTACGGAATATAAATAAAGCCGCGCCTCAAGTACATGGAAATTAAAAATTCATGTTAGACAAACTCACTAAAGCATCCGGCACCAGAACTGGTACATGCCGCGAAACAGCGTTGGGTTCTCCGCCTCGATTTCGGCCCAGTTGGCGAGGTTCCGCCCGCCCGGATCATCGCCATGGCGGGCGCGGTAGGCCGCCATCACCCGGCTTTCCGTAAATTCGAAGCCGAGAAAGTCCAGCCCCAGCTCCTCGATGGCCGCCTGCAGGCGCGGAATGTCGAAGCGCTGCTCATGGCGGTGGAAGAGAAGATCGCGGCAACCGCTTAAGGAGTAGAAATCAAGCTCCCGCGTGACGCCCTTGGCGGGGTGATCCTCCGGCAGGGCCTGGATTTTTTGGCGCAACGCCCGCATGTCGTGGAGATCGAGCGTCTCGATCCCCTCGCCGACCATCTCGCGGAACGCGACCACATCCTGCCGCGCGCGCTCGCTGTAAAGCGCGACCTTCATCACGCCGTTGGGGGCCAGCAGGTCGAGCAGCCCGCGCCAGGCCGCCTCCGGATCGGCCATATGATGCAGCACGCCGCAGGCCTCGATCAGATCGAACGGCCCGAGGCTGTCCGGCAGGTCGAGGATATCCGCCTCGGCAAAGCTGACATTCTCTATATCGAGGGCCTCCGCCTGCCGCGCACCGTAACTTAAAGAGCGGCGGGAGAGATCAATGGCGGTCACCCTGCTATCCTTTATCCGCCGCGCCGTCCTGAGCGCATGGCGCCCGGTACCGCAGCCCGCGACCAGCACGGTCGGGGTCGCGCTTACCGGCAGTGGCGGCAGCGCGGGAAAGAGCCTGCGCAGGAGGTTTGGCAACGCCATCTCCCCGCCCGCCCGGAGGCCGCGCCAGCGCGGATAGGGGCTTTCCTCATATTGCGCACGTACAGCGCGGGAGACGGTATCGCTGGTCGTCGAAATCGACGGCAGCGTTGCCTTCAACACCCATTCGCGCATCTTTTCCGGTCCCATGCGCACCATCAGCTGGCCGCACCAGGGCAGCGCCGTCAGCGTCACCTCCCCCTTTTCCAGAATCTCGTCCGCCATCTCGGGCTGCAACGGTGCATAGAGCGCCGCCAGCAGGGCACTCTCAAGGCCGGTGACGAGCGGTGGCTCCCCCGGCGGCGGCGCAATCGCATATTCACATAGGGAAAGCTGCAGCGCGAGAAGGGCGATGACCTCCGGCTCCGCCGTCACCTCTCCGCTTAAGACAAGACGGCGCGCGGAGGCGACCAGCGCCTCCATATCCTCGGCGGGCAGAATGAGGCTGGCAAAGGCCGCCGCGACCACCGGCTCGGTCAGGGCGGCGCTGAAGGCCGGCCAGTCGTCCTTGCCCTTGGGGGGATGTTGCAGGCCCGGTTGCCGCCGAATGCGCGCCAGCAGCGCGACAATCATGCGGTCGCTCTCGACCCCGTCGCGGCCAAGACAGCGCAGCATCGCCTCATCCCCCGGCGCGCCGAGATCCGCCGTTCCCGCACCCGCCATCAGATCGGCCAGTTCCTGCACCGCCGCATCGGAATAATTCTCCAGCGCCGCCGCCTTCAGCCCGGCGCGGACGGCCTCGCGATGCTTGCCCCGCTGACCGAGGAAGCGGGCATAACCGCGCCAGCCGAGAGTATAGCCCTTGTCCGCCGTCACCGCCGCCGTGAAGGATTTTTCCGCCGCCTGCGCCTTGCCCTGATCCTTCAGTAGCAGCGCGAGATTGTAATGGGCCGGAGCAAGGTCACGATGCTGCTTGAGAATCTGCCGGTAAAGCGCCACCGCCGCGTCCGTCTCGCCGCGCCGCTGCAAGGCCGTTGCCCGGCCCATCGCCTGTTCTATTTCCGCTGCCCGCATAAAATCCCTCCAGTTTGAAGGGCCAATCTAGGGGAAATTTGATGCGACCGCCAGACCAAGCAGAGGAAATCTGCTCAAAAATGGTGCAGCGCAACATAAATTGATTAAATTCTGAGCCATTTGCGGTCTTTTCCGACATACTCATCAGGCTAAAACATTGATTTTATTGTATTTTAAAAACTGGCACATCCCTTGCTCATTAAAGGATCATCAACGTGAGTAAAGGATTTACTTTAATGAAATATTCCAGGCTGCTTTCGACGACAGTTCTCGCTCTTGGTCTCACCACAATGGCGCACGCGGCCCCGCTGGTGGAAGAGAGTGACGTGCCGGGCGAATTTTCCGCCAATATCGGTTTCACAACTGATTATACGTTCCGTGGTATTTCACAAACGGATAACGAACCGGCCGTTCAGGGCGGATTCGACTATACATATGACTTCGGCCCGGTTGCCGTCAGCGGCGGCGTTTGGGCATCCAACGTCAAGTTCACGGACGCCACGGTCGAGATTGACTATTACGCTGGCGTCGGCGGCGCGATCGATAATTTCAGCTGGGATGTCTCGGCGATCTATTACAGCTATCCCGGGGCGTCCAGCAGCCTCAACTATGATTTCTTCGAAATCGCGCCGTCCGTCGGTTATGACTTCGGCTTCGCCGCTGTCAGCGCCGGCATCAACTATTCACCCGATTATTTCGGCAGCAGCGGCGATGCCTTCTATTACAGCGGCGGCATCGATATCCCGCTCGGCGAATATTTCACGTTAAGCGGCACGGTCGGCTATCAGACGATTGACGACAATGCCGCCTGGGGAACAGACGACTATCTCGATTACGGGATCAGCATCTCGACCGAGATTGCCGGTTTCGGCGTTAGCGCAGGCTGGACCGATACGGACCTGCCCAGCAGCCAGTGCAGCGATCTGTGCGGCATCTTCGCCCTTTCGGTGTCACGTTCCTTCTAAGTTATTCCCGCTGGGCCATGTAGAGGTCTCCCCTTCCATGGTCCTGTAACTTGGCCGTCTGACGATCCCTACTCCCGTCGGACGGCCTTTTTTTATTCTTTTTCGCCCCCCGCGCCCGCCGGCCGTTCCAGCAGCAGGAAATGCGCCTTGGTGGTGAAGGCGGCCACGCCCTTCTGGTTGACGCAGCGCAGGATCGTCTCCAGCCAGCCGCGTCCGGGTTTGGAACTCGGTCGGGTTTCCAGTATTTCCATCTCCGTGGTCAGCACATCGCCCGCATGCAGGGGCGCGAGAAAATTCAGCTCCACCCCAAGGCCGGAGGGCAGGAAATGCCATTGCTGCCAGATATGGGTCGTCGCCTTGGAGGAGAGCGCGAAGGTATAGGCGCCACAGGCCACCACATCGGGAAAGCCCATGGCGCGGGCGGCCTCGGCATCAAAATGCATGGGCTGGTCATCGAAGCGCCGTCCGAAATCCAGCATCTCCTCCCGCTCCACCGTCACCGTCGCCCCGGCGAACCAGTCGCCCTTGGCAATATCGTTGAAATAGAGTTTCCGACCCATAGCTTGCCCCCGTCTGTTTTTGCCCGAGAATAAGCCGGATTGCCCGCCGCGCAAACGGCTATTTTGCCATCCTTGCGATCTCACCTGTCACAGAGCTGCGCCTTTTTCCGTCCTCTTAGCCAGGAACAGAAACAAGATGGAGAAAGATATGGCCCAGATTACATTCGACCTCTCAGGCAGCAAGGTTACGGACGTGAAGAAGATTGTCCTCTTTTCCAAGGACAAATCGAAGGAACTGGTCACTGTCGAGGTAACAGACGGCAAGATCGGCGCCGCCCATGCCTATCAGGTCGATGTAACGGAGATTTATGTGGTGGTGTTCTACAAGGGATTTCTCGAGAACATTGGCAAGAAGCATTATTACGATGTAAAGATCATCGGCAACGGCACCCTCGTCATCGGCGCCGACGGCCACGGCAACAGCCGGGTCAACTTCCGCGGCTGACGGTCGTCCTTGCAGTCGCGCGCCGGGGTTCTATAATCGAACCCTGCTTTATTGGGACAGGAGGTCTCCATGCGCGATTGGGACAGGAGGTCTCCATGCGCGCGCTTCGCTATACACTCGGCTCCCCCTATGCGCGGGGTGTCCGGGTTTTACTTCATGAACTTGACCTTGAGTATGAGCATCAGGCGGAGCTGACCACCCCGTCCGTGGAGGAACGGGCCTCCGCCTCCCCGACCCTGCAGGTGCCGACGTTCTGGGATGATGGCCGGATATTGTGGGAAAGCAGCCTTATCGCCGAATACCTGCTGACGACCTATCCCCCGGCAACGAAAGGGGCCGGACTGCTCGCACCAACCATCGCCCGGCCCGGCCAGGAATGGGAGGACAGGCTGACCTTTGCCACCATCCAGACGCTGGGAACCGCCGCGACAACGATCAGCCAGATGCTATGGACCGGCTTCCGCTGGCAGGACAATGACTATCTCACCCGCGGGCAGGAACGGCTCCCGCATCTGCTGGGCTGGCTGGAGGCGCGGTTGCCCGATGCGGACAGCGGCTTTTTCGGTGACAGCGTCTCCGCTCAGGACATCTTCCTCACCTGCCATCTCGGCTTTATCGCCAACCGGCCGCTGGAACTCGCATTGCGCGAACAGGACCATCCGCGCATTGCGGCCCTGTGTCACCGGATGGAAGCCCGCCCCTCCTTCACCGACAATCCGATCCTCTGGTGGGACCCGGATGTGGTCGGGTATGGCCCCGATGGCCGGACGCCATTATACGCAAAAAGCTGACTCATCGCGCGCCCGCGGAAATCCCCCGCTCGGGCCAAAAACCCCGGACCAGTTGGACATCAAGGGTCGGATTTGTTAAAGTTCGGGGCCGCTTGCGCATGTATCATGAGTATCCCGGGAATGAATAATTTTAACGCGCCGGCTCCGGGAGGCAGAATATGGGGGAACTATGAGCGAAGACTTATATGAAACAGATTTCGAGGTTGGACAGAGCAACCTCCAGAAGTGGGGGATGGATGTTCATCACCCTGTCTTCTGGGTTTCGTCCGGCCTGGTAATCCTCTTCGTGCTCGGCGTGCTGATGTCGCCCGAAGCCGCGAAAGGCGCCCTTGACGGCGCGAAATGGTGGTCCATTGCCGCCTTTGACTGGCTGTTCATGCTGGCAGGGAATATCTTCGTGATTTTCTGCCTTGTGCTGATCTTCCTGCCGGTCGGAAAAATCCGTTTGGGCGGGCAGGATGCCAAGCCCGAATTCAGCCGCATGTCCTGGTTCGCGATGCTGTTCGCCGCCGGCATGGGCATTGGCCTGATGTTCTGGTCCGTGGCCGAACCCACGGCCTATTACACCGGCTGGTACGAGACACCGCTCGGTGTCGAGGCGAGAACGCCCGAAGCGGCGAGCCTTGCCATGAGTGCGACCATGTTCCACTGGGGCCTTCACCCCTGGGCGATCTACGCGGTTGTGGCGCTGTCCCTGGCGTTCTTCTCCTATAACAAGGGGCTGCCGCTGACCATCCGCTCGGCCTTCTATCCGCTGATCGGCGATCACAGCTGGGGCTTCTTCGGCCATGTGATCGATACGGTGGCGGTGCTGGCGACGTTGTTCGGCCTGGCGACCTCGCTCGGCTTCGGGGCGCAGCAGGCCTCGGCCGGTCTTGCCTATCTGTTCGGCTTCGAGGCCGGGATCAATACCCAGATCGCGGTGATCATCGTCGTCACGGCGCTGGCGCTGTTCTCGGTGATCCGCGGGCTCGACGGCGGGGTGAAGATCCTCTCGAACATCAATATGAGCATTGCCGCCTTGCTGCTGCTGTTCGTCTTTATCGTCGGTCCGACGGCGGTCATTATTGCGACCATGGGGAACACACTGATCGGCTATCTCGGCGACATCGTTGCCTACAGCAACGTCTTCGGCCGTCAGGACGAAGCCTGGATGCAGGGCTGGACGGTGTTCTACTGGGCCTGGTGGATCAGCTGGTCCCCGTTCGTCGGCATGTTTATCGCCCGCGTCTCCAAGGGCCGGACGGTGCGCGAGTTCATCATCGCCGTGCTGATCATCCCGACCGTGGTCACCCTCGTCTGGATGAGCGTCTTCGGCGGCTCCGCCCTTGACCAGATCCAGAACGGTGTCGGCACGCTCGCCGGCGGTCTCGACTCGGTCGAGCTGGCGATGTTCCACATGCTGGAGAACCTGCCGCTGGCGACCATCACCTCGGCGATCGGGATCGTGCTGGTGCTGGTCTTCTTCATCACCTCATCGGACAGCGGCTCCCTCGTGATCGACGCGATCACGGCGGGCGGCAAGGTCGATGCGCCGGTGGTGCAGCGGATCTTCTGGGTCGTCATCGAAGGTGTCGTCGCGGCGGCGCTGCTGTTTGGCGGCGGGGCCGATGCCCTGACCGCGCTACAGGCGGCGGCGATCACGGTCGGCCTGCCCTTCACGGTGGTCCTCCTCGCCATGTGCGTCTGCCTCTATATGGGGCTCCGCCACGAGAAGATCTACGTCGTCGACGAAGCCGGCTCCCCGGTCTCGTAAACAGCACGACCAGACAAAAGCAAAGGCCAGCGGTCGATCCGCTGGCCTTTTTTATGCCCTGCCGAACTCCGTATCGCCGCCACCCACGCGATCTATGTCCGGACCTTCATCGGCCATGGTGCCACTACGGGCAACCCGCCCCATATCAAGGGATGGGAGGAACAGGAGCTTTCCGGCGACCTCAAGGTCACCGCTTTCCGCGGCTGGTTTGATGCCGACGACTACGCAAGACAGGTGGAGGGAAAGTAGCGCCCTGCAACGACGAAGCCGCAAAAGCAAAAGGGCCGATCATCGGCCCTTTTGTGTATACTACTCGCACGAACTTAAGATACTGAAATAAATTTCCAACATTTATTTTTCTGAAATTTCGAATCCAGACTCATCATCCTCATCAGCTAAAATTGTCTTTTGTGCGTTTAACAAAACTATAATTTTGCCAATGTCTTTAGCACCTATTTCACCTTTAACACGCACTTCAAAGCTTCCATTTTTTAGTTTTCCACTGGTTAAAATGCTTTCGTTTTCGGAGAGGCCTTTACGTTCTTTTCCAGATTCTTTTTCTTTCAATGCCTGCAACACATGCGGTGGAGGTGCAGGAGGTTCTTTAGGTGATTGTTGTTCGCCATTACTTTTCTGTAATACAGTCACTTCGTCTAGCGGAATGGCAGATGGACTTTGGTCAGTGAATACCCAATTGCCATCGTCAGAGAATGCTAAAACCGTTACCTTTTCAGAAAACTGGTCGACGCCTTTACTCGTCCATTGAATTACATCTCCAACTTCAACAGATTCCTCATCTATATCATCTGTATCCTCGTCTATTGCATCGTCACCATTTCCGGCAGTGTCCTTATTGTAAATATCGGCGAACATCATCGTTTCTTTGTATTCTGACAACAAATCCGCCGCAGCATCAGGTTGAAAATTTTTCTCGAAGACTAAGAAATGTGTAACCGTATTATCTGAAGCTAATCCATCAGGATATTCTTCATAAATTGCCAAATGAGGCGCTGGCGTGAGGGCTACGCGTTTAATAAGTTGCTTTTTTTCCGTCTGGTCATCACGTTCATCAAGAATAATACGTCGACCAATATCACTGATTTTTACTTTCCGGTTATTTTTATCACCCGATACCTCTATGAGTCCAAAATACTTCAGCGTCGCAAGAGTTTGGCGTCCTCCACTACTTTTTTGGCTATACCCCCAAGATCGCACTGCTTCAGCCAAAGGGGCAGGATAATCACCCTCTTGATCGTAAAGAGCCCGAACTTGTTCTAACGATTTCTTGAGTGAAATAGAAGGATACGATGGGCTGCGCGCGGTCCGTTTTTTCTTGCTACTAGAGCTTTGTGCTTCATCATTCATCATTACTTCTCCTGCGTGTAGCCTCTTATTATATCTAAATTTAGAAGGCTAGCAAGTCATTTTAAAATTTTTGACTTTTTTTGCCTTGACGAAGAGCTGAGCCTGCTGCATTATGCGCAATACGGAAAGGAGACGAAATATGGATAGAAGGGTAGCGAGTTCCAATGTTCTGCCGACCGGCAATTGGAGCGATGAAGAAATAGGAAGGGCCGTTGGTTAGCCTGCAAGCACAGAACGACCCTAAATCGGCGATCATAAAGCCAATGATTTCTTATACTCAAAAATTCTAGTTTTTGCAAGTAAAAGAGGTTAATGGTCAAAACAAAGTGGGGTAGAAGGTATGCAATTTTGCGCATCTTCTACCCTTTCTTTAAATGAATTGTCTTAAAGATCCATTACTCACCGATCCGTAAAATTCCGCCAGAATCTTTTGGGGCTCGGGAAGTGGGAAAAATCGGGTTTTTCCTTGAGGCGTTCGCGGCATTTGTATTTGGCGGTCTCGAACTGCATGACATTCTCGATGCGGCGGCCCAAGAATTCCCAGGTTTTCTCATGGCCCGGCGACTTGTCGGAGAGCCAGTAGAGCAAGGTTGCGCCATAGACGCCGGCGAGCGTCATGCGCTTGGTGTACCAGTTATAATCGCTTGAGGTATCGCCCGTCGCCCACCACATGCGGCTGACCGTATTGGCCGTCAGCTTGAGGCTGAGCGGGACATTCTGCGGCAGGCTGAGGATATTGACGGCGCGGCGCACGGCCTCCTTATGCATCGCGTAAAGCTCCAGCCTGACGCGGATGGCAAGGGTGATGCGCTCGCGGATTTTAAGGGAGAGCACGTCGCGCTTTGCAAGCTCCGCCTCCATCGCATCGTCGGCATTCTCGACGAACAGGCGGATCATATCCACCGCCCCGTTCGGGAAGGCGAGATCGAAGATGGCGACATCCTCCTTCAGGTCGGCGGCGGCGGCCTTCACCGCCTTCGGGCCCCAGCCGTCGAACAGCACATGGGGCAGCACCGCCTCCATCAGGCGGGTCTGATGCTCCCGCTCGATCGTCGCATTGTCGTCGCTCTTGCTCATGACGCGCTCCTATTCGGCTGCGGATTTGCGAAGCCCCTCCATGAAGGCCTCGACTTCACTTTCATACACCAGATAGCGCATGTCTGTCATCCGCTCGGGATATAAAATGCCGAAAAGATGGTCGCATTCATGCTGCACGACGCGGGCGTGGAAGCCGCGCGCCTCGACATCGATCGCGCTGCCGTCGAGGGCGAGGCCGCGATAGCGGATATGGGTGTGCCGCGGGACGAGGCCGCGCAGGCCCGGGACCGACAGGCAACCCTCCCAGCCGAGTTCCATCTCGTCCGAAAGCGGCTCGATTTTCGGGTTGATCAGGACGGTGGAGGGTACGCCCTCGGCCATTTCCCCGTCCTCGCGCTGCACGCGGTCATCCGGCACCTCGAAGATGACGAGGGATTTCGACACCCCGATCTGCGGCGCGGCCAGGCCGACCCCGCCGACCGCCTCCAGGCTCGCGCGCATATCCTCGACAAGCTGATATATATCATCGCCAAAGGGCGGACTGTGGGGCGCCGCCACCTCGCGCAGCAGCGGATTTCCCATCTTAAGAATATCGCGGATCGCCATAAGCCCTTCCTTTTTCGTCTCTTTTATGTTATTTACTCTTTTCTTTAAGGAATTCACCTTAAAAATGTGGTTTTCCCCTTCACAGGGGAAATGAAGCGTGCTACACCCGCGGCCACTCCGTAATCGGTTAAACTTTAGGATTTAGATAGGAGCACGATTAACTGTGCAAGTCTCTGTTCGTGACAACAATGTAGACCAGGCGCTCCGGGCGCTGAAAAAGAAAA
Organism: Sneathiella sp.; assembly: GCA_002706985.1. Lineage (GTDB taxonomy): Bacteria > Pseudomonadota > Alphaproteobacteria > Sneathiellales > Sneathiellaceae > Sneathiella. The sequence continues at coordinate 12,941 of PAKP01000038.1, read as the reverse complement.
TGCAGCGCGAAGGCATTTTCCGGGAACTGAAACTCCGCGGCGCTTATGAAAAGCCGTCGGAAAAGCGCGCCCGCCAGAAGGCGGAAGCCATTCGTCGCGCCCGCAAGCTCGCCCGCAAACGGATGCAGCGCGAAGGCTGAGCAGCCTCCCCCGGTTCGCCGGGACTTACCAGCATGAAAAGCCGCACCGGCGATCCGGGTTGCGGCTTTTGGCGTTTCTGGATGGATGTTTCCTGGAGCGTGCCGCCCCGCCTACGCCTGGTTTTGCGCGCGGACGGCGGCCTCGGTCTCGGCATTGGCGGGAAAGAAACTCTCGATCATGATTTCCTCCGCCGTGACATCCTGCGGGGTTCCGAAACTCGCGACCGTCGTGATCCAGGACAGGGTGACCCCCTCAATCACGAATTCCAGCGGCAGAACGGGCAGCGCGTCATGGGACGGATTTTCGGCCGCGAAGCTTTCGGGCACGCCCGGATAGTCCAGCACATCGGCCAGTAATTTGCGGAGCGGGTCATTCTCCTCCGCGCCCTTGAGCTGCCGGTGGGCGCGTTCGACAATATGCCGCGCCGCCGGTTCCCAGTCCTTCAGCACACGGCGGAGCCCGTCCGGGTGCAGCGTCAGCCGCAGCACATTCGGCGGCCCCTCCGCCCCCGCATCGCCAAGGCCGAGCATCGCCATCAGCTTCGCCCCCGCCGCGTTGATCATCAGGATATCGAAGCACCGGTTCATCACGATCGCAGGAAAAGGCTCCTGCTGCTTCAATATGTGATCGAGGGCGTTGCGCACGGTTTCAAGATGCGCATCCCCAAGCGGGCGCGCACTGTAGGCCGCCGTGTAGCCCGCCGCGTTCAAGAGGCGGTTGCGTTCACGCAAGGGCAATTCCAGCGCGTCGCCAAGGCGCAGCACCATCTCCCGGCTCGCGCTTGAGCGGCCGGTCTCGATAAAGCTCAAGTGCCGTGCCGAGCTTCCCGCCTCCAGGGCGAGATCGAGCTGGCTGAGCCCCTGAACCTGCCGCCAGTGCTTGAGGAGCCTGCCAAGCTCGGGCACCGGGGTTTGCATGGCTGACGCGGTCATAGTCTCTCCTTTTCTCATTTCCGGCATCCACAATAGCCCGAAAACAAAATCAGGAACATTACCCGTGAGGTAATTGAGAAGATAACCTGTCCCCGCCATCCTGCTTTGAGTGAACGTCATGAGTCATTCAACTGAAAGGAGATCAAGATGACGGACAAGTCGAACCTGCTTCGAAACACCCTGCTGATCAATGCGGGGTCCTCGCTTCTCTTCGGAGGGGCGGCGCTCGCCTTCGCGGACCCCTTGGCACAGTGGACGGGGATCGCCTCATGGATCCTCTATGTGCTTGGGGCGGGCTTGGTGCTCTTCGCTGCCGATGTTGCCTGGACGGCCACGCGGAATCCAATAAATCCGCTGTTCGCCAAGGCTATCATTGCCGCCGACGTTGCCTGGGTGGTGGGGAGTGGCCTCGCCCTCCTGTTGTTCTCAGGCAGCCTGACGGTGCCGGGACAGTGGACGATCGAGCTTATTGCCATCGCCGTGGCTGTCCTTGCAGTCCTTCAGACCGTCGGCCTCAGGCGCCTGGGGGATCACCATCCCCGGACAGCCTGACATCCTCCGGATGACACAGAAAGCCGCGTGCGGAACACTCCCGCGCGGCTTTCTCACACCTGATCGCAGACGTTTTTTACAGAAGTTTGTCACGATTAAGGAAGGCGTATATACTAGTATAGATTTTGAAGATTGTCAAAGGAAATGACCTTACTGATACAATGATATTTGAAGTTTATCAAAGAACTGATGCATCCATAATGAAAGGTGCGGAGCTTTCCATTGCCTTCCTTGATCGGTGCAGTCGGCCTGAATTTGAGAAAATTCGAGATTTTCTCAATTATTGTGCATCTCATTATCCAGAAAAAGAATTCGCAGAGTTAAAAATTAGACTATGGAATAAGAATGAACATCAGTTTCGATCTGCCAGCTTCGAACTACTATTACATGAAATGCTGTTAAAATCTGGATGTACCCTTATCCCTCATCCGGATATGGGAAATGAGAAAGAGACAAAACCTGAATTTCTAGTAACAACAAGCAAAGATCAAAAATTTATATTGGAAGCCGTTTGCAGTTCTGAGTTCATTCAAGAAAAAGAGGGGATAAATTTAGTCAAAGAGACGATAAAAGATACTTTGGATGCGCTTCCCCATAGAAATTTTCGTTTAATACTCACCGAGGATGGTGAGCCTACTTCACAACCTAGCGGGAAAAAGCTTCGCGCAGAAATCCACAAATGGCTCGACGAACTCGACCCTGACGAAATAGAGGAATATGAGGCAAAAAATCTCAAGGAAAAAATCCCAATATTTGAAAAAGAAATCAACGGCTGGCATTTGAGATTTCGACCAATGCCCATTCCTCGATGGTTAAGAGGGCAATCGAAACTTCTGATTAGTACAGGGCCACTTGGTTCTTATTTTGCTGATGGTGAAAAACGAATTCAGAATGTGATAAACAAAAAGCAAGAAAAATATGGCGATCTTAAAATGCCGTTTGTGGTTTCCCTGAATTTTAGAGCTTTTGGTTATCTGCCTGATGAAATTTTAAATGCTTACCTTGAAAACGAAAATCGCCCAAGTTCTCGATTGAGTGGGTTATGGTTTTTTGATGGAATAGATCCACATAATATCGCTAGTAGATCACATGCACTATGGCGCAACCCCGAAGCCGAATATCCATTGAATGATTTTTTTAACTTCCTTCCTCAGTTACGTATAGACGAGAAAGGAATTCATTTAGATGAAGGTCGATCTGTTCATGAAATTTTAGAGCTACCCGAAAACTGGCCCAAGTAAGCCATTTCCTTGCGCTTTTGTTGCGAAATAGAATAGTCTCCGGGTGAAATTATCCTAATCAAAAAATCGCGAGGGTTATTTTGGAAAATCTTCTATCTGTGCCGAAACTTGGCGTGACGGCAATCTATTTTGTCCTTCAGAATATCCGCCCCTGCCTTCATCGAGCGGCGCTTATTATCCTCATCAGCAGCATCATAGTAACGCTCGGTAATCTTGCAGATGGCGTGCTGGCCTCGTGGGCCAGCTTTTTTCTTGTGCTGCTGTATGCCGTCTTCGCCGTCTCCTGGCATCGCTATTCGCTGATCCCGGGGGAAAGAAACCTGAAAGGCTTCGCGGTGCGGCTGGGAATGCGGGAGGTCAAATATGGCCTTTTTGCGCTGTTCGCGAGCCTGCTGCTTGTCTTCATCGGCATCTTTCTGGCAGCGTCCCTGCCAGAGGAAATAGCACTCGTCCTGACAGCCATCGTGATGCTCTTCCCTGTCTGCATATTGGCGTTCTTCTATCCAGCCATTGCCCTTGATCAGCCGATCCGCCTCGGTCTGTTCTTAACGAAAGCCGTTGAATACAGCTTCTCCATCGTGCTGGCATTCCTGTTTTGGCTCCTCATCTCCGGCGGGCTTATCGGGGCGACGGCGGCAATCTCGCTGATCATCGGCAGCATTCTTTCATCCATTGTGGGTGGTGTGATCATGGCCCTTGGCCTCAGTGTGGTTTTCTCCGTTACCCTCGCCGTCTGGATCAGTACGGTCACCTTCCTTTATTACAATGTCATCGGACTGCGGGAGTATCAGGAAACCGCCTAGGACGATGGCGCGTCATGACAGCCCTCCCCGCCTTTATGTGCCGCTAGTCCGCCGCGAAACAGTAGAAATAGCCGTTGCCGCCCGTGCTTTTGAGATTGTCCGGGCTGCAGCCGCGGCTGTCGTGGGCGGCGTTCCACGAGGTATTTCCGCCGCCATGGCGGTCATGATGGCCGACGGTGGCGCTCCCCTCGGTTGAACTCGTCCAGTTGCGGCAGGTCTTATCCTCGGTCACGCTCGGGAAATAGGCGGTGCCGTCCGACATGGTGCCGGTCAGGATGTCATGCTCGTTGGGGCTGTCCCCGCGCCCCTTGACGCGGTTGCCGTTTTCATCGAGCGCCGTGCGGGCGACGATATTGGGATTGAGATGCAGCTCATCGAGATCGCTCGCGATCAGCTCGCCCAGCGCATTGTACCAGGGGCCGGTGCCGATCCGCTCCCGCGCCGAGATGCCGCGCTTGCCCTCTTCCTGCGTGGAGAGATAGGCGCGCCATGTCCGCGCCGGGGCGCCGGCGTCGCTTGCGAGCCTGCTGCACCAGGCATCCGCCCCTTCAAGTCCGCCAAGGTCGCCGCCGTTGCCCGGCCCGACGCTGGTGACGAAGAAGCCCATGGGCGGATCCTCAACGCCGGTGGCCGGAAAGGCGGCCATGACAAGCAGGGAAGCGGCGGCAAGCGATTTCAGCAAAGACATGGTCAAATCCTTTCAATTCGGGCGCGGCGCGCGGTGTGACGGGGGCGGTAACCCGCTCCCTGTAAATTAGATTTTATTAATGCTATAAATGCAACGGGAAAGCGGAACTTTCACAGAGATGTGACCGGACCCGGAACAGGTGAAAAAAGGTAAAAACTTGGGAAAGTTGTTTAGGATTTATTAGGAGTTTGTTTACTAGAATTCAGCGATGACAATGAACTCGGCAATTGACAATCTGCGGCGCGGTCTCGGGCGGCTCCCGCGTCGGACGACGCTGGTGCCGTCCGTCATTGGCGTGTTCATGATCCTGATCGTTGTCGCCGCCTGGGCAGTGACCCCGACATCGGAATCCGAGGGGCATGTGACCGAGGCGCGCAATGACCTCGCCAATTTCGCGGCGCGGCTGGAATCCCATATATCGACACGGCTTGCTATCGGCGAGCAGCTCCGCGACGGATTGGCCGATGGGACGATTGCCAATCGCGAGGAATTCCTCAAGCAGACCGATTATATCCACGATCTTTTTACCGATTTCCAGGCGATCAACTGGATCGACTCCAAGGGGGTGATCCGCTGGGTCACGCCGCTCGAGGGAAATGAAGCAGCGCAGAACCTGAATGTGCGCAACGTCTTGTTCGCCGCAGCGGCAATTGCAGAGGCCGAAGCAACCGGCCGTCTGCAGGTGACCATTCCATTCCCGCTGACCCAGGGCGGAAACGGCTTTGTCGCCTATATCCCGGTCATCAAGATGGAACGGCTGACCGGCTTCGTGAATATCGTCTTCCGGACCGAACCGCTGCTGCAGGCCGCCATGCCGGAAACCCTGCTGAGCAAGCATGACGTCATGCTCATGGACAAGGACCGGCGCATCTTCGGCACGGTCGATACCATGGCCGGGCGGGATGACGTGCTGAGCAAATGGATACTGATTGGCAACCGGGTCTGGACCATCAACCTGATGCCGAAGGACGAGACGATTGCGGCCTACGAAACGATGGTCGACGAGATCGTCCTGTTCACGCTCATCCTGCTCTGTATCGCCGTTGCCTGGCTGATCCATCTCGCGATGGTGCGTCAGCTGAAAGTGAAGGCGAGCGACAAGCTGTTCCGGACCTTTATCGAGCATACCCCCTCCGCCATCATCATCAAGGACGCCAAGGGCAACTACATCCATGCCAACTCCCGCTGGCATGAACTGTTCAATCCGGAACATGCCCTCATCGAAGGGCGGACGGCGGCCGACTTCTTCCCCAAGGCCTACAGCAAGGAAGTGCAGGATCAGGAGCGGCAGACCCTCGAAACCAAGGAAATGACGGAATATGAGTATCTCAGTCCCGTCGTTGGCGGCGGGATCATGCCGACGCTGGGTCATATGTTTCCGATCATCGACGATCACGGCAATGTCACGGCCATCGGCTGCACCCTGACCGACATCAGCAGCAACAAGAAGACCGAGCAGGCGCTGCGCGATGCGCTTCTAAAAGCCGAGGAGGCAAGCCAGTCGAAATCGAAATTCCTGGCGACCATGAGCCATGAACTCCGGACCCCGCTCAACGCGATCATCGGGTTCAGCGATATCCTGACCGGTCAGTATTTCGGTCCGGTCGGCAACCATAAATATATCGAGTATGCCAAGGACATCAATCACAGCGGCAAGCATCTGCTGGCGCTGATCGACGAGGTGCTCGATATCTCGGCGATAGAGCTGGGCAAGCGCCAGATGGTGATGGAGCCCGTCGCCCTTCTCGATCTCCTGTCGAGCTGTGTGAAAGCGGTCCGTCAGCGCGCCCGCAAGCAGGGAATCATGCTGACGATGGTCGCGGATGCGAGCCTGCCCGTCATCTCCGCCGATGAAACCGCGCTCCGCCAGATCTTCCTCAACCTCCTGACCAATGCCGTCAAATTCTCCCATTCGGGAGACAAGGTTACCCTGACCGCAGAAGCCGATGACGACAAGGTGGTGATCATCGTGGCCGACACCGGCGACGGCATCCGGAAGGAACAGCTTCCCAAGATCACCGACCCCTTCGTCAAGGGCCATTCGAACTCCCTCATCACCCATGAGGGGGCTGGTCTCGGCCTCTCCATCGTGCAGTCCTTCGTCGCCGCTCATGAAGGCACGCTGAATATCGAAAGTGAATTCGGCTACGGCACGCGGGTCACCGTCTCCCTGCCGCGCGACCGCAGTCGTCAGGTCGCCTGACAAGCCGCGTCACTGCCCGCACCGCGTCCGCTGATTAACCATAAATAAAGAGTTTCTCCCGTATTCTCGAAATACTTTCAGGGATGAGAAATCAAAAATATCGACCCGGGAATACAGACTTTTATTGAATATTATTTATAATATTGGAGTAACACCATGATCCGTAAGGCAGTTTCCTCTTTTGTCGCAATCGCGGCATTTGCCGGACTGGCATCGACCGCCGCCGCCAATGACTATACCGACGCCATCCAGAAGATGGTCGACAGCGACATGCGCAACTGGACACAGAGCGAACAGGTTGTCGCCGCCGTCAAAGAACAGAACAAGAAATCCGCCAACCTCAGCCAGAGCGACATCGACAGCCAGGACAAGAAATGGCGCGCCGAAACTGCCGGCGGTGACCAGAGCATGATCAATTCCGTCCTCGGCAATAGCCTTTCCGCGTACCTCAAGGATGTGAAGAACAACGCCCAGGGTCTCTATACCGAGATCTTTGTGATGGACATGAAGGGCCTGAATGTCGGCCAGAGCGACGTCACCTCCGACTACTGGCAGGGCGACGAGGCAAAATGGCAGAAGACCTATGGCGTTGGCCCGTCCGCCGTCCTGATCGACGAAGTTGAGTTCGACGATTCCTCCCAGACCTACCAGTCGCAGGTCAGCCTCGCCGTTGTCGATCCTGACACCAATCAGCCGATCGGGGCCGTCACCATCGGCGTCAATGTGGAAATGCTGGAATAGGCCTCCGCATTTCTCCTTTTCAGGCACTATCAAAGGAATAAAAACAAGATGAGCGTTGAGACCCCGACGACCATGGACACCGAAGTTGACAAAAAGAAAGCCGCGGTCAAGCTGACCGTAAGCCGTAAAATTCTTCTTGTCGTTTTCGCCACGACCCTGATGGGTCTCTCGCTTCTCGTGTTCCTGGGGCTGCAGAACCAGCGTCAGGACCTTGAGAATCTGGCGATTTCCAACAACCTGACCATCACCAACCTGATGGCCGAGCAGCTCTCCGGGGCGCTCAAATGGAAAAAGCCCGATAAAATCGCTGAAGTCTATCATGAGCTGGTCGGCAATGAGGACAGTGTCCTTGCCGATATCGTCACCTTCGATAGCGATGGCAATGTCGTCACTGAATATAAGTCGGACAGCCTGCCGACCGTCGACATCGCCGGTGACTTCGCCCGCCTCAAGGAAGGGCTGGGCGATAATGCCGCCTATTCCGAAATGACCGGCATGCACCAGATTGTTCTGACCCCCGTTGTCACCCCCAAGGATGAGCTTGTCGGCTATGCCGCCGTCGCCTGGAGCCTAAACCGGCTGAATGACAGGCTGTCCGCCAACCTGATGCAGCAACTGCTGCTGACCGGGGCGGCGCTGTTCGGTATCATGCTGCTCACCGGCTTCCTTCTGAACCGCTTTATCGGCAAGCCGCTGAGCCAGCTGACAGGAGCCATGACCTCGCTTGCCAACGGCCAGCAGGACATCACCATCGTCGGGCTCGACCGCAAGGATGATGTCGGCGATATGTCCCGCGCCGTGCAGGTCTTCCAGGCCAATGCGGAAAAGGTCAAGGCCCTTGAAATCCAGCGCGAAAAGGATGCCGAGGAGAAGGCCGCCGAGGCGGAAAGCCGCCGCCAGGCCGAGATGCAGCGCGCCGAGGAGGAAAAACGCCGCGATCAGGAAGCGGCCGACAAATCCACGGCCGAGCGGATCAGCTTCGCCCAGGCCATCGCCCAGAAACTCGAAACCTCCGTCAATGCGGTCGCCCAGCAGATTTCCGGCGCCGCCGCGACCATGGAGGAAAAGGCAAGGAGCATGGTGACAAGCGCCGCCGACACGGACCGTCACTCCACCTCCATCGCCGCCGCCTCTGAACAGGCCGCGGGCAATGTCAGCGGGGTCGCCTCCGCCGCCGAGGAGCTTTCCGCCTCCTTGCAGGAAATCGCCCGCCAGGTGGATGTCTCCGCCAAGCTGTCGAAGGAAACGATGGACGTCGCGGAATCAACCGATGAAGTGGTCGGCAAGCTGGCGGTCTCCGCCGGCGAGATCGGCAATGTCATCGAGCTGATCAACAATATCGCCAGCCAGACGAACCTGCTGGCGCTGAACGCCACGATCGAGGCCGCCCGCGCCGGAGAGGCCGGCAAGGGCTTCGCCGTCGTCGCCTCCGAGGTCAAGGGCCTGGCCGCCCAGACCACCAATGCGACGGAACAGATCACCAGCCAGATCGACGGTATGCAGACGGCCACCACCGAGGCGGTCGAAGCAGTCAAGCGGATCGAGGAAATGATCGTCCGCATCAACGAGACGGTTCAGGTCATGGCCACGGCGCTGGAGGAACAGAATTCGGCAACGCTGGAAATCACCCGCAATGTGCAGCAGGCCTCGGCCAGCACCGGGGAGGTTTCCCGCTCGGTCACCGATGTTTCCAACATGGCGGCCGCCTCCGGCAGTTCCGCAAACCAGCTTCTGGACTCCGTCGGGGAACTGACGGAATTCTCCGCCAAGCTGCGCGAGGAAGTCGCCGCCGTCCTTACCGATATCCGATCCATGGCCAGCTAGCCAGACCGCCGGGAGCGGGAAAAGCCGGGCAGTTCAGCTGTCCGGCTTTTTTTTGCGGAAGCTGAACATCTGAAAGAAGATACGCTGGCCGAAAATCTCATGCAGGAGCGCCGCGCCGACATGCAGCGCGAGATAGGTCCACATCAGCACGGCGAGGGCTTCATGGATATCCTCAACCTCATGGAGTGCGCCGCGCAGTTCCCCCGTCTCCGGCGCGAAAAAGAAAATCATCGAGCCGGACGCGGCCATGCCCGTGGCGACCAGCAGCCCGAGACCCTGGATCGCCCCGGCGAGCGGGCTCGGCTCCTTCGTGCCGGGCAGGGTCACGGTCAGGATCGCGGATATATAGCGGCGGATATCCTCGATCAGCGCCCGCCGCCCGGCCGCGCTCAGCCACGGGAACAGATGCCCGAGCCTGAGCGGCCCCCGGCGCACCAGCGACCAGAGCCAGTAGATCACCAGCAGCGCCAAGATGCTGATGCCGATCCGCTCATGTATCTCGTAGAAGAAATCCCCGGGATAGCCGTCATCCGGTTCCTCCATCACATTGCTGACCAGCAGCTGCGCGGTGATGCCAACGGCGAAGAGAAGATGCAGCAGACGACTGAAGCGGTCATAAAACACGGGCAAGGCCTCCTCATTGAGACAGAATATCGCCCGACTATACCCCATTCCCGACTTGCCGCAATTGATCCTGCGCAAAGATTTCTGTACAAAGAAAGGCGCCCGGGCGATCCTGTCCCGGACACGGAAATAGCGGGAGAAGAACAATGAGTGAGCACAGCATCACCACCTTTGACGAGCTGTACAGCGTCTACAAGCAACCGGCGGAACGCGCCGTGCAGAAGGAGCTTCCCCGGCTCGACAAGCATTGCCGTCACTTCATCGCGCTCTCCCCCTTCCTCGTGCTCAGCACCGATGGCGGCGACGGCACGGCCGATGCCTCCCCGCGGGGCGATGCGCCGGGTTTCGTGACGGTGCTGGACGATAACACCCTCGCCCTTCCCGACCGGCCGGGCAACAACCGCCTCGACAGCCTGATCAACATCCTCCGTAATCCTGCCGTCGGCATGATCTTTCTGGTGCCGGGGATCAACGAGACCCTGCGCATCAACGGCACGGCGACGATCAGCACCGATCCGGAGCTGATGAAGGCCCACGCCGTCGATGGCAAGCTGCCGCGCTCGGTGCTGCTGATAAAGGTCACCTCGGCCTATATGCATTGCGCGAAGGCGCTGATCCGCTCGAAGCTCTGGGACCCGGAGACGCAGGTCGAGCGCAACGTCTTCCCGACACTCGGTCAAGTGCTCGCCGATCAGATCGCCGGGATGGACGCGGAACAGTCCGACGCCTATCTCGAAGTTGCCTATAAGGAAAATCTTTACTGAGCGCGAGCCGGCACCCTTAGGGGTGCTGGTTATTGCCCCAGGTGCAGCACATCAGGTTCGGGTCCTGCTCCGCCGTCGTCGTCTGACAGGCCGCGAGCAGGAACAGCGCCGCCCCGATCAGTAAAATGCGCATCGCCACACTCCTTCCATAACCCACCTCATGGAAATGAGCTTTTCCACGGAAGGATCAAGTGCGCCGTATCACAAAAAAAGCGTTGGAGTTAAGGCTTTTCAAGATCTGATTTTATTTTCTGCAATTCCATTTCAAATGCTCTTTCAAGACGTCGTGTCTGTTTGAGTATACTACGAGAATTAAATGCGTGTGCTCCCCGTCGAGCATAAGAAGAAAAATTTCTATATTGCAAAGGCGAAAATTTCCGCCGCAACTTCTTTGTATAAACTTTGTTTGATTTGCCACTCTGAATATTTATTTCTGCATAACGTTTAGTTCTTTGAATCGACTTGCGCATCTTTCGCCATTGTCGGGCCATGGAGGATTGTCGAATAAAAACATCGTTATATCCAAACGAAAACCCTAGGTATTGGGACAAATCGGAAGGGGTAAATTCTCTTTTATTTTTATCAAAAGTCCTGATTTCCGTTTTTTCTTCATTTAAAGAAAGCTTTTCTCTATCCATTAAATATTTTATCTTCTTAGAAACCTCGCCCTCTCGCTCAGGAGAGCAAATTACCAAAATATCATCCGAATAACGTTGATAAAAAGCACCAATAGATACGCAAAAGTCCTTAATTTCTTTATCAAAAGCCATCAAGTATAAATTTGAAAGCGTAGCACTTATTGGAGTGCCTTGTGGGATACCTCTTCCATGAGTGGGGTTTGGATAAAAGTTTATTTTTTCTCTTTTTAGTTCAGCCACGGTAGCAATTGGCTCGACACCGGGTGTATCTAGAGATTTTAAAAAGGCCGGAATTAACTTCAGTTCGTCTTTTTTTACGTAGTGAAATTTTGTCACAAACTTATATATGGCGTACCAATCTTTAGGTAGCTCATCCATATTTAGTATTCGTTTTAGCTTTGATTTTAACAACTTATGATCAAGGTTATCAAAAAAACCTGAGACATCAAAAGCAAGAACAGAAACCGGTGACTCTAGCATAGCGAAGTTATATGCTTTGGCGGAAAAATCGTAGTTACTTCTCCCCAATGAACGATAAGCAATAACGTTCTCGTCCAAATCATTTTCATAGTAGTAATTGTTGAGAAGATTCCCCAGTAAGGAGGAATAGTAAGACAAAATACATGCATCTTTATGTGATGCATACATAATTGCACGCGACTTCTTAACAACTTTACGCTTTCTTTCTACCGCGCACAGTTTGTATTTTTTTGTAACTTTATTGAATTGAATAAGTGGCGCAAATGAATGAGTAGAAACAAAGCTTGGATCAATAGTATTTTCTACAAATATAGAATTTACTGGACGATCGAAATGCTTATACGTCCTTTTCCTGAACCATTCCTGCTCCAATTCCCCCTCCTCAAATTGCAAACTTCGGGAGACTAATTCTGTCCCGGAATCCTAGTTAATAAACTAGACGCCTCCCGAAGGCACGCCGCATTCCGCCAACTAACCGCTACCATTCTCGATCAATAGTACTTAGCCAACGCGGGACTACAAAACGCATTGCGGTATATTATTATGACCGACAAGGAACGAGCGATGCTCATTATCTTATACAGATTAATTCAAGCCGCGCTGACGCCGGAAGGCATCATCGAGGATGTGATCAATATTGTACTTGACAATCTCGACAGTCAGACTCAGTAGCCGATTCCATTGAGCACACAACATATGGTAGGTATAGGTTACAAATACAAGGGGTCTCTTAATTTTTCTTAACGTCAACAAAAAAGCCGCTGATTTTCATCAGCGGCTTTTGTTTTGGCTCTGTATGACGAGCTAGATCGCCTTGATGATATCCTCGACCATTTTCTTGGCGTCGGCGAGGAGCATCATGGTGTTGTCCTTGTAGAAGAGATCGTTGTCGATCCCGGCATAGCCGGACGACATGGAGCGTTTCACGAACAGCACCGTGCGCGCCTTGTCCACATCGAGGATCGGCATGCCGAAGATCGGGCTGGACGGGTCGTCGCGGGCGGCAGGGTTGGTCACGTCGTTCGCGCCCACCACCAGCGCCACATCGGCGCCGGAGAAGTCGGAGTTGATTTCCTCCAGCTCGAACACCTCGTCATAGGGGACCTGCGCCTCGGCCAGCAGCACATTCATATGGCCTGGCATGCGGCCCGCCACCGGGTGAATGGCATAGACAACCTCGACCCCCTCTTCCTTCAGGAGATCGACCATCTCACGCAGCACATGCTGGGCCTGCGCCACCGCCAGGCCGTAGCCCGGCACGATGATGACCTTGCCCGCATTCTTCATGATGAAGGCCGCATCATCGGCGG